>NZ_JBFTJT010000002.1:0-358281 GCF_056395565.1 Paenarthrobacter sp. 10L412 | reverse complement strand
ATCAGCGGTCTCCCGGCACCTACCAACCCCGGTGACAACACTCTCAAGATCATCGGATCGACAGAGGAACGCAATCATGCCGGGGCAGCAGGCCAGCACACCCACATCCTGCACCAGGAAACGGGCTACGAAAAAGGTAACGAGGGATGGGGTCAGCCGTCGGAGCGGAGCTCGGGTTCCTTCTGCAGCCCGGTCAGTCCGTTCCAGGCCAGGTTCACCAAGTGAGCGGCTACGGCGCGTTTGTCCGGCTCACGACTGTCCAGCCACCATTGGCCTGTCATCGCGACCATTCCGACGAGCATCTGAGCGTACATGGCGCCATCTGCAGCGCTGAATCCGCGGCGGGCGAATTCATCCGAGAGCAGGTGTTCCACACGCGCGGTGACGTGGGAGAGCAGCGTGGAGAAGGCGCCCTCGGGCTGGGAGGGCGGTGCATCGCGCATGAGGATCCGGAAGCCGTCGGTGCGCTCTTCGATGTAACCAAGGAGTGCCAGTGCAGCGCGCTCCACTAGGACGCGGGGTTTGGCCTCGGTGCTCAGTGCCTCGGTGATGGAGTCCAGGAGTATCCGGAATTCGGTTTCGACAACTTGACGGTAGAGGCCTTCCTTGGACCCAAAATGCTCGTAGATCACCGGCTTGGAGACGCCCGCGCTGGCGGCAATTTCTTCAATTGTGGTGCCGTCCAGGCCCTTGGCTGCGAAGAGTGCCCGGCCAATGCCGATGAGCTGGGAGCGCCGCTGTTGTCCCGTCATCCTCAACCGTATGGGGCGGTCTCCCAAGGGCTCGAGGGCGGCTGCGGGCCGGGGAAGTTCAGTGCGCTTGCTCACGTGTCCATCATGCCCTAACCCGCTGCGCGGCTGATCGGGAAGGGCCGTAACAGGGCATCCGGAGACCCATCACAGCGGGTCAAGTCGCGAACCACGCAAAGGTCATGGCAAACTAGATTCTTGTGTGTGCATCCCGGTGATCCGGGAAACCGTCAGGCCCTGCCGCCTGGGGGTGCAAGCATGCACGGTCCGCTCTGGTGTAATGGCAGCACCCCGGCCTTTGGAGCCGTGGAGTATAGGTTCGAATCCTATGGGCGGAACGGTCGGAAAATGCGCTCCACTCTGTACCTGGAACAGCTCGAACGGTGCCTGGGTCCATAGTTGGAATGGCAGCATTCCGAAGCCGGGTTACCCGGGACAAAACCGAGCAAGGAGAGCCAGTACGTGAGCCCCGAAACCACCGGTCCCGCAGCAGTCATCGTCTTGGCTGCAGGTGCCGGAACGCGAATGAAGTCGCGGACTCCCAAGATTCTCCACGAAATCGGCGGCCTCTCCATGGTGGGCCACGCCCTCCTCGCCGCCCGTTCCATCAACCCCCTGAAACTCGCCCTTGTAGTCCGGCACGAGCGCGATCGCGTGGCAGAACACGTCTCCGCGCTGGATCCGGAAGCCGTGATCGTTGACCAGGACGAGATCCCCGGCACGGGACGCGCTGTGGAGGTTGCCCTCAAGGCCCTCGACGCCGAAGCCGAGCTCACCGGTACTGTGGTTGTCACCTACGGGGACGTGCCCCTGCTGACCGGCGAATTGCTGGGCGAACTCGTGGCAACGCATGAAGCCCAGAGCAACGCCGTAACGGTGCTCACTGCGGTCTTGGACGACGCCTCGGGCTATGGCCGCATCCTGCGTGCCGAAGACGGCACGGTCACCGGCATCCGCGAGCACAAGGATGCAAGCGAAGCCGAGCACACCATCCTTGAGGTCAACTCCGGCATTTACGCCTTCGACGCCGCTGTGCTGCGGAACGCGCTGACCCAGGTCACCACTGACAACGCGCAGGGCGAGATGTACCTCACCGATGTCCTCGGGCTGGCGCGCGACGCCGGTGGCCGGGTTGCCGCCGTCGTCACCCAGGACCGCTGGCAGGTTGAGGGCGCCAACGACCGCATCCAGCTTTCCGCGCTCGGCGCCGAGCTAAATCGCCGCATCGTCGAGTCCTGGATGCGGGCGGGTGTGACGGTGGTGGATCCGTCCACCACCTGGATCGACTCCACGGTCAGGCTCGATGAAGACGTCCGCTTGCTGCCCAATACGCAACTGCACGGTTCCACCACTGTGGCGAGGGACGCCGTCGTGGGTCCCGATACAACGCTGACCGACGTCAACATTGGCGAAGGCGCCAAGGTGATCCGCACTCACGGCTCGGGTTCCACCATCGGAGCTGGGGCAAGCGTTGGACCGTTCACCTACCTCCGTCCCGGCACGGTACTGGGAGAGACCGGCAAGATCGGTGCCTTCTACGAAACCAAGAACGTGACCATCGGCCGCGGTTCCAAGCTGTCCCACCTCGGGTACGCAGGTGACGCTGAAATCGGCGAGGACACCAACATCGGCTGTGGCAACATCACGGCCAATTACGACGGCGAGAAGAAGCACCGCACGGTGATCGGCTCGGGCGTGCGGACTGGTTCAAAC
The DNA here is from genome assembly GCF_056395565.1 of Paenarthrobacter sp. 10L412. Lineage (NCBI taxonomy): Bacteria > Bacillati > Actinomycetota > Actinomycetes > Micrococcales > Micrococcaceae > Paenarthrobacter > Paenarthrobacter sp. 10L412. The sequence goes on along the minus strand of NZ_JBFTJT010000002.1, from coordinate 355,819 downwards.
ACCGTCTTTGTAGCTCCCGTGACCGTGGGTGATGGCGCTTACAGCGGCGCCGGTGCCGTGATCCGCAAGGATGTCCCGCCTGGAGCCCTCGCCGTTAGCTTGGCCCCGCAGCGGAACGCCGAAGGCTGGGTACTGGCCAACCGCCCGGGCACCACCTCAGCGAAGCTGGCCCAGGCCGCGCAGGAGTCCTTGCTGACCCCCGCCTCCACATCCTCACAATCTCCAGCAACCACAGAAGAGGGCAAATAGGCATGAGCGAAATTACCGCACACGGCGAGAAGAAATTGATTCTCGCCGCCGGAAGGGCACATCCGGAGCTGGCGCAGGAAATCGCGAAGGAGCTGGAGACCGAGCTCCTGCCCATCGACGCCTATGACTTCGCCAATGGGGAAATCTACGTCCGTTCTGCTGAGAGCGTCCGCGGTACGGACGCGTTCGTCATCCAGGCGCACCCGGCCCCGCTGAACAACTGGCTCATGGAGCAGTTGATCATGATCGACTCCCTCAAGCGCGCCTCTGCCAAGAGGATCACGGTTGTTTCACCGTTCTACCCGTACTCCCGCCAGGACAAGAAGGGCCGCGGCCGCGAGCCCATTTCCGCCCGCCTGGTAGCGGACCTGTACAAGACCGCCGGTGCGGACCGCATCATGTCCGTGGACCTGCACACGTCCCAGATCCAGGGCTTCTTCGATGGCCCCGTTGACCACCTGATGGCGATCCCGCTGCTGGCCGACTACATCCGCACCAAGGTGGAGGCGGACAACATCACCGTTGTTTCGCCGGACACCGGCCGCGTCCGTGTCGCCGAGCAGTGGGCGGAACGCCTGGGCGGTGCCCCGCTGGCGTTCGTTCACAAGAGCCGCGACCTCACCGTGCCCAACCAGGCCGTCTCCAAGACCGTTGTTGGCCAGGTTGAAGGCCGCACCTGCGTGCTTATCGACGACATGATCGACACTGGTGGAACCATCTCCGGCGCCGTACAGGTCCTGAAGAACGCCGGTGCCAAGGATGTCATCATCGCTTGCACGCACGCCGTTTTCTCGGACCCGGCAGCACAGCGCCTCGCTGATTCCGGCGCACGCGAAGTGGTTGTCACCAACACCCTGCCCATCCCGGCAGAGAAGCGTTTCCCGCAGCTCACGGTGCTGTCCATCGCACCGTTGATCGCACGCGCCATTCGTGAAGTGTTCGACGACGGTTCGGTCACCAGCCTGTTCGACGGCAAAGCCTGACGCCGGACTACTGACATGACGGGTCATCCGCCGCCTCCGGGCGTGTGGATGGCCCGTTTTCAGTAATGACGGTATCCGCTGGTAAACTCTTGGGGATACCTTGGCGAGGGAGAGCACATCCGGTGCGCGTTTTGAACCGGAATTGCGGGTCTCCGTTATCGACTGGGTCTGCATCTCCTTCGACACAGGCGGGCTTGCTGCTGGACAGCAACGGTCGCCGGGCGTAGAAGGTCCACAGACCTCCGCCCTTGCTGATCGACTTGTCCGGAGTTTCCCGGACGCCACAGTAATCAAGGAGTACACATGTCTGAGCAGAAGCTCACCGCAGAACTGCGCACCGAATTCGGTAAGGGTTTTGCCCGCCGTGCACGCATGGCCGGCCAGATCCCGGCTGTCATCTACGGCCACGGCGCAGAGCCGATCCACATCAACCTGCCCGGCCGCGCCACCACGCTGGCTGTCCGCGTTTCCAACGCCCTGCTGGCAATCGACGTCGACGGCGAGCAGCACCTGACGCTCGTCAAGGACATCCAGCGCGACCCGGTAAAGCAGATCATCGAGCACGTTGACCTCCAGACCGTCCAGGCCGGCGAGAAGGTTACCGTCGACATCGCCATCCACGTTTCCGGTGAAGTTGTTCCGGGTGCTGTTGCCAGCCTCGAAGCCACCACGGTTTCCCTTGAGGCTGAGGCAACCCACGTGCCCACCGCCGTCGAGGTTGACATCGAAGGCCGCAAGGCTGGCGAGAACATCCACGCATCCGACCTCGTCCTGCCGAAGGGTTCCACCCTGCTCACCGAAGGCGACACCCTGGTGGTCCGTATCTCCGAGACCGCTTCTGAAGCTGAAGAAGAAACCACCGCAGCAGCGGCTGAGTAGTCTTTGACTGCATAGGCAAACGCCTTTTGAGTGGCCGGGTCCCCTTGGGTCCCGGCCACTTTCTTCTTCCAATTTCGCCCAGCAGATTCGCTGACCGGATTTCCTGACCAGATTCCCTAGGATGAGACCATGACTGACACCTGGCTGATAGTTGGCCTTGGCAACCCCGGCAGCGAGTACAGCAACAACCGGCACAATGTGGGCCAGATGGTGCTTGACGAGCTGGCGTCCCGGATGGGCGGCAAGTTCAAGACCCACAAGACCAGGGCTCAGGTAGTGGAGGGTCGGCTGGGGATTGGCGGGCCCCGCGTAGTGCTGGCCAAGCCGATGACCTACATGAACGTTTCCGGTGGTCCTGTGGCGGGTTTGAGCAAATTCTTCGACATTGCACCGGATCACGTGATTGCTGTCCACGATGAGATCGACATCCCCTTCAACACCGTCAAGCTCAAGATTGGTGGCGGCGAGGGTGGTCATAACGGCCTCCGCGATATCTCCAAGGCGCTGGCAACAAAGGACTATCTGCGCGTGCGGGTGGGGGTGGGCCGGCCTCCCGGACGCATGGATACCGCGGACTTTGTCCTCCGGGATTTTGCAACCGCCGAGAAGAAGGAATTGCCGTTTCTGCTGGACGAGGCGGCCGATGCGGTGGAACTGCTCATGAATGAAGGGCTGTTGGCGGCACAGCAGAAGCATCATGCCGCAAGAACTTGAGCAAATCTTGAGGAAAGCCTGAGGAAAGCCTGATGATTCGAGGCGCCCTTAGCCCTACCAAACTGTCGGCGCCCGGAGGTAGTGTGCATGGTACGCAGGTAAGCGGTGGGGGACTGTCGCGGATGTTGTAGCGAAGGATGCGAATGTCGGCGGAGTTGCTAAGCAGAGGCGGTGGAGGCGCAGCGAGGGCTGCGGCTCCGGACCTTGTGGGCGGTTCATCCGATCGGCAAACATGGTCGCTGTTGGCCAGGAGCCAGGATCTGTCCCGGGCCACCAAGCACCTTGAGTCCCCGGAATCGTACGGTGTGGTGCTCACGGGCGAACGGGGAATCGGCAAGTCGGGCTTGGCCCGGGCAGTCGTTTCCTCGCTGGGCCCCAAAATCCACAGCCTGCAATTGCGCAACACGGTGGCCAATGGCCAGACTCCGTATGGGTGCCTCGGATTCCTCCTGGCGAGGCTGCCGTCCGAGGCCGTCAGTTCGCCCACGGGTATTCTCCACGCGATTACCTCCCTGATCCGTGCAGAAGCCGCGGGCCGCCAGACTGTCTTCATCGTGGACAATGCGGGCGGTATGGACCCCATGAGCACGGGCGTGCTGCTGAACCTGATGGCCACTGGAACGGCCAAAGTGATAGCCACTGTTCAACGCTCCAGCGATCTCCCCGCCGATTTTCATCGGCTGGTACTTGAGGATCAACTGGGCGAAGTCCATTTGAATACGCTCAGCGAAGAACAGACGAAGCAGGTTCTCGGTTCCGTGCTGGGCCACTACGTCTCCTCGACCCTGGTTGGCTCACTCCACTCCGCCGTCGGCGGGAATCCGATGCTCCTGCACGCGCTCTTGGATGAGCAACGCCATTCCGGCAACCTCGTCCTGAACGACTCGGTGTGGACGCTCAGGGACCGGATCAAGCTTGAAGGCGCCACAGTTGTGGAGGACTTTGTCCGTTCCAGGTTGGCGCGCGAACCCCAGACCAACCGGACCGTCGTCGAGGTCCTGGCCTGCGCGCAGCGCGCGACACTGGTGGATTTGGCTGCGATCTTTGGCACGGAAGTACTTGTGGAGATGGAGGAATCCGGGCTGCTCAACGTTGACCGGAACGGCGAGCACTGGGTTTCCCTTCGCGATGCCTACGTGGGTGAGGTTGTTCGGGGCTGGCTGAGTACCCGGCGCCGCCGCGAGCTGAGGCTGATGCTTCTTGGACCCAAGGAGCCGGAGCTGGGCGGGTTGGCTCCACAGGATTTGCTGAGCTACGCCGCGTGGATGCATGCCTGTGAGGACGAACCGTCTCCGTCGCCAGCGCATGCCCTGGCAGCAGGACGGGCTGCCCTGGATGATTACGATCCCAACTTTGCCATCCAATGCACACTCTCCCTGGATCCGAAGGACCCCGAATGGGTGCCGGGGCAGCGCCTGAAGTCAGCTGCCTACCTCATGTTGGATCTGCCCCTGCACGCGGCCCAGGCTTTGGACGAGGTGTCAGAGGGGCACCTAACAGCTTTGGACCCAATGGAGTTTGCAGAAGTAACAGCGGCCAAATGCCAGGCCATGACATGGATTGACGGCCGCTCGGCAATGGTGCCCGGAGTGATCGCGGCGGCAAGTGAAACCTTGGAGTCCATGGTTTCGAATCCGCAGAAATACGCTCCAGAGATGATCACTCGGGCCCGGAACCGGCTCCTCCTTTGCAACTACGAATACCAGACGTATATGGGCGAGTACGCAGCTGTGGCCGAGGTCCTGGAAGAGGAACTGGCCAAGGACCCGGCCGGGGACCGGGAACACTGGCTCAAGTCCGCTTTCTGCCTCATTGAAGCCCGCTGCGTGATGGGCCGGGAACTGGAGGCGCAGCAACTGGCACGTACTGTGTCCCGGCAGCTGGGGAACAATGACAGGCCGGCGCAGCTGGAGGAGTCTTTCGCCCGGCATGCCTTCGGAGTGCTGCTGCTGTCCGGTCAATGGCGGAAATGCATCGAGCTCATGCGGCGGACGCCCTCCACGCCTTCGCGCCTGCAGTACCGGGGTGCAATCACCGAACTGGGCGTTGGCCTTGCCTACGCTTACGCCGGGAAGCCCACTTGCGCGATCGAACCGTTGCGTTCCGCCGCCGCCCAGCTGGAGCTCCGCCCGGCCATGAACATGGTCAAGGTTGCCTACGCAGCTACCGCCTTTGCCTATGCCCAGCTGGGGAATTCACTCGAAGCCGGACGGTACCTTGACCTGTACCGCACCTGCCGGGGTGTTGGAACATATTTCTCCGAGTCCGTTGCCGAGTTCTGCGCTGAAATGGCAGGGCGATGGATGGGGGACCCGGACGTCAAACAGCGACTGCTGGCCAGGGTCCATCAGGACATCGCCAAGCAGCGCTTCACAACAGCCGGCATCTGCCTTTTCGGCGCCACGGTGGAGGGCACGGACTCCGAGTACAAACTGCTGGAAGAAATTGCCAATAACCGTCAAGGCCCTTTGGCGGAGATCGCCCGCGACCTTGCCCGCGGATCCCTGAAGCGGAGTTCCCGTTCTCTCCTGGCTGCCGCCGATGCCGCAGCTGCACTGGACTTGTTGGTGGTGGAGGCCAGGTGCGTGGCCATGGCCTTGGACTTTGCCCGTAATGCCGGTGAAACCACGGCTGCCCGGACCGCACAGCTTAGGCTTGAGCGTCTGGAACAATCGGTCTCGGCGTTGCCGATCCAACCACGAAGCGACGCACCGGTGTTGACCGAGCGTGAACGGCAAATTGCCAAACTGGCCGGAAAGGGTGTCAGCAATCGTGAAATCGCTATGGATATTGGGGTGTCTGTGCGGACCGTTGAGGGGCACCTGTACCAAGTGTTTACCAAGCTCGGCGTCTCATCGCGAGGCGAGCTCAATGGTCTCCTGTGAGTTGAGGAGTGTAGTTTCCGTCAACCGGGTGCGTGCCCATGCAGGCTGAGCACCTTGTTGGCCGGGACGCGGAGTTGGACCTCGCGACTGAAATATTGAGGCAGGAGGGGGCGGGGGCCGTCCTGCTCCTTGCCGATCCCGGCATCGGCAAAACGGCCATGGCCGCAGAGATCGCCGCCCGCTTGGCCGGCGAAATGGTGGTGATGCGGATCCACGGAAGTCCCGCGCTGTCCGCTGTTCCGTTCGGTGTCCTGGCGCCCTATCTCCTGGACCTGCCTGTGGAACAGGCCACCTCGCCGGTGGCGATTCTCCGCGAGTTTTGGTCCCAGTTCGAGAAAAGGCGCGGAAGCGAAGGTGCAAGGCTCCTTCTGGTTGTAGACGACGCCCATGACCTCGATGAGGCCAGCACACAGATTCTGGCCGAGTTGGTGACGGCTGGCTGGGCGAGGCTCGTGGCAACCAGCAGGCCACGGCCAGGACTTCCTCCCGCCCTGCTCCAGCTCTGGTACGACGGCCTGGCAGAGCGCTTCGAACTCCATCCCCTGGAAAAGGAAGAAGTGGCCGAGCTCGCCGGGAAAACCTTGGGCGGCTCGGTCATGGCAAGCACCACAGATGTTTTGCACTCTGTTTCCGAGGGCAACCCCCTGCTGCTCCGTTGCCTCCTGGAAGACTCAAAAGCTGACGGAAACCTGGTGCGTCGAAATGGCGTCTGGTTCCTCACGAGGGCCCTATCCGGCACCGGCGAGGGCCTCTCTGAAGTGGTTCGGAACAAAGTCCTGCGAACCAGCGAGGCCGAACGGGAGGCGATGTACATCATCGCCTTGTCCGAACCCGTTCCCGCCGCTGTACTCGACGCGCTTGTGGGCAGGGATACGCTGCGGTCGCTGATGGACAACAGGCTCGTGGTTTCCAGTAATGGCGCCGGTAGTCCGCTGAAAATGTGGCACCCGATGTATGGTGAGGCGCTTCGCCACATCGTTTCGCCGGCCCGTAGCCTCCAGATCCGCCAGCGTATGGTGCAGCACCTGCCCGCGGAGCCATCCACGGCGGAGGGTCTGCTCCGAATGGTGAGTTGGGCGCTGGACTGTGGTGCCGACGTCGACGACGAACAGTTGCTGCGGGCGGCGTTCCTCGCCGCAAAACTCCTGCAGAATCCACTCGCGCTGGAGGCCGCTGCCAAGGTTCGCTCCGAAGCGCTGCGCCCCCGTGCCCGTGCCGTGATGGCAATGGTCAAATACAACGACGGTGACTACCGCAGTGCCGTGCAGCTGCTCGGGGAAGATGCCGGGTTCCTGGACGCGGATCCTTCCGGGCCCCTGGGCGCCGGACTGTTGTGGGGAGCTGCAAGGTCCGCAATGGGGGACAGCTCGGGTGACATCCTGGCTGACGCCCACTCTGCCGCCGACGCACTGGTGGCGGGCCGCAACGCGCAGGACCCTGTGGTCCAGCAGATCCGACGGCATGCGGCAGCTTTGGAGTTGGCGGCGCTGGCCCATGACGGCCGCTATGGAGAGCTTCGTGAGGGACTTGCCACGTTCCAGGCCGGTCTTGCCGTGGACGAGCCGGATTTCGTCATGAACCAGCTTTTCCTGTTGGCCATGCAGTGCGAGCTCCTGATGGTGGAGGGCCAGGCGGTGCAGGCATTGGAGATGGGCCGGGAAGCGCTGGTGTTGCTGGATGAACACCATGACGACCTCCTGTACTTCACCGACTTCATCCTGGTCCGCTATGCCTTGGCCGCTCTGGAGTCGGGTGACTGGGCGGCAGCCGAGACCGCGCTGAACCGCTACGCCGCCAGCTCCGCCATGGGGCTGATAACGTTCGGTGGCGATATCCAGGCGCTCAAAGGATTGTCCTTGCTCCGGCAGGGACGTTTGGAACAAGCCACCGCTGTGCTGACTCCCGCGGTGGAGGCCCTCCGTGTGAAGGACCCGCAGAGGTTGCGCCGTCTGGGCAACGCGCTGGCGTTTTATGCTGCCGCCAGGTCAGGAAACAACGAACTGGCCCAACGCCTGTCCGTGGATACAGTGGTGGTCCCGGCTGCCGGTGGCGCCTATGTTGAAGCCCTGGCTGAGATCTTCACGCTGGCCGCCAAGGAGCATCTGAAGAAAGGAACAGGGCTGGAGAAACTGCGGAACCTCCCTGATTCCACGCATCTGCATCAACTCCCGGGCGTCCTGCTCCAGAACCTGGTCCTCAGGGCAGAGCTGGGGGACGTGCAGGTCATGGCAGCCATCCAGGAAACTGCCTCGTCAATGGCTGGGGCATGGGCAGGCGGCTGGCACATGCTGGCGACCGCCCAAGTGGACGGCGCCGGCGATGCGTTCGTCAACGCCGGTAACCTGCTGGCCGCCGGAGGCATGCCAGGGCCAGCGGCGACGGCTTTCGATAAAGCCGCCATCGCCTTTGATGCAGAGGGCAAACGGCCGGAGGCTCGGCAGGCGGCCGTGTTGCGCGACGTCAGCGAGGCCAGCCTGGGCGACGCGCAGCTCCACGACCCCCACACCGAGGTAGACCGTTCCGTGCCCCTGACCCGGCGGGAGCAGGACATTGTGGCGCTGGCCGTTTCCGGACTCACTGACCGGCAGATCGCAGAGAAGCTCATGGTCTCCGTCCGCACCGTGGAGGGCCACCTGTACCGCAGTTATGCCAAGCTGGGCATCCGCCGGCGCGAGGACCTTGGGGCTGCTGTCCGCAATTGACGCGCGGCCATTTGAGTAGCCCCGGACGCCCGCAAACACCACGTGGGTGCGGTATTACACCAATTTCCACCAATCAATGGAGTAACCCGCGCCCTGTCCCTGCCCGGACCAAGTAGTGCCCCTCCAAGGGACTGAGTACAACAGAGTATCGGGGCCCGGAAACCGCCCTACTAATCGAGTACCGATTACTGGTGTTCTGGTTTCCGGCACGCGGTTAACTGATCTTGGAAGGAAGGAAAGCCCCAAGCATCCCCCGAATTCCACATCGAAATACCGCATCGGTGGTCTCTTTGAGCCGATGCTCCGGCCGCCGAGAGGCGGTCCGGCCCTGGACGAAGCCGGCGGCGACAGAGTCTTCTGAGACCGAGACTCTCCCCCCAGCCGTCGCCGGCTTCTAGGCCAGGGATCCCGCAAAATCGCGGAAGCCTAAATTCTCCCGGACCAAGGGACTGCTGCTATTGGAGTGTGCATGTTGCCGGACCCCTGGCTGGACGAAGACAGTGTCACAGTCGGGCTGAGGCCGTCAACATTCCCGGACCGGAAGCAGATCCTGGATCTGATCCTCGCGGCAGTACCCTCTCCTTCCACCAACGGCATAGTTGTGATCGGCGACAGGGGATCTGGAAAGAGCCATTTGTTGCTCTCCATCAAAGCAGGACTACCGGACTCCATGGACGTCCGCACTTTCGCCGGCAAACCGGAACTCCAGACAACCGTCTATGGTGCGTTGAGCGCCGCAGTAGAGCCCTCAGGCGAACAAACGGCCCTCCCGGGACTTCATGTCCTGCGGGCGCTCACCCAAAGCCTCGGTCCAGCAGAATACCTGTACACACCACCGGTTGCACGGCGTCGAAGCAAGCGCCACCCCGAACCTCAACGGCCTCCACTGGTCCTCCTCGTGGACGACATCCACTTCGTCGACCCTGCGTCCCTGGCCGTTTTGCTGCAGCTGATGCCGGGATTCGGAGCCACCTTGGTAGCTACGGCCGACAGCCGCCGCCCGCTTCCGCCGGATCTGTACCAGTTGTGGGAAGACGGCTTCCTGGAGCAGTACTTCCTGGCTCCCTTCACGTTCAGTGAGGCCCAGGCTCTGTGCGAGGACGTACTGGGCGGAAAGGTTCAAAGGCGCGCCAGCAGTCTTCTGGCGGCGATGTGCGGGTTCAACGTGGGACTCCTTTGCCTCGCGATCCAGGATGCACGCAACGCCCACCTCCTGGTGCAGCGCGACGGTTACTGGACCATCGACGTACGGGCACATTGCCAATGGCCCGGGGTGGTTGAGCACGTCCGGGCAGACATCTCCCACCATGCTGCTGAAGAACTGAAGGCATTGGAGGTCATTGCGCTCGCCGAGCCTCTGGCCCTGGATGTCGTTGAGCACAGCTTCGGCCAGAAGACCGTGGAACACCTTCTTGACGCACACCACATCAGGGTGGTGCCCGGAAGGCCGCCGCTTGTCCGAACGAGTTCATGGCTGAGGGGCGAGGGCATCCGGCTGTCCGTTCCCCGCTCGCGCAGCACGGCGCTCCGGCTTGGCATCGAGGAGCCGGGACTCACGGCGGATTCCGCACCCGCCATGCTGCGGTGGATGACATGGACCCTCGATTGCGGGCTGAGCCTCTCCGACGAACTCATCCTGGCCGCAGCGCCCGCCGCTGACAAACCGTCCACCGCTGAGCTGGCCATCAGGGCTTCCGTGGGCATCAAGGGTCCAGGGCACCGGGATGAAGCCAGGATGCTGCGTGCCAGGGCACTCATTGCCGAGGGCCAGCTCAAGGAAGCAGCACCGGAGTTGCGCGAGTTGGTGGGCACAGGATCGCAGGCGGAGGTGCAGGCCGAGGCTGCACGTCGGTTGATGGCATTGAGCCTTCTGGGGGCGGCCTCACCCATGCCGCCAAGGCCCGACGGCGGGGCGCAGGGGCCGGAGGAACCGTCGGATCCAGCCGCCCGGGTTATGTGGAATGTCCACAAGGCCGAACAACTCCTGCTTTCCGGAGACGCTCCCCAAGCGCTGGAAAAGTCTTCCGCGGCCATGGCCGCCATCGGCGACGACCCCGCGCTGGAGATGTTCCGGCCAGGTGTCCTGCTCCGCCACGTGGTCTGCCTGCGGCATAACCTGTCATGGAGCCAGGTGGACGCCCTCCTGGATTGCCCCTGGGCCTACGCGGTGCCGGCGCACCTGGCCTGGTGCCTGGACGTAGCGCGGGGATATGCGCAGCTCAGCCAGGGTCTTCCCCGTGCCGCCTTGCGTACGCTGGAACCCGTTGTGGCTGAACTGCACGACGCCGGCCTGCCGCCGGTTCTGCAGCTGGCATCGGCGATGCTGGCGTACTCCGCGACGATGTGCGGTGATTCGGAGCAGGCCATGGCAAGGGTGCAGCAGAGCTTGGTGGCGGCGAAGGACGCAGCCGGCGAAATCCCTGCCGGCCTGTCTGACATAGGCTTGTTGCCCCAGCTCAGCGCCCTGTTCGTGGCGGCAGCCCAGGACAAGGTTTCGCGCAAGCCCGGCCACTTGTTTGCGGTAGCCGAGGCATTCCACGACCAGCACAGTCCTTTGATGGAAGCCGAGTCGTTGACCCTCATGATGCTCAACGCAAGCAGGTCCGCCGTCGAGGACCTCGTAATGCAGCGCCGCCTGAGTGAGCGTGCCGCCTCGTTGCGGGGCGCTGGCGCGGCGGCGACGGGAATGTTCGCATCGGCTTTGCTGGGTAATGATCCCAAGCTGCTTGAATCTGCTGGCAAGAGCCTTTCCGGGGACCGGCAATTCGCACAGGCGGCCCTCTGTTATGCCCGGGCGGCCAGTGGCTATGAAGCAAGGACCCGCAGCGCGGCGAGCCGCCGCGCCTGGACCCTGATGGAGCGGCTGCACGGGGCTTTCGACAGCGATGTTGCTCCGCCGCTGGGATGGCTGCCCGGTACTGCGGGTCACTGACGTACTCCAGGACACTGACGTGCTGTACGGCACATCTCCGGGGACGTCGCGCCGTGGGATAATTGAGTGTCCCTGAAGGATTTCCAAGGAGCGCCCCTTGACAGTCGTATCAACTCCCGCCTCACTGCAGCAGTCCGTGGTTCCTGCCATGGACAATGCGGAGGTGCTGCGGATCCGGAACGACTTCCCCGTCCTGGACCAACTGGTCAACGGCAAGCCGTTGATCTATCTAGATTCCGGCGCCACGTCGCAGAACCCCTTGAGCGTGATCGAGGCCGAGCAGGAGTTCTACGAGCAACGCAATGCCGCGGTACACCGTGGCGCACACCAACTTGCGGTGAGCGCGACTGAGGTCTTTGAGGACGCCCGCCAAACTGTCGCGGACTTCATTGGTGCCCAGTACGAGGAAACCGTGTGGACGTCCAACGCCACGGAGGGCCTGAACCTCATCAGCTATGCGTTGTCCAACGCCGCTTTGTGGGCTGCGCAGGGCCGTGGCAGTTCGGCGTTGAAAGAGCTGGCTATCGGCCCCGGGGACGAAATCGTGGTCACGGAGATGGAGCACCACGCCAACCTGATCCCCTGGCAGGAGCTCGCTTTCCGGACCGGAGCCACGCTCAAGTACATTCCCATCACCGATGACGGCAGCCTTCGCCTGGACGCCGCGGAAGAGATCGTGGGGAAGCGGACCCGCTTGCTGGCTTTCACCCACGCCTCCAACGTCCTGGGCACCATCAACCCGGTTGCCGAACTCGTGGCTCTCGCCCGACGCGTGGGTGCGTTGGTGGTTCTGGATGCTTGCCAGTCAGTTCCTCACATGCCCATTGACGTCAAGGACCTGGACGTTGACTTCGCGGTGTTCTCGGGCCATAAGATGCTGGCTCCCACGGGCGTCGGCGTCCTGTATGGCAAGCAGGAACTCCTGGACGTCCTCCCGCCGTTCCTCACAGGTGGCTCCATGATCACTACGGTCACTATGGAGCGCGCCGAGTACTTGCCTGCTCCGCAGCGCTTCGAAGCCGGAACCCAGCGCATCTCCCAGGCGGTTGCCCTTGCCACTGCCATCAACTACTTGTCCGAAACCGGGATCGACCGCATCCATGCTTGGGAAGCCACGTTGGGTCAGCGCCTGGTCAAGGGGCTTGAGGGCATCGACGGCATCCGTGTAGTGGGTCCTGCCTCTGGGGCCGAACGCATCGGGCTGGCAGCTTTCGACGTCGCCGGTGTCCATGCCCACGACGTCGGCCAGTTCCTTGACGATCGCGGCATCGCCGTCCGCGTCGGCCACCATTGCGCCCAGCCGCTCCACCGCCGCTTGGGCCTGACCGCTACTACCCGGGCAAGTACGTACCTTTACAACACCACGGACGACGTCGATGCCTTCCTTGACGCCGTGTCTGGCGTTAGGGCCTATTTCCAGGCCTGACCCACGCGGCCACATTGCAGCCGCTCCCCACAAACTTCCACGAACGGGTAACCAGCACCATGAGTCTTGACCAGCTGTACCAGCAGATCATCCTGGACCACTCCAAGCAGCGGCACGGCAGCGGGCTCGCGGACACGGAAGCCCCAACGGGCGCATCAACCGGGCAATCCCACCAGCTCAACCCTGTCTGTGGGGACGAGGTAACGCTCCGCCTGGCTGTTGCCGATGGAACGGTCAAGCAGATCAGTTGGGACGGTGCGGGCTGTTCCATCTCCATGGCGTCGGCCTCGGTGTTGACCGACCTTGGCGAAGGAATGTCGGTAGAAGAACTGCACGCCGTGATCGATAACTTCCGTGAAGTCCTCCGTTCGCGTGGAAAGGTGCAGGCGGATCCAGAGATTCTGGGAGACGCTGCCGCGTTCGAAGGAGTGGCCCGCTACGCCGCCCGGGTTAAATGCGCCATGATTTCGTGGGTTGCTGCAGAGGACGCGCTGAACCAGGCAACGGCCTAGCAGCCGCAGAGCAGCCCGCCTAGCAGCCGCAGGGCAGCCCGGCGCTAGGCGCGGCTGAAGACGTCAGGCACGCCGTCGCCGTCGTCGTCCCGTTGTTCTTCTGCCTGAACCAGGCGATACCGCCGGTTTCTGGCCCTGAGCACGACGGCGGCCAGCAGCGCCGCGATCAGGGAACCTGCCAGGATGGCCACCTTGGCATGATCGTTGTGTGCAGATCCGGCGCCGAAACTCAGCTCGCCGATCAACAGGGAGACGGTAAATCCGATCCCGGCCAGCAACGCCAGCCCAAAGAGGTCGATCCACGCAATGCTGGAATCCAGGCTCGCACGGGTGGTTTTGGTCACCAGGAACGTGGTGCCAAAGACGCCAACGGCCTTGCCCAGCACCAACGCCGCAACAATTCCCAAGGCCACCGGATCACTGAGCGCTGCCCGCATGCCGTCGAACCCGCCCAGCGCCACTCCTGCGGAGAAAAAGGCGAAGACAGGTACGGCGAATCCCGCCGAGAAGGGGCGCAGGCGGTGTTCGAAGTGCTCAGCGAGCCCTTGGGCGGGCTCACCCTTTCTTCCGCTGTTGAAGACCGGAACCGCAAAGCCCAGCAGCACCCCGGCCACGGTGGCGTGGATACCGGAGGCATGCACGAAACCCCAGGTCGCCAGGGCAAGGGGGAGCAGGACGTACCAACTGCGGACCCTCTTCTGGACCAGGAACGTGAACAGGGCCAGCGGCACCAAGGCGGCCAGGAGCATGAGCGGCTGGATCCCCGTGGAGTAGAAGAAAGCGATGATGCCGATGGCGATGAGGTCGTCCACCACCGCGAGAGTCAGCAGGAAGGTCCGCAGGGCAGCGGGAAGGTGCGTGTTAATCACGGCAAGGACAGCCAGGGCAAACGCGATGTCCGTAGCCGTGGGAATGGCCCAGCCTTTGAGTGTCTCCGAGGCGGAGCCGAGGTTGAAGAGGACGTAGATCAGGGCTGGGATGACAACTCCACCGACGGCCGCGGCCACGGGTACAACGGCGCGGGCAGGTTTGCGGAGTTCCCCGGCGACGAACTCCCGTTTGAGTTCAAGGCCTGCGAGGAAGAAGAACACGGCCAGCAGGCCGTCGGAGGCCCAATGCCCCAGGCCCAGCTGCAGGTGCCAGGGTTCATAGCCTATTTTGAGGTCGCGTAGTGCGAAGTAACCGTCAGCGGCGGGCGAGTTTGCCCAGATCAGCGCAATCACCGTGGCGGCCAAAAGGAGGGCGCCGCCCACGGTCTCTGTTCGGAGGATCGAGAGGATCCGGCGGTACTCGGGGTAGCTGGAGCGGCTGAAAACAATGGTGGTCAGGGGTTGTTTGGCCACGGGGGCTCCTGTGGGTCGAGTGGTCAAAGGGCAGGCATCGCAAAGACACCGCCGACCAGACTTCCCGGCACACCAAAGTACATTCTACCCAACTGAGTCGCAGCAGTGCGCGTTATGAGCTCTCAAAACGCGCACTGCTGCGACTCAGTTGGGCGAAAACCTAGGAAACGAGGCCTGCGATCCCGATGGCCGCCGTCGCGAGTCCCAGCACCATGGATATGGTGACCAGGACGACGTGGACAGTGAGGAACCTGGTGGCCTTGCCGGCGGCGTCGCGGGCCCGGGGGTCCTTCATGACGCGCTTGAGGAACTGAGGCCATACAACCAGCGACCATACGCCGGCAACGATCAGGACCCAGCCCAGAATGGCAGGGAGCTGCATGCTAGTGGCTTTCGAGCCAGGCCTGCGCCTGCTGGGACTGGATGTTCAGGGCCTTGCCAACCATGGGCTCAGCAGCATCGGCAATCTTGCCGCCGAGGAACGGAACGGAGGAGGAAACGTTGCCCTCAAGCTCGATCCGGGTGTTCGCGCCTTCAGCTACGAGGCGCTGGACGGCGGTGACATCAAGCGGGGCACCGGAGACTTTCAACGCAATCTTGCTGGCGCGGGAGCCGTCTGCTGCGGGCGCCTCCCACTGCTCGGTCTGCGTGACGGTCAGGCGCTCGCCCACGAACTTGCGGGCGATATCCGGCAAGCGGGTAGTGGGCAGCGTACGAACGGTGGTGGTGCTGAAAGCGCCGGCAGGGTCGCCGTCGATCGTGAACGATTCCAGGGAGCCGCCCACCAGTTCGCTCGTGTGACGCAGGAAGTCTTCGTCGACAAATACGGCCGCTACTCGGTCAACGCTGTGCGGCAGGGTGGTGGATGCACTCAGGGCCATGGGTCCTCCGTGGATATATTGGTGGTGAAGCTCTTTTAGCTCCCAACATCCTACGGGGTGTCCGTGGCCACGCCGGAACCGGCCTGTTGTTCAAGTTCATGTGTGTCCGTTTCCTGCATCGCTGAGGCCGCCGCAGAAATGTTCCGTGCCATCGACGGGAAGATGATCCCGTGGAACGGGTACACGCCAAGCCAGTAAAGCCTGCCCGCCAGACCGCGTGGGAAGAAGATGGCGCGCTGCTTGTAAAGGCTCCCGCCGCCGTCGGGCTCCACTGCCAACTCAAGCCATGCCCGCCCGGGCGCCCGCATCTCGGCCCGGAGACGCAGCAAATGTCCGCGGTCTATGGCTTCCACCCGCCACCAGTCCACCACTTCGCCGCTGCCCAGCTTTTTCGGATGCCTGCGGCCCCGCAGCAGCCCCGCCCCACCGGTGAGCTTGTCCAACCACCCACGCACACGCCATGCCAGTGGAAGTGAGTACCAGCCGTTCTTGCCACCGATGCCCTCAATGACGGTCCACACATGCTCAGGCTTCGCGTCGCTGTGGAAGGTCCGCTCGTCCAGGAAGACCTTGTAACCGGCCCAATCGGGATCGCTGGGAAGAGGGTCGGCGTCGATTCCGGCATTTGCCCAGGTGGTCTCCACCTGCCCGTCACGTTCCTTGCCCAAAGCCAAGGCGACGGCACGGCGGTACGGTGTCAGGCCGCCGTCGGGCTGGGGAATGTAATGATCGACGTCGTGCTCCCGCGACACTGCGTCGTGCTGCAGTGACTGCACCAGCGGCAAGGACATGGACAGCGGAATGGGCGTGACCAGTGCAACCCACAGGCCGGCGAGCTTGGGCGCCGGAACCGGAAGGGCGATCACCAAACGCCGGGGCAGGCCCCGCTCCACGGCGTACTCGTTCATCATGTCCTTGTACTTCAGGACGTCACGGGAGCCGATATCGAACGTCCGGTTCAGGCCGTCCGGGAGCGTGGCAGCAGCCACAAGGTAGTGCAGCACATCGCGCACGGCGATGGCTTCGATGCGGTTATTAACCCAGTTGGGTGCCGGCATGACGGGAAGGGTATCGGCCAAGTGGCGGATCATTTCGAACGACGCCGAACCCGACCCGATGACGACGCCGGCCTGGAACACGATGGAATCCACTGCGGATTCAAGGAAGACGCGTCCGACCGTCTCGCGGGAACGCATGTGCGTGGAGAGCTCCTCGTTCTCCGGATGCAGGCCGCCGAGGTAGATAATCCTGGTGACGTGGGCCCGGGTGGCTGCGTCTGACACGAGCCGGGCCATGGCTTCTTCCTTCGCCTCGAATCCACTGCCTGAAGCCATGGAATGAACCAGGTAATAAAGCACATCCACACCCTGGAGTGCGTTCTCCAGGCTTCCGGTATCGGAGAGGGAATCCGTGATGATTTCGACGTCGTCGTGCCAAGGAACGTCGGCGATCTTCTGTGGGGAGCGGACCACCACCTTCACCCGGTGGCCAGCCTCGAGAAGCCGGGGGACCAAGCGGCCTCCGATGTAACCGGTGGCGCCCGTGACGAGGACGGTCTTGGAAGGCTGGTTTGGGGATGACTGGTTTGGGGATGGCTGCAACGGAACTCCTGGGCTGGAGGGAGGGGTAGGCTGGAATGACCCGGCATTCATTCGAATTTCCGGGCATTTGTGTTGCCTGCCCTTGGACCCACCCTAGGAGTTTCAGCCATGAGCCTCAACGGTCTGCGCCGCGCACTGGCGGAGGACAAGACTTTTGCGCGCGTCCGAACTGAGGCTCAGCGGCCCTTTTCGGCCCGGAGCACGGACTACCAGATCAGCGCCCCTACCGGGATGCGGGCAGTGCTGCTCGCAGAAATGGCCGACGCCATGGCTGCCCAAGGAGCTGACTCCGGGAACGCCCCTGTTGTCCTGGCGGTCACCGCTACCGGGCGTGAGGCCGAAGACCTGACAGCGGCGCTCGCCTCCTATCTCCCCGCGGACTCAGTGGCCACTTTTCCCAGCTGGGAGACCCTCCCGCACGAGCGGCTCTCGCCGCGGTCGGACACCGTGGGCCGCAGGCTCTCCGTCCTTCGCCGCCTGACCCACCCTGAAACCTCGACGGCGGCGCCCTTGCGTGTGGTGGTTGCTCCGGTTCGCGCCGTGGTCCAGCCGATTGTCGCCGGTTTGGGCGGCCTCGTTCCCGTCACGCTGCAGGTAGGCCAGGAACGCTCCTTCACCGACGTTGTCCGGGCCCTCTCCGACGCCGCCTATGCCCGGGTTGACATGGTGACGCACCGCGGCGAATTCGCGGTTCGCGGTGGCATCCTGGACGTTTTCCCGCCCACGGAGGACCACCCTATCCGTGTGGAGTTCTTCGGCGATGAAGTTGACCAGATGCGCTGGTTTGCCGTGGCTGACCAGCGCTCTCTGTCCGCACCCGGGATCCACCACCCCACGGAACTGCATGCACCACCCTGCCGTGAAATCCTGATCACGCCCTCCGTCATGTCCCGTGCCGCCAAGCTCAAGGCCGATATGCCGGCCGCGGCTGACATGCTGGAGAAGATCGCCGGTGGCATCGCCGTTGAAGGCATGGAGTCCCTGGCCCCTGTGCTGGTGGATGCCATGGTCCCGTTCGTGGACCAGCTTCCGGCCGGGTCCCTGAGCGTGGTCATCGAACCGGAAAAGGTGCGCACCCGCGCGCACGACCTCGCTGCTACCAACGAAGAGTTCCTGGAAGCTGCTTGGTCAACGGCGTCCGACGGCGGCTCGGCGCCCCTGGATCTGTCCTCCCAGGCGTCCACTGACTTGCACGCCGCGAGCTTCCGTTCTCTGACAGACACCCGATCCGCCGCGTTGGAACACGGCGTGTCCTGGTGGTCCATCACCTCTCTCGCGACCGATGAGGACCTGGTGCTGGACATCGACGTGCTCAACCTCCATGCCCGGGAACCGCGTGGTTACCAGGGCGAGGTCGCGGAAATGCTGGACTTCATTGGCTCCCGTGTCCGGGAGCAGTGGCGCTTGGTAGTAGTTACTGACGGTCCGGGACCGGCCCAGCGACTGGTTGAGCTTTTCCACGATGCCGACATCCCCTGTGCCCGTGTGGACTCGCTGGATAAGGATCCACAGCCGGGCATCATCGAGGTGACCACTGCCGCCGTCGGGCGTGGTTTTGTCCTGGATGGCCTCAAACTGGGCCTCTTGACCGAAGCGGACCTGCTGGGCCGCGCCACCGCCAGTTCCACCAAGGACATGCGGCGCATGCCATCCAAGCGGCGGAATGCCGTGGACCCGCTGCAATTGCACGCAGGCGACTTTGTGGTCCATGAGCAGCATGGAATCGGCCGGTTCGTGGAGCTTATTCAACGCAAGGTGACCGGTACGTCGTCGTCCGATGCCGGGCTGCGTGAGTACCTGGTCCTGGAGTATGCAGCATCCAAGCGCGGTGCTCCGGGGGACCGTCTGTTCGTTCCCACGGACCAGCTGGACCAGGTCACCCGCTATGTCGGCGGAGACGCCCCTGCCTTGAGCAAGATGGGCGGCGCTGACTGGGCCAGCACCAAGTCCAAGGCACGCAAGGCCGTCAAGGAGATCGCCGGAGAGCTGATCCGGCTGTACTCCGCCCGGATGGCCTCCCGCGGACACGCCTTCGCCCCCGACACTCCGTGGCAGCGTGAGCTCGAGGAAGCCTTCCCGTACGTCGAGACTCCTGACCAACTGACCACCATCAACGAGGTTAAAGCGGACATGGAGCGGGAAATCCCCATGGACCGCCTGGTTTCCGGCGACGTGGGCTACGGCAAGACCGAGATCGCCGTCCGCGCTGCTTTCAAGGCCGTCCAGGACGGCAAGCAGGTGGCGGTCCTGGTGCCCACCACGCTGTTGGCGCAGCAGCACTACGAGACCTTCACCGAACGTTTCTCCGGATTCCCGCTGCGGGTAAAACCCCTTTCGCGGTTCCAGAGCGGCAAGGAAGCCAAAGAAACAGCCGAGGGCGTCAAGAGCGGCGCCGTGGATGTCGTGATCGGTACGCACCGGTTGCTGTCCAAGGACTTTGAGTTCAAGGACCTGGGGTTGGTCATCGTGGATGAAGAGCAGCGCTTTGGTGTGGAACACAAGGAAGCCCTGAAGAAGATGCGCACCAACGTGGATGTCCTGGCCATGAGCGCCACGCCGATTCCCCGTACCTTGGAAATGTCCCTGACGGGCATCCGTGAGACGTCCACCCTGGCAACCCCGCCGGAGGAACGCCACCCGGTACTCACCTATGTGGGTCCCTTCACGAACAAGCAGACATCAGCGGCCATCCGCCGCGAGCTGATGCGCGAAGGGCAGGTGTTCTTCGTGCATAACCGTGTGTCCTCGATTGAGCGTATTGCCGCGCAGATCCGCGAGCTGGTCCCCGAGGCCAGGGTGGAAGTGGCGCACGGGCAGATGTCCGAGAGCCGCCTCGAGAAGATCATTGTGGACTTCTGGGAGAAACGGTTCGACGTCTTGGTCTGCACCACCATCATTGAGACCGGGCTGGACATCTCCAACGCCAACACCCTGATTGTGGACGGCGCCGACAAGTACGGACTGTCGCAGCTCCACCAGCTCCGTGGCCGAGTTGGTCGTGGCCGTGAACGTGCCTACGCCTACTTCCTCTATCCCTCGGAAAAGCCCCTGGGCGAGGTAGCCCTGGAGCGACTCAAGGCTGTGGCGGCCCACAACGAGCTCGGCGCCGGCATGCAGTTGGCTATGAAGGACCTCGAAATCCGTGGTGCGGGCAACCTGCTGGGCGGGGAGCAGTCCGGCCATATCCAGGGAGTGGGCTTCGACCTTTACATCCGGCTCGTGGGCGAGGCTGTTGCCGAGTACCGCGGCGAGGCCGAGGAGAAGGCAGCCGAGATGAAGATTGAACTGCCCGTCAATGCGCACTTGCCGCATGATTATGTGCCCGGTGAGAGGCTGCGCCTGGAGGCTTATCGGAAGTTGGCTGCCGCTGTGACCAACGAGGCCATCGATGAGGTCCTCGCGGAACTCGTGGACCGCTATGGTGAGCCGCCGCTGCCCGCGCAGAACCTCATCGCCGTGGCCCGCTTCCGGGTGGGGGCCCGCGAAGCCGGGCTGTCCGACGTCGCGCTCCAAGGCAACTTCATACGCTTCTCGCCGGCGCAATTGCCCGAATCCAAAACCATGCGCCTGAACCGCATGTACCCGGGTTCCCAGGTTAAGCCAGCGCTGGACGCCGTCCTGATCCCGAAGCCCAAAACGGCCAGGATCGGCGGCCGTGATCTCCAGGACGCCGAGATCCTCCAGTGGGCCAACAACGTGATCGAAGCGATCTTCTCAGACGTACCCGTAAAGGCAGGCTAACCGAATGATGGGAGGACACCACGCCGCGTCAGGAGCCGCGGCGTGGATTGCTATTGCCTCGACCGGTCCCTACGCCTTGGGCTGGTACCCGCTGGACTCCACAGGCATCCTGATCGGAGCCATGGCGACGGCGGGCACAGCGTTGGTGTGCGACTGGGATCACCGGCACAGCACCATAGCGAATTCGCTGCCGCCGCTGTCCAATGTGATTGCGGTGGGAATCGAGAAAGCCAGCGGCGGCCACCGGCAAGGAACTCACTCTCTGTTGGGAGCCTCGGCCTTTGTAGTGCTGGCGGCCATGGCAGCTCAATTTCAGATGGTCACACCGGCAGGCAAGCTCTCCGTCGGCGCCGGTTTGCTGTGCATGTTCATGATCAACCTGGCAGCCAAGGCTTTGAACCTGTTTCCGAAGTCGGGCTGGATCACCAACTGGCTGTTCGCTGTGGTGATGGCCGGCCTGGTGACCTGGTTCGCACCGGATCAATGGGGTTGGTTGCCGCTGTCGATGCTGACGGGCGTCGTGGTCCACATTGTGGGGGACATGATCACCGTGGGTGGCGTACCGTTGCTGTGGCCGATCGTCATCAAGCCACCTAAATTCCTGCGGAAATCACTGATCAGTGGCATCTGGCGGGCCAACGGGGCTTTTTCGATTCCGCTGCTGGGAAGGGCCGGATCACGGCGCGAGTGGCTGGTGCTGATTCCTGTCAGCGGATACGCCATGGTGGGTATGGGCGCAGCGGGCTGGGCTCTGGCCCAGCAACATTGGCCCGGAGTGCTGGCGGCATTGGGCGGTGTGATCCAGGCCCCGTGATCCGGACGCCAAGTTGGCGTCATGTCTCGCGGCCTGTGCCCACTCCCTTTACGAGAAGACGAATTTTTACGTTTTCACGTATACGGAGGTTCAGATGGCTGTGCTCCACTCACGCAGTATGCACATCGGCAGCAGGGGAGGCCTTCAGGCACTGCGACATGCGGATTCACTGCGTCGTTCCCTCGTTGATCTTGAAGTAATAATTCCGGCCTACAACGAGGCCGGACGAATTCCCAATACCCTGCTGCAGGCCGTCGATTTCCTGGCAAGTCAGCCGTGGTCTTCGCGGATCGTGGTTGTAGATAATGGCAGCGTTGACGAGACCGGGGCTGTAGTCCGCCGTATTTCGCGCGAGACAGGAAGCCGCGAGACAGGAAGCACCGTCCCGATTTCCGTGATCGGTTGTTCCCGTCGTGGCAAGGGGGCAGCTGTCCGCCGGGGCCTCCTCAGCGGTACGTCACGTTTCACCGGGTTCTTTGATGCGGATCTGGCCACACCGTTGGATACGCTGACTGCTGCCATGTCCCACCTCGAAGAGGGTGCTGCAGCAGTAATTGCCTCGCGCCACGCGCCGGGTTCCACCCTTGTTCGGCGACAACAACTGGGACGGCGCGTGGGCGGTACTGCTTTCCGCGCACTGACCAAGTCCAAAGTGAAGGGCATCTTCGATACCCAGTGCGGCTTCAAATTTTTTGAGCGGTCCTCGCTGACAGCGGCCATGGTGCAATGCCGCGCGACCGGATTTGCCTTTGATGTGGAGCTGCTTCTGAGGCTGCAACACCAAGGGGCCCGAATCATCGAACTGCCTGTCGCCTGGACTGACGGAGAATCGTCAACCTTCCGGCCGTTCCACGACGGAATCGCCAGTTTTGCCTCCGTGCTTCAACTAGAGAAATCGATCCTATGACCACTGCTTTCCCAATGTCCCCAACACATCTTGCTGGAAAGCACGTACTCATCCTGAACTGGCGCGACGTCGGTCATTCCCAAGCCGGGGGCGCCGAGCAATACATGCACGAGATTTCCCGCAGGTGGATAGAAGCCGGGGTCAAAGTCACGTGGTTCACCGGGCGTGAAGCGAACCAGACTGCGGAGGACGTCATCGACGGCATCCGGATACTACGCAGTGGCGGTCCCTTGGCAATCTATGCCCACGCAGCCCTCAAGCTCGTGCGCACAGGCAGTCTTTACGATGCTGTAGTGGATTGCCAAAACGGGATCCCGTTCTTCTCGCCGCTCTTCATGCCAGGCGGGACGCCCATCGTTCAATTGATTCACCACGTTCACCAAGAGCAATTCCGCAGCAGATTCTCGCCGCCGTTGGCTGCCCTCGGCCGCTTCCTGGAAAGCCGCGGCGCGAAAGCTGTCTATGGCCAGCGGGCCATTGTTGCCGTATCACCTTCTACGCGGTTGGAACTTCGCAAGCTTGGATTCTCCGGACCAATTCACGTAGTACCCAATGGCACTATCGACGTTCCGGCAGAGGTCGGCCCCAGGGCGCCTGAGCCCACCATTACCGTCGTCAGTCGCTTGGTGCCGCACAAACGGCTGGACTTGTTATTGGGCCAGATTGCCGTTGCAGCCTCCCGTATCCCTAATCTGCGCCTGGAAATCGTGGGCGACGGGCCTGAAAGAGGCCGCCTTCAGCAACTCGCGATGGACCTGGGGCTCAGCCATGTTGTGACTTTCCACGGCTATCAGCCCAACGAGGTCCGCAACAGGCTGCTGAACCGGGCATGGCTTACTACTTCCACGTCGGCGTCCGAGGGCTGGGGATGTTCAGTCATCGAGGCGGCTGCCTGGGGCGTTCCCTGCCTTGCCTTGCGTGTTCCAGGCATCCGCGATTCCGTGGTGGACGGCAGCACAGGATGGTTGGTGGATACCCCCAAGGAATTCGGGAGCGCCATGGTTGCCGCCCTGGAGACGTTGGCCGCCCATGAGGCATCCCGGGAGTTCTCTGCACAATGCCAGGAGTGGGCACGTTGCTTTACGTGGGAGCGGAGTTCGGCACTTCTGGCTGGTGTTGTCCTTGAAGAGATGCAAAGCCTGGAGGCGATCGGTGGTCGCAGTTCCCGCTCCGATATGTCCACACTGGTGCGTTTCGAAGTACCGCTAGGGGCCGACCTCCGGGCCATACTGCGCCCCACGGATGAAGTGTGGGAGGGCGACGGCCAAGCCTCGGTCTTGATGAAGGGCCGGGATGAGTTCGAAGCCTTCGCTGTCCTGAAGCAGATTGGGGTTGACTCGGCTGAGTTGCAACCGGCCGGACGGAGCGTCCTGCTGGCCGGACCCGGAAGCGCTGCTTCGCCTGCCCACGCTGTTGATGGCCTGTAGGGCGCATCCGGCCGCGATCGGCCAGGGGTGCGAACATGTCTGACACCCTGCTTCATAAGGATCAGGAAGCCAAATCCGGTGGCGTGGAAAAGGTATCCGGACACAGAAGCAAAGTAGGTGAAAACAGCGTCTTCCTGGCGATGTCGGCCGGGGTAGTGGGGGCAGTCAGTTACGCCTGCAGTTTACTCATGGCCAACATGCTGCCCACTGCGGACTACACGCACTTTGCGTCGGCCGCGATGCTGATGGGAATCGTAGGGATTGTTGCATCAGCCTTGGTGCCGCTTCCGCTGTCCCACGTAGTCGCTGTCAATCCTGAAGACTCCGAGGAACGCAAGGATGGCATGGCCTTCTCGGTTTTTGTGTCATGCCTGGCGGGAGCAGCGGCAGCCGCAGTGACAGGAATAGTGACTCTGGCCTTTGCCACACCAGCGCTGGCAGGAGCTGTGGCGTTGGGTTCGCTGGCTATCTTCATCGTGACGGCGCCCTCGGGTTGGTTGCAGGGTGAATTGCGTTTCACCTGGGTTGCCCTGACAAACATCGGCGAAGTTGTCCTCAGGCTCGGGTTCAGCGTGTTGGTGATCTTCCTGGCATGGGGTGCAGGGGGAGCGGTCCTCGGTTTTGCTGTGGGCTCAGTAGCTCCGCTCGCCGTGCCGCTTTCCTTCTATCGGGACCTGCATTGGCGTCCGCGGGTCCTCCTGGACAAATGGCGATGGGCGGAGACCATCGAGATCGCGTCGGTGTTGTGCGTAGTTTCGGTGCTGGTTGGCCTCGATGTTGTGGTGGTTGGATTTCTGGACGAAGGATCCTCGGCCGCAGCGGGATTCCAAGCATTGGCATCAATTGCCAAGGGGCCGGTGTATGTGGCGGCCGGTACTGCCTTGGTGGTTTTCCCTTTGCTACGCACCCCAGGCGCGGACGTGCGTCAGATCCTTGGAGCCGCCTTCGCCTCCTTTGGGCAACTGGCTGTAGTGGCCTTCGTCATTATCGCGACGGCACCGCATGCGCTGGCCGGGCTGATTGTGCCCCAGAAGTATCACGGCTCCCTGGAGCTCTTGCCATGGTTGGCAGTAGCTGGCCTTGGCTACGCAGTGCTGATGGTACTGTCCACAATCCTTCTCGCGGTGAGGGCCTACCGGCGATGCCAGGTAGGCCTTGCCATCGCTTGCCTTCTGGTGGTCGGTGGGCTGTGGGTTGGCTGGCATCTGAATGCTGTTAGCGGCATGGCAGTGGGCTCAGCGGCGGGCTCGGTGCTGGCGTCCGTGGTTCTGGCCCTCATCGCTCATCCGGTTCTTGCCGCCGCCGCGCGTCCGGGCCGTGTGGCCTGGCGGTGGTTTGCGTACCCAGTCGGACTGGTTGTGGTGCTGGCCGTGGCCAGCGGGTTTCAACCGTTTGTATGGCTGCTCCTAGCAGCCGCTGCCGGTTTTGCCATCTTGGCACATCAGCGCGGCTTGTTGCCCGGCTGGAGCAAGGTTGCACGGCGAATTCAGGGACTCACGGGCACCTGGATGCCGTTCCTGGCTGTGGTTGCCGGAGCCTTCGGCGTTCGTGCCCTCGGTTTGGAACAGGGTTTTGAGCTCTGGGTGGATGAGTTACTGTACGTGCGTTTGGGCGAGTCTGTCAGTGCCGGCCACTTTCCCACGCTCCCGGACGGGCCCTTCTTCCTCCACCCGCCCGGCTATTTCCTCCTTGAAGCCGGCGTCATCACGCTGTTTAACGTCTCTGGTGAAATTGTGGATGTCGTAGTGCAGTTGCGGTGGCTGAATGCGGCGCTCGGAGCATTGACCGCGGGCTTGGGGTTCCTCCTTGTCAAAAGGCTTGCCGGTATCAGACCCGCGTGGTTCTGCGCCGTGCTTCTTGCTTTCGAGCCTGTCATCCTGCGCAACAACAGCCATGCCTTCCTTGAGACCTCGGCCATGGTGGCTGTGGTTGCAGGGTTTTTGGTATTGGTAGGAACGCCGGAACCCGCGAGGAGGCTGACCGCTATCCTGCGCTGGTCGTTAGCTGGATTGCTCCTGGGATACGGCGTTCTCTGTAAGGACTTCTTCATCATCTGCACCATCGCCCCGGTGCTGGTTGCTGTGTTGTGGAAGCAGACCCTGCCCTGGCGGAAGGCTGCGGTTGTGGTGGCGGTGGCTGTCATTCCCTATGCGGCTTACCTCGCCGTGGTAGCCCTCCGGGGACAAATGCCCGATTGGGTGTGGGCCAAAAGCAATGGGCTGCTTCGGATGTCCGGGGTTGAGAAGAACACGGGTTTCACGGCGGAAGGCTCGCCCAGCATCGTGTCCCGATTGATCGAGCAGAGCGGTCACTTCGGCACCAGTTATGTTCTTCTGGCGCTGTGTCCCGTAGTGGGCCTCCTCCTGTGCTTCAGCCTTCATGCAGGGCGGCGGTTCATTGGACTCGCAGGGTTCGCGCTGGGTGTCGCTGGTGCCTACAGTGCTGTGTTCGGCACCTTCGAAGAGCAATATGGGTATGGCGTCATGGTGGCAGGGGTCTTGTGCTCCGTGCTGGCCGTGGTGGAGTTCAGGGAGAGATACCCCAAGGCTCGTAGCGCGCTCACGGCGATCTCCATCTGCTTCATCGCCTTGACGGTGCTTCTCGGGGTGCGGACGGCACTCACTGTGGACAATGGCTTTGCCAGTGCGAGGCAGTGGGTCAAAGCGAACCTGCCGGCAGATGCGCGCGTCAGCGTCACCAACAGCACTGCGGAGTTGGTATTCAGGGATGACGCCAGGTTCGGAATCTGGCCATCAGCACCCTTGATGAAAGAACACGGCGTCAACTACATCCTGACCCAGTCGCTGCCCACCAGTCAGGGATACGGCTACGCGAATCCCACCATGCTCGCTTGGCTAAAGGAGCACGCAACCCCTGTTTTCACTTCCGAGGGACCCACCAATGGTGATACGACGCGCTGGTTCGTGCGTGAAGCCGATCTGGACGTTGCTGCATCGGCGAATATCGGGTTCCCGTCCAAAGACCATGGCACAGAACGGTAAAGATCATGAGGGTTTTACATCTTGGGTTCGAAGACCCAGGCATGCCCGGCGCCGGTGGGGGATCAGTGAGGACACACGAGGTCGATCGCCGGCTGGCTGCCAACGGCTTCCGGATGACCGTCCTGACCACCAGGTACCCCGGGTGGTCTGAGCGTGTGCAGGACGGCGTTCACTACGTGCCAATCGGAATAGGCCATGGGCGGAACAGGCTGACCCGGCTCCTGGGCTATGTGCTGATGCTGCCCTTTGAGGTTCGACGGCGTCGCGCAGCCGTTGATCTGGTGGTGGAGGACTTTTTCGCGCCCTTCTCCAGCATGGCTGCGCCGCTCTGGACCAAGCGCCCCACCATTGGCCTGGTCCAGTGGCTGCATGCGCGTGAGAAGGCACGTGAATACGGCTTGCCCTTGCACTGGGTGGAACGATGGGGTGTTAGGCGCTACGGGCGAATGATCGCAGTATCGCAGGGCATCGCGGACCGCCTGACTGCCATGAATCGGGACGTCCGCGTGGAGGTGATCGGTAATGGCGTGGATCCCGCGGCGTGGAAAACCGAACCCAAGCCCGGACAGGACATCCTGTGCATCGGGCGCTTGGAATTCAGTGGCAAGGGTCTCGATTTGCTGTTGGCGGCCTGGGGAGAATGTGCGGGACGTGTTGATGGCCAACTCCTGATTGCAGGTGCCGGTCCCGACGAAGCCAAGCTTCGCGCTGTCATCGAAGCGAGAGGCCTCTCGAACCGGATACGCCTTATGGGGTGGCTCTCCGGGGAGCAGAAATTCCAAGCGATGAGTGATGCGCGGCTTGTGGTTGTTCCCTCCAGGCAGGAGACGTTTGGGTTGGTGGCCATCGAGTCATTGGCAGTTGGAACTCCGGTCATTGCCTTCGATATCCCGTGCTTGAGGGAGATTGTCCCCGACGCCGCCGGCTGGTTGGTTCCGGCGTTCGACGTCGAGGCCCTTGCCGCCGAGATAACGCGCAGATACGCACAGGACGGACTGATGGAGGTGGGGGCCCAAGGCAGGGCGTTTGCTTCAGGCTTCAATTGGGACCGGCTCGCCGAAATGCAGGCCACATCCTTTCGCAATGCAGTTGCTGAAGCAGCTCCAACCGGGCCTCATCCACAGGGAGGGCCTCCGCATGGCAATTGAATCGAAAATCGAACGATCCTTGGCAGGCGACGCTCCCTGGCTGTTCCTGTCGCCCCACCTTGACGACGCGGTTTTGTCCTGTGGTGCGCTTATTGAGGCGCAGGCGCAGGAACGGGAGATCATCGTGGCAACTGTGTTCACGGAAGCCTCCCCTGCACCGCACACCCGGGCCGCCCGCTCTTTCGTGCGTCAGTCCACGCTTGAGGATGGCGTGCAACTGTTCGAGGCCCGCAAAGCAGAGGACAAGGCTGTCCTTGCTGCCATGGGCGTACAGCTCATACATCTGGGCGCCGTGGATGCCTTGTTCCGTCGTCGACAGTTACCGCGGCTCGCCAGAGGCGCGTGGAACAAGCTCCTGCCGGAACTGACACACCGCTACTCGACGTATCGATTCGACATCGCGCTCGGACGGATAGCACGGGGAGATAAAACGCTCATCCGGCAACTCCAGGACGATGTTGCCGAGCTAATGGCCGTGACCAAGGCCGAACTGCTCTTCGTTCCTGTAGGTGTGGGTAGCCATGTTGACCACCTCATCACCCGCAAGGCCGGGGAAGGCCACCCTGAAAACCTGGTCCTTTATTCGGACTTTCCCTACGATTTGGTCTCGCCGCCGGATACGGCAGGGTTAGCGCGCCTTGGGTACCAACCGTGGATTTGGGCAGAAGGCTTGTCATCCAAGCACCCGCGGATCAGGCAGTACTCCACACAAGCCGATGGGTTGTTCCCCAGCGGTGTAATTCCCATCAAAGCGGAAACCTACTTTGTCCCGCGTTCTTCCCGAAGCTCAAGCAGTTAAGCCCGCCCCAAAAGCAATGGCCCGGGCACATGCCCGGGCCATCACATATTGCGTGAAAGTTTAGCTTTCGCCAGCTGAGTCCGAGCGGCCAAGAATGGTCTGCGGAATCCAGAATGCGAGGGCGAACAGGCCCAGGCAGACGGCCATCGGCCACGGGTTATCCAGGCTGAGGAAGGACAGGGAGTAGATAGCGCCCAGGAAGAGCACGATCATGACCACGAACAGGACAATGCTTGTGCCGAGGTTGTTCTCTTTTTCAATGGGGGCGCTTGTTGCGTTCTTGGACATTCATTCCTCCTCGGCCCCGCAGGGCTCAAAATCTGTGGCGGTCGCGGATGCCTCAGTAATCCGATGAACCCTGTTCACCTTTGACAATGGCTATTCCGGAACTCGCTCCGATACGTGTTGCACCAGCAGCAATCATAGCCTGTGCGTCAGCCAGGGACCGCACTCCGCCTGACGCTTTGACCCCAACATCAGGTCCGACGGTCTTGCGCATCAAGGCAACGTCTTCAACGGTTGCTCCGCCGCCGTTGAAACCAGTGGAGGTCTTGACGAAGTCAGCCCCTGCCTCAACGGCGGCTTCGCAGGCAATGACCTTCTGTTCATCGGTCAACATGGACGTCTCGATGATGACCTTCAGGATCGCTTCGCCGGCGTGGACAGCTTCGGCGACGGCGGTGATGTCATCCACCAAGGCGCCCTTGTCATTCGCGCGCGCGGCCGCCATGTTGATCACCATGTCGATCTCATCGGCGCCATCCAACACCGCGCCGCGGGCTTCGAATGCCTTGACGTCGCTGGGTGTGGCGCCCAGCGGGAACCCAATAACGGAGCAGGTCAAGACTCCGGATCCTTTGAGGGCCTTCGTGACGGTCTTGACCCAGATCGGATTGACGCAGACGGACTTGAATTTGTACTCGACGGCCTCGGCGCAAACCTTCAAAACCTCTGCCTCGCTGGCCTCCGGCTTCAACAGTGTGTGGTCGATGTACGAGGCGATGCTTGCAGGCGCGACGGCTTCGTTGCTCATGGGATCCTTCCGTGCCGGGCATGGCCGGCCCGATGGCCGCAGGGTTGTCACTGCCCGTCAAAGGACCATCTTGCCATATGGTCCGGGTGCCGGTCGGGGTTGTCCACAATGGCAAGAGAAGCAGCAGTCAGGCCGCCATCGCGGCCTGCTGGTTGCTGCCCCATGCGCCCAACAGCATCCCCGAGGCGCACAGCATCGCGGAGGACTCGGCAGAAAGGAGAAGACCCAGTCGGAGGCCGTCGCAGGAAGCCGCGTCGCCAATCGCCCAAATGCCGGGGACGGAGGTGGTGAGATCGCGCCCTACTGCGATCCCGCCGTCGGAGGCAATCAGGAGACCTGCGCTTTCGGCAAGCTCGCTGCGCGCGATACGTTCCTCGGCGAGGACCACGAGGTCGCCGTTCATGCTGCTGCCGTCTTCGAACAGGATGCCGGTCGCCGCTGGCGTGGAACCTGAGGTGGAACGAACGACGGCGGCTGGCCGGAGGGTGGTGCGGACGGGACGGACACCGCGGGCCCGGAGCACGGCTTCTGCCTGGCCCGCTGCGGGACCATTGCCCACGAGGATTCCCAGCGGGCGCCGGCCGACGATCCTGGTGACGTCCTTGATCGCTTCACCGATGTTCGCGGCGTCATCGATGGTGGAGTAACTCAGGCCCGTTTCGGCCCCGGCGACCGGCGGAAGGCTTGGAGCTGAACCCGTGGCGATCACGAGTTGGTCGTAGGAGAACTCCATGCCATCCACGGTGGTGACGATCTTCGCTGCGGCGTCAATGAAACTTGCGGGCTGCCCGAAGCGGACCGAGACCTGCGGCAGATCTGCCAGTTCCAGGAGCGCCTCGGGGCATTCGTCGCGATTGCTGAGCACGGTGACGGTGCCATCGAAGGGGCGTTGCCGGGAACCTGAACCGCTGCCGGCCAGCCGCCGCACCAAAGCCTGGGCTGCGGGACCTGCGCCTGCAATGACGATGTGAACGGGTGTGGAGGACATGTTTGGCCCTTTCGCTGGCGTGACCTGTTGATCATCAGCGTAGGGTGCCGGTTTTTCACGGGTGTTTCCCCCTTGTTGCCATCTTTTGCAGATCGGTAGCGCGCTGTTTACCAGCCGGTAATAACGTGGATCACAGCGGAGTTAGCGATCACAGTGGAGTTCAGTACCGTGCGAGCAACTCCCGAAAACCGTTGGCGGCGAAGCTGGCCACGGCCTCTGCCCGGTCAACGAAGCCGTGGGCACCCACTGGCTCCACCGAGGCCAGAAGTCCCGCGGCGTCGGCCAGGCTCATGGTCAGCTCGGCGGTCAGGCTTCCCGCCGGCAACCCGTCCACTTGCAATACTGCCTGGCGCGAGTCGGTCCAGGCATCCGGACCGGGATCGTCCCGCAAGGTGCGGGTCAGGGACACGTCCTGCCACCCGCCGTCGAGCCTGATCCGGGCACGGTACGTGATGTCGTGGCCTTCTGTTTCAACGCGTCCATCCGAGAAAAAGACGCGACCGTCGAAGAGCGGGTGCTCCAGGAATCCGGTGAACTGTGGGGGCACAGTGGACCCCGCCGTGGGCAGCATGACGGTGGCTTTGAACGTCAGGGGTGAGCCCCCCAGTTCTCCGCGTAAGGTGTCGTTGAAACGGACACCCGCAGCCGGTTCTGTCATGGCGGTGCAACTGGCATCTTTCGGGACGCCGGCCGTCGTCATCGTGTCCAGGTACGCCCGGGCGTCCCGGTATCCCATGCCGATCAGGGTATCGGCGTCGATCCTTCCCAGATAGAACTCGGGATCCAGCGGCAGCGGATGCTCAGGACGCACCACGTGCAGCACAAACTCGCGTCCAGCCGCGCTCGCAGCCTCGAAATCAGCAAGGAGGGCTCCCATGGCGCTCATTTCGATCATGTGCACGTACTGCTCCAAGGGCCCGTCACCCCAATAGGGCGAGTTGCCGATGCACCAAATCAGCCATACTTCCTCCGCTCCCCGACGCAGGGCTTCGGCTACATTGGCGTCGCGCATCCAGACGGCGTCCGTCCAGATCTTCCCGTCCCGGTGCAGCGGTGTCAGGAAGATGGGCAGTGACATTCCCGCGGCCATAAGCTCCGCGTCAATGGCGGTGGCATCGATGGCGTGGCAGCGCTTTTCGGTGAATTCCACGACGTTGAAGGAACCTTCGACGGCGCCCGGTTCCGCAGCGCGGCCCCGGATAGTCGCATCATTGATCCCGAGTGCGGGAAAGACCTTGTTCAGGATGCCGTCCGCGTCCCCAATAGCTGGCAGCGCCCACGGGCCCTTGAGGTAGTCACCGATCGGCAGCGCCGAGCCGAAGTCCTTCACGTTCACGCTGGACCAGCGGGTGCACATTTCTTCCGGCGACACCCCGGACAGCAGCATCCCCGCCGTCAGGATCCCGCCGGAGCTGCCGTCAACATGCTGGAACTCCAGGCCTTCTTCGGCGAGCGCCCGCATGACGCCGGCCTGCCAGGCCACGCGCATGCCGCCACCGGCGAGCACCAATGACCTTTTCACAGTCCGGTTCCTCCGGTCATGCCCCCACTGATCCTGCGCCAATAGACGAACAGGAGTACCGCCGTCGCGAGGTCAAAGAAGGCCACCAGCAGCGCGATGGGTGAGAAGACTCCGTTCAGTACCCCGATGCCGACGGCGCCGAACGCCCCGGCTTTTTGCAGTCCGGACCAGAGCACCACCTCGGGGGAGGGTGCGGGGTTCAGCAGGGTGTGCAGGAGTAGTCCGCCAACCACCACCATGAACATGCCCACTGTGCCGAACAGTTGCCGCATTCCAGGAGTGGGGTCGGCGCCGATCAAGGGCAATATTTGTCCGCCAAACGGGACCTGCACGGCACCGGTCAGCACCGTGATGATCGCGATCGCTGCCAGGATGGCGCGCAGTGGATCGGCGGTGGTCCAAGCCAACACGCCGGGGCGTCGCGCTTGATGGTGAGTTTGGTTATGGGGCGTGGGCTGTGCCGGCTGCTGGGCGCTCATGCGAAGGACTCCAGCAGGCGTCCACGGTCCACGAGCAGCCACACCATGGCCGCCCACGTCAGCGTGGAGACGTAGAAGCGGATGTCGTTGAGCATCATCCAGCGTTTCAGCAGGGTGCGGAGTTCGGCGTCGTCCGCGAAGTCGCCGCCGCGGATGCGCTTGTTGATGGGGATGATGATGCCTTGGCCCACCCAGGTCAGGACGATGATTCCCAGCAGGCAGATGATGGCTGGGATGACACGGATGGTGCCCCACTCGGACCACACCAGGATGCCGCCTGAGATGAACATGATGGGCACCACGACCGTGAAGAACTTGGTGGCTGCGCGGGTGGGGATGCCGAAGTGCATGTCGACGTTCTCGCGGGCCAGCGAACGCCATGTGGGGTACAGGAAGAATTTGAGGACCCACATGGTGCCCACGTACATCGTGGCGCCGAACAGGAAGTAGAGCGCGTTGATGAGCAGTAGCCAGTTCATTGGAGGCTTCCCGGAGTGGCGCGAGGTACGGCGCCGGAGTCTCGTGCTGTGCCCATTGGCGCCGTCCCTGCGATCCTGCTCCGGTCCGGCGGGGTCAGCCATTCCTGGCTCTGGCCCAGGTTCACGATGCTGTCCAGCATGTCGCCTCCGCGAATGGCTGCTGCGGCGGATTCTGTAGGTGCGGTGAGGAACCAGGCTTCGTAGTGGTCGTCCAGGACACCGTGGGCTTGCGGCAGCCAAGCGGTGAACACGGGTTTGCTTTCCACCTGCAGGTTCTTCAAAGGCTCGACGCCGGGCGCGTCACCGAGGATGAGGCGTGCCTTGGCCTGTGCTCCGAGGGCGATGTCTCCGGTAGCTTCGAAGTAGATGTCCGATTTCCAGAGCATGTTCCGGAAGACGCAGTAGTTCGACGCAGCGAGCTTCAGTGGCAGGCCAAGTGGGTCGGGACGTTCGATCTCGATGTAGCAACCGAGTTGGCCATCTTTGTCGTACTGTGCTGACACTGTGGAGTCAGTGACGACGAAGTCCAGGTTGGCCTGGTGCTTCGGCATGCCCCAGATTCCCTTTCCACCCTTGACGGAAACCTCCGAACTGACCGGCAGGTCCACCACGAACTGCCCCAGCTTGAAGGTTTTCTGGAAGATCAGCGGGAGGATGGGCGGGGCTGGCCTGCTGCCGTGGGTGATGGCGATGGCCAGTGAGTATTCGATGTACTTGCCGATGTCCGTGGACTTGTAATTGACCACCGTGACTACCAGCAGCCCTTTGCCGCCCAGGCTGAAGGGCCGCATCTCGGTGCCGGGGAGTGCGGCCGCTGCGGCTTTCTTGTTGATGGGGAAGGCCGCCATGAGCACCGGGGAGTCGTCGGAATTGACCGGCATGACGTACTTGATGCCATCGGCCAGTGCGTGCTGGCCGCGGAGGCGTTCCTGGCGTCGGGGAACCGGCGACGGCATGAGCTTGAGCAGGGGAGTAACCAGTTCGGTAAGTGTTTTCATGACAGTGGCTCCTGGGCTGGATTGGGCTCTTGGGCTGGATTGGAAGGGGCCTTGTTGAGCTCCTCCACGATGACCGGGAAGGTGTCCTGCCAGGCATGCTGACCGAAGAAGACGTCCAGATGTCCGTAGCCGGGGATGAGGTGGAGCGAGTCCTTCCCGGGCCGGTGCTTTTGGAAGAAGTCGAACGTGCGTTGCTGGCTTTCGGGAAGGAAACAGAGGTTGTCCAGCCCGGCGATGAACGCGAACCGTGCATCGGTTTGGGGAGCCTCGGCCACAAAGTTCTCAGGCAGTTCCGGATGGTTTCCGGCAGCTACCATGTGCCCGGCTTTGATGCTGCGGCCCATCTCCTCGAAGAACGTCACCGGGACCTCGGCGAACTCGCCGCTGAGCCATTGGTGAGTGGCGTCGTCGAGGTTTTCGTGGGCCCAGAGCGCCGGGCGGCCACTGCCGTAGGTGAAGCTGACCATTTTGCAGACGATGTTGTCGCACTCGCGGTGGGTGGCTTTGACCAGGCCTCGGATGGCCCGCGTGAAGTAGCCCTGCGATTTGTAGCCCCATGCGGGGGACAGGTAGGGAGTGAAGACCTTGACCACGGGCGTGAGGTAGTCGATCTTGAGCCGCGAGAACGCAGGCACCACGGGATGCAGGGACACCGCGTTGGAGACAATGGTGTCCACCTGGGGCAGGAGACCGGCCACGGCGGACATGGTGAACGACGTCGATCCCTGGCAGTGGATCACGGCCTTCATCGTTGCCGCGCCGGTAGCGTTCAGCACATGCTCGACGGCGGCAGGGTGGTCGTACACGGCGGCGTCGGCGAGCGTCCAGGACAGGGGATCGAGGTCGATGGACGCCCTCCAGTTCAGCATCCACACGTCCCATCCGTCCTCCAGCAGGACGTCCACGATGGTGGTCCGGACCGGAGGCCTGAACAGCTCCGCTCGGACGCCCGAACCATGGACCAGCATGACGGGGCCTTTGCTCACCTCCACGGGCGATGTCACGTGGACCAGGCTCAAAGGGGTGTTGTCCCGGGCCCGGAACGGGATGACCTCGGTCCGGTGCTCGGCACGGGTGATGATCATGGTGCGGTTCCTTTCCGCGTGATGGTGATGGGTTCTTCAAGCAGCCGCACGGCGGGTAAGTCGGATTGCGGAACCAGCCGCGCGCCGTCGTCGTTCGTTGCCAGCTGCCAATCGCGGCAGACTGTATCCACCACCAGCGGGTAGACAGTGAGACTGCCGTCGGCGGCGAGGTGGAGGCGCAGGAATCCTTTGTGGTCTTCGATGGATTGGCCGGACATTTTCCAGGTAGAGACCTCGCCGCTGGGCGTCGCCAGGATGAACAGCGCGAAGGCTTCACTGCCAAGCGCCCAACCACCCAGGTACACCAGCGCGAGCGCCAGCAGCAGAATCACGACGTCGGGCCAGCCGTTGGGCCAGGGAAGCAGGATCACGACGGCGGCACTCACCGCAAGGGCGGACAGCTGGTAGAGCGCGCCACGGGTGAAGACCACGATTCCTGCCTTCGCCAGCCCGAGGGATCGTGCAAGCAGTGACACGACTGCGAGCAGGAGCGGCACCGCAAGGATCAGGACAACGACGAGGAGCAGGGTGTTTCCGTGGGTCAGGCTGCGGAGGCTGTCCACGAACGATTCCCCGCGGAATGCGCTGAAGACTGTCCAGAGCGTTAGTGCAGCGATGACGTGGACAATGCCCAGGGACAAACCGAAGCCAGGGTTGCGGATGGGAAGCCAGTATTGCGAGAAGGGGTTCGCAAGCCTCGGACCGAGCAACTGGGAATCGGCCTGATCCGGGTAGAGGGTGGGCATGCGGGTGAAGTGGCGGGTTGTTTCTTCTTCGTGGTCGCCATGAGGGTTTGCGGTTTGGGTGACGCTGGAGGACAGGCCAGGTGCGTTCGCGTCGCCCGGAAGGGCGAGGTGTTCCGGGAGCCAATGGGCATCTGAAAGGTACGCACCGCCCAGGCCGCAGGTGATCATTTGCGTTCTTGTTGGGTCCGGTGGGAGGTTTTGGGCGCCTGATTCATCCGTGCCCAGTTCGTCAGGAGACGTTTGCTCCTCGTAGCGGGAATAGTGGTGCAGATCGCCTGTGAGCCACAGCCGGACGTTTGCGCCCGTGGCCTCGAACAGGCCGGTCTCGGGATTGAACCGACGGCGAAGGTAATCCTGTTCGAAAAAGTTGACCTGCCTGAACTCGTTCGGCCCAGGGTGCTCGGCGTCAACCCAAAAGGGAGCCGCTACGCACAGGATGATGGCATCTCCGGGTTGGAGCTGGAGCGTGACATTCCGGTAGAAGTAGTCCAGTTGTGGTTCGTCGATGTACTGCCCCAACTGGCTGTCCAGGCCCAGGAGCCACCAGCCGGGCGTACCCTGGTGCTGTTC
This sequence comes from Paenarthrobacter sp. 10L412, assembly GCF_056395565.1. Lineage (NCBI taxonomy): Bacteria > Bacillati > Actinomycetota > Actinomycetes > Micrococcales > Micrococcaceae > Paenarthrobacter > Paenarthrobacter sp. 10L412. Next base: position 318,974 of record NZ_JBFTJT010000002.1, on the reverse strand, counting down.
GCCGGAAACCTGCGTAGGGGATTGCCCTGTGAGCCGGACCGCAAAGTAGCTGCGCGTCTGGATGGTCCGCCAGCCCCCGATGCTTCGTTGCCGGGTGAACATCCGGATGAACGAGGTCAGGCCGTCGTACCAGTCGTGGTTGCCGGGGAGTGCGAGCATGATGGGTGTGGGATTGTGCTTGGTGGGCAGCGCCATCCGGTACGGTCCTGCCATCCGATTCTCGTAGGCAGCTGGTGAGGCGACGGGGTAGACCTCATCACCCCCGAGGACCAGCACGCTTCCGCGGGGGAGCTCATGGCCCTGAACGGTTACCTTGTCCTGGGCGAGCAGCATTGCGACGGAGTAGGTCGCGTCGAAGCCGTCGCCAAGATCTGCGGTGTAATCGAGCCACAGATCAGCGGGGCTCAAGGGCTCGTCGGGCTTTGTGGTGCGGGATGCCTCAAGCTCTCCGGGGTTTGGAAGCCCGCGGCTCGTGACCGGCGGCTGGGCTGGTTGGCCGGGGACCGGGAGTTTATCCAGGCGCAATTGATCGGCAGGGAAGCTCCCCTCAAGTTCCCTCTTGTCACCGAAGTCTGCGAACACAGTGGCTGCCATGACTTTCAATGCCGTCCGTGCCAGCGACATCGGCGAGAGCCAGCGAACCGCTGCCTGGGGAGTGAAGCCCAGGACAGTACGGTGCTTCGCAAGCTCCCAGCTCTTCATCTGCGTGGCCGTCGCAGTGGTCTCCGGACCGGAAACGGGACCCGTTTGAGGCCCCGCCCGTAGACCTCCCACAACTCACCGGCGAACAATTTCATGAAGGACGCCAAACCCGCGGCCGGCGCCGGGCCCTTGGCACGGAACGTGGTCAGTTGCTTGGCGAAGTCCAAGGGGCGGATGTACAGAATGCCGGCACCGAAGACATCCTCCTGGCCTGGCTCCTGCCCGCCTGGCTCCTCAACGTCAACCGCTTCCGACGGCGGAACATGGCCGCGCAGGATCGTGGCGGACAGCGTGGTCGTGTCCTGCCAAATATCCAGCCCGGCCTCGTTATGGATCAGCTTGTACCCGGTGAACGTGAACGGCGTTCCGCCCGGGTCCCGCAGCCACAACCGGTACAGCATGCGCCTGGCCGGCCTGCCGTCGTCGGAAACGTCCTCCACAAAGAGGTTGAACCAACCACGTTCCACCGGCATTCGGCCGCCGAAGTAGTCTGCGAGGATATAGCCCTCGGCCTTGGCAGGGTGGCTCGGATCCTCAACGAACGCGTGCATGTCCTCGGCGGTAATCGTCAGCTCGAACATGATCCTGCGGCTCCGGTCCCTGCCCAGGCTTCGCCCCTTCTCCGGATCACTGAGACCGGGACTGAACCAGCCGTGCATCTGCTCCGTGAAACGCACAGAGGTGGTGGCGTCTGTCGCCGCTGGTTGCTGGTCTTGGGGTCGCGGCAGCCCCAAACCACGGCTCCTTGCTGCCGTCGTGGCGGTTGCGCCGTCTGCGACCGCGCTCGCGGGCCGCTCCTCGGGCGCGCCCTTGCCCTTGGTAGCGTCCGGCGCCAATTCGCGTGGAGCCGAAGCGTCGAGGTCGTTGGCCCGGCTGTCAGCGCCAGCCGAGTCATCACTGGCCAGGTCGTCACTTCCAGCAGCATCGGCGGGGGTAATTCCCCTGTGTCCGGCACTGTGGGCGTTCTCCAGGATGTGACGGCATGCACGTTCGGCAAAAGCGGAAATGGTCAGTGAAGGGTTGGCGCCCACCGGGCCAGGCATGGCTGCCCCATCCATCACGAACAGGTCGGGATAACCGAACACCTCGCCGTAGGAGTCGCACACCGCCTCGCCAGGGTGGCGGCCCGATGGTGCCCCGCCGATGGGGTGCACCGTGATGACACGTTTGGCCCACCACAGCGGGTTGTCTACGAAATCTCCGTCGAGGTCCTTGGCGATCTCGGACATTGTTCCGCGGACGCGTCCGAAGTAGTCCTTGGACGTGGCCATGGTCCATGCAATGGCGAGTCTTCCGTCGCGAAGGGTCATGACGCCGTCGGGGATATCTCGGCCCATCCCCAGCAGCGGCACCGAACTGGAGGACAGGCGGCCGTCACCCAGCGCAGCGGCGAGGTCGGCGGAGACGTTCGAGCGCCCGGCGTCGAACAGCCTGTCCATCAGCAGTTGGCGGGCAACTTTGGCTGTCCGTTTGACGGTGGTGCTGAGTTGGGCGGTCTCCATGAGCCAGTTAATGAAGGCTGGATACCCGGCGTCCTCCACGTAGTAGCCGCGACCATCGCCGTCGTCGTCGTTGGAATCGGGGATCCTGATCGCGGTGGTGATGACGGGTCCGCGGCTGCCGGTGAGTGTTCGCACTCCGGGTGGGGATCCGTTGGCGGCCGGTGTCTTGGCGTCCATGATGAACGTCAGGAGGTCGCCGTTGCCACTGAAACGGGTGCCTATGGCGTCGCTAAGGGCGGGCAGGGAGCTTCGATTGCGCAGGAGCAGGAAGTTGGTGCCGAAGGTGCCGGCGCCAAGGATGAGCCGGCGGCAGTGAATGATCCGCTCCTTGAGGAGCTCGCCTTGGCGTTCGGGATCGTGGACCACGTAGCGGACTTCGTAACCTCCCCTGGCAAGTGGCCTGATCCCGCGGACATCGTGGAACGTGCGGATGTCCGCCCCCTGATGAGCGGCCGCCGAAATGTAGTTGTGGTCCAGGGTGTTCTTGGCGCCGGCATTGCAGCCGATATCGCATTCACCGCTGAGCGTGCATGTGGTGCGGATGGTGTTTGGTCCGTGGATGCTGCCGTAGGCCGGGAGGGGGAGTGGCCTGTTTGTCTGCGGTTCCTTGGTGGGGTCCGTGGAAAAGGTGACGGCAATGGGTGGTCTGCTGATGGGTAGGCCAAGGGTTGCGGCGGTCTTCTCCATTGCCATGGTTTTAGGCGTGTCGTCATACGGATAACGGACCGGTTGGAGCATCTCTTCTGCGGTCTCGTAGTAAGGATCAAGGTCCGCCCGTGTGAAAGGCCAATTCTCGTAACCGCCGCCGGGAATGGGGGACTCGTTGACGAACCATTTTTCGTCCTTGCGAAGGAGGACGTTGGCGTAGATCAGTGAGCCGCCGCCCAGGCCGCTGGATACCAACCCCTCCGTGCCCCGGAAGGTCCATGCATCGAAGAGCCCGTACAGTCCGCGATCCGGGTCCCAGAAATTCCGGCCCATCTCCGCCGGCGAACGCGCGAAACTGCCGGGCGGATAGGGCTTGCCGCGTTCCATGAGCACCACGGATTGTCCGGCCTCGGCCAATCGGAGGGCAGCCACCGAACCGCCGAATCCGGAACCGACCACCACGGCGTCAACTTTTTCGATGCCTGCACTGTGGCGCGCCGGATCGGTTGCGGGTTCCGCACCCGTATTCCCGCTGTTCCCGGTCCCCAGACGACCCATGGCCGTTCCTCTCAGAGGAAAGCTGACCTGAAGGCAGCCCCGGCGTGACCGGCGGTGCCTCCGGACTATCGCCCTTATGTTCCCACCGGGCCGGGGATCTGTCCATGAGGTGGAGTTATCCGTTGATCCGGCGTTGCTCGCCGACTGTCATGGGAGGATGCGCGTGAAGTTGAGGTCGAAGTCGTGCTCAAGCGGTCCGCCTGGGTAGGTTCCCCGCTCCCATCGGCCCGTGATGGTGTTTCCGTCCTCGCTGATCCGGCCGGTGTAGCGTTGCGGCCAATCGGGTCCATCCCGGAAAAGGGTCCACACGTTCTCTTCCAGGGTCATGTCCAGGATGCGGGCGACGCCCCGGGAATCGAAGTAATGCTGCTGAAGTGCGCCGTCGGACCCGGTAGCGCCGATAGTGCAGATGGCATTCGGGAATTCCGGCCTCTCAACCGTGGATCTCTGGATAAGGAATCCGCCACCTTGCAACCATTCGAACGTTGTCCGGCTCACGGCGTCCATGCCGGGGGCAGTGGTCTCCCATTCGCCGACCAGGATGTTGAGTCGCTCCAGCAGTTCGGATGTCATGTGGTCCTCCTGAGATGTGTAGCCCCAGTTTCCGCCGTAGGTGGCCGATTTGGCGAGAGCTGCCCTGGTTGGCGAAGGTTGCCCAGTGGCATGATGGGCGAATGAGCCAAGTGACCTGCGATTTGACCATCTCCCTGGACGGCTTCGTTGCTGGTCCCAACCAGCGGATGTCGGAGCCCTTGGGCGACGGCGGAGAGCTTCTGCACCGATGGATGTTTGAAGAGCCCGAAGCCAACGCGGCCCAGGTTGAGGAAATCCTCGCCGCCGGTGCGTTCATCATGGGGCGGAATATGTTCGCGGGACCGGGCCCAGACATGTGGGACAAGGAATGGCGGGGATGGTGGGGTGAGGAACCGCCATATCACGCGCCTGTTTTCGTCCTGACACACCACCAGCACGAGCCGCTGGAGATGCAGGGCGGCACCACCTTCCATTTCGTGAACGACGGGATCGAAACTGCGCTTGCCCAGGCACGGGACGTCGCAGGAAGCAAAGACGTGGCGATCGCTGGCGGAGCCCAGACGGCCCGGCAGTACATCCAAGCGGGGTTGATGGACGAGCTACGGCTCCACATTTCGCCCATGACTCTTGGTGGTGGCGAGCGGTTGCTGGACGGCGTGGGTAATCTCAAGCTTGAGCCTACGGAAGTGGCCAGCACCAAACTCGTCACCCACGTTCGGTACCGCCTGCCCCGGTAAACGAACCTACCGGTAAACGAACCTACCCCGCGCGCCTGACCGGGGCCGTGGAGTTGCGCACCACCAATTGCGGCATGAGGCGTTCGTCGGCGATGGGGGCATCCGGATTATTGAGCCGTTCCAGGGCTACTGTGCCGGCGGTCCGACCCAATTCAGCAGCATGCAAGTCCACGGACGTGAGGTCGATGCCGTGCAGGTGGGCGGTCCTTGTATTGTCGTAGCCCACAAGGGACAAATCTTCGGGAATGGAGAGGCCCCGTGCGTAGGCGGCTTCGCGAACGCCAAGCGCCAACTGGTCGTTGTGGGTGAAAATCGCAGTCGGCCGGTCGTGCTGGTTCAGCATCTGTGCGGCAGCCCGCTGTCCGGCATCCGGTGTGAAGTCCTCGGCTGCGACCGTCTGGGGTGAGAGCCCGGCGTCGCGCATTGTCTGCTCGTAACTCTGGCGGCGGACGACGTGGCCGTCGTAGACCGGGCCAGAAAGATGGGCGATGCGCGTATGCCCGAGGCCGAGGAGATGCTGGGTTGCCGCCCGTGCGCCCGCAAGGTCATCCGAGTACACGCTGTCCACGCCGTGCACCGGCCGGGTCACACTCACCAGGGGGACGATCCGGGCCATTTCTTGCACCCGTTCGTCTGAGTCCAGCAGCGTAGCCGCGATGATAATTCCAACACGGGCCTCAATCAGGGACTCCAGTGCGCCCGGATCCACGCCGTCCACGGACCGCGAAACGCTTAGGATGAGCCGGTTACTGTCTTGTGGTAGCGCGGTGCGGACGCCGCTGAGGACGTCAGCGTAAATCTCGTTGCGGATGTCCAGCAGATAAAGCCCGACGGCGGAACGGTGCTTGCGTGCAAGGTCGGCCGCTACCGCATTGGGCCGGTACCCGAGACGCTTGGCGGCCTCGAAGATGGCCTGCTTCGTTTCGTGGCTGACACCTGGTGCGCCGCGGAAGGCGAAAGACACCAAGGTCCGGGAAACGCCCACTTCGCGCGCGACGTCGCTTTGCGTGGCAGGGCGGTGCTGAGAATCGGGAGCCATAGTTCATCCTCCCACGGGGAAAAGAATGAAAATTCGTCATTTGTTAGTTTGACCTTACATTTAAGCCTTTCGCGCGTTAGTCTGTACTTCAGGGCAGGCGACTATGGCCTGCAACACACCGACAAAGGAGTCCTGATGTCTGCTACGCAAACGCAGAGCAAAGGAACCGGCAATGCTGCCCTTCCGCCGCTAACCAATGGCCCGCATCGTAAGCGCTTGGGGCTTGTTGCCCTGGTGGCTACATTCGGGGGCCTGTTGTTCGGCTATGACACTGGGGTCATCAACGGCGCGCTGAGGCCAATGACAACCGACCTAGGACTGACACCGCTGACGGAAGGGATTGTCACCAGTTCACTGTTGTTTGGGGCAGCTGCCGGAGCAGTCGGCGGCGGGCGCCTCTCGGATAGCTGGGGCCGTAGGAAGACGATCATCCTCCTGGCCGTGCTGTTCCTCATGGGTACGCTGGCCTGTGTCTCGGCGCCAAGCTTCGAGGTAATGGTCATCGGGCGCGTCATCCTCGGCCTGGCCGTTGGCGGTGCTTCCACTGTGGTGCCCGTCTTCCTTGCCGAGCTGGCGCCCTACGAAATCCGTGGTTCCCTGGCCGGGCGGAACGAACTCATGATTGTCATCGGCCAGCTGGCTGCGTTTGTTGTCAATGCCATCATCGGCAATGTCTGGGGCGAAGTTGGCGGAGTCTGGCGCATCATGCTCGCTGTTGCCGCTCTTCCCGCCATCGCACTGTTCTTTGGCATGCTGCGGATGCCGGAATCTCCACGGTGGCTCATCTCCAAGGGTAGGAACCCGGAAGCCTTGGCAGTGCTCAAGACCATTCGCTCGGAGGACCGCGCCGAGGCAGAAATGGCAGACGTGAAGCATCTGGCGGACGAAGAAAGGGCATCGAGGGCTACCTCATGGGGCGCGCTGAAGGACAAGTGGATCCTGCGCATCATTCTTGTAGGCATTGGCCTGGGCGTTGCACAGCAGCTGACGGGCATCAACTCGATCATGTATTACGGCCAGTCCGTACTCGTTGAGGCGGGATTCACTTCCAATGCCGCGCTCGTCGCCAACATCGCGCCCGGTGTGATCGCCGTCGTCGGTGGTGTCATTGCACTCACGCTGATGCAGCGCGTCAACCGCCGCACAACATTGCTTCTGGGTTTCACCTTGACTACGGTTTGCCACTTCCTCATCGGGATCGCGTCGATCGTCCTTCCGGTGGGCAATGCGGCCAGGCCGTTCGTGATCCTTTTCCTGGTGGTTGCATTCGTGGGATCCATGCAGACGTTCCTGAACATTGCGGTGTGGGTCATGCTGTCCGAGATCTTCCCGCTCCACGTCCGAGGCTTCGCAATCGGCCTGTCCGTGTTCTGCCTGTGGATCGCCAACGCCCTGCTGGGTCTCTTCTTCCCCACCCTCGTTGCCGGGATGGGGATTACGGGAACGTTCTTCCTCTTTGGTGTTGTGGGCATCTTCGCCTTGGTGTTTATCTACACCCAGGTCCCCGAAACCCGTGGACGTACGCTGGAGGCACTCGAAGAGGACGTGACCACCGGCGCCATCTACCTGGTGCACAAGAACTAATTACTTCTCCAAAACCGCCGGAGGGGAGCGACGCTCAACGCGTCGTTCCCCTCCGGCCGTTTTTGCGAACCTCTGGTTAGTGCACGACGGCGAAGCTCACCAGGCTGGCCCCCTCACCTTCTGCGAAGAGGGCGAGGGCGGTACTGGAGTCCGCCGGAAAGATTTGGTCGGTAATGGTCGCTGTGCCATCCTGGGCGAAGACCTCGATGGAGCAGCGGTCCAGGAAGATCCGCAGCCGTATCCGGCCGTCTTCCAGCGGCACAGTAACGCGATCCACTGACGGAAATGCCTCGTGGAATCCGACATTCCCGGATTCGGTGCGGTCCAGGCTGAGTTCCGCCGTTGCGGGGTCGTAGGCCAGCACTGTGCGTTCTGAGCCTGTGGAAAAGACACCTGTCCCGGCGTCCAGTTGCGGGTCGGCCCGCAGCACGATGCCGACCCTTCCGGAATGCCCTGGCTCGAACTCGGCATCGATCCTCAACACGTCCCCGGATAGCTCTTCGGGAAGCCACGTCAGCCCGGGCTCCAGCCGATTCCGGCCCAATGTCAGCTCCGTCCCCTGGCCTTCGAAAGGGTCAATGGCCTCCTGTACCAGCACGGGACGCCCGCCTCGGGAAACCAGCTTCACTTCGCGAACGAGCGACATGGCGCTGCGCCAGCCGTCGGAGGGTGTCTCAGCGCCGTACTGCCAGTTGTTCATCCAGGCGATCATGAGCCGGCGTCCGTCGGGTACGTTGCTGAAGGATACAGCGGCGTAGTAGTCCCGGCCCCAGTCGAGCCAGCCGTACTCGGCCATCCGGGTGTCATCGGACTGGAGGCCTTCGGTGACGGTAGTTTCGGAATGGAACGTCACGCCGTCGAACGTTCCGACGAAGTATTGGCCGCCGGAGCCGCTGGCGATACCGCCCGGGCTGAGGTTCACCACCAGAACCCACCGGGTGTTGGACGCATCGCCCTCCACCGGAAGTTCAAACAGGTCCGGGCATTCCCACACGCCTCCGGTGGCGTTCGCCGGGCCGAAGGTGCTGAGGTATTCCCAGGACAGCAGGTCCGGTGAGCTGTACAGCACGACTTCGCGTCGGGCTGCTTCGACGGCGACCATAACCCAGTAGCTGCCGGCGTCGCCGTCGTACCAAAAGACCTTCGGGTCCCGGAAGTCCGGGGAGACCCTGTCCAGGACTGGGTTCCCCGAATACTTGGTCCAAGTGGTGCCGTCGTCCGTGCTGTAGGCAAGGGACTGCGCCTGGAGGCCGGCCCTGGGCGAGCCGGAGGTGTAAGCACTCGTATAGATGGCCACGAGGGGCGGGTTCTCGAGGGTGCCGAAACCGCTCGTGTTACGGACATCCACCACAGCGGAGCCGGAATAGATGGCTTCTTCGTCGTCGCAGTGGATGGCCACGGGCTGCTCTTCCCAATGCAGCAGGTCCACCGAGGTGGCGTGGCCCCAGGACATGTTGCCCCACGTATCGCCCTCCGGGTTGTGCTGGTAGAAGAGGTGGTAGACGCCATTGGAGTAGAGGAGCCCGTTGGGGTCGTTGAGCCAGTTGCGCTGCGCGGAATAGTGCCACTTGGGCCGGTAGCGGCAGTCGAGGTCGGCGGTTGTATTCATGGGAGCATTTCCCTTTCGCATGAGGGGCAAGCCGTGTCAGCCCTTGACGCCGCTGGAGGCGATGCTGTTGATGAAGGAGCGCTGGAAGGCGATGAAGAGCACCACCACCGGGACCGTGATGAGGGACGCATAAGCCATGACTTCGCCCCAGGAGACGTTGAGCTGGAAGAAGTATTGGATGCCGATCATGACGGGTCGGAGCTCCTCGGACTGGACCACCATGAGCGGCCACAGGTAGGAGTTCCATGCGGGCAGGAACGTCAAGATCGCCACCGTGGCTGTCGCCGGGCCTGCCAGGGGCATCACCACCAGGCGGTAGATCTTGAACCAGCCAGCGCCGTCAATCCTTGCGGCCTCGTCCAGCTCCTTCGGGATCGACTCAAAGCACTGGTGGTAGAGGTAGATGGAGAACGCATTGGCGATGAAGGGGATGATCTGGACCTGATAGGTGTCCAGCCAGCCCTTGGAGATCTCCAGGCTGAACCCATTGAGCTCAAAGAACGGCAACTGGTTCACCCACCACACCAGCGGCAGCGCCAGGGTCTGGAAGGGCACGATCAGCGTGGCCAGGATCGCCGTGAACACAATGCGCTTGCCGCGGACCTGCATCCGGGACAAAGCGAAGGCGCACAGGCTGTTGATGAAGATGCCCATCACCACCGTCACGGCCGAGACCCCGATGGAGTTGATCAGGAAGCGGGCGGCCGGCACACGGTCAAAGACAGCAGTGTAGTTGTCAAACGAGATGTTGCCGATGGGCAGGAAGGCTGCCACTGAGGACATGTCCCCGAAGATCTGCTGGTCCGGCTTGAGTGAAGACACCACCATGAACAGGAGGGGGAAGGCGGCGACGACGGCAAACAGAATCCGCACCACCATGGTCCCTGCACCGCTGAGACTCTTGGATGTGAGTGTCTCTTTCATGTCAGTCCTTCTCTCGGGTCAGGTAGCGCTGCACTGCGGAGATCAGCAGCACCAGGACGAAGAATACGAGGGAGATGGCCGAGGCATAGGATGTTTCCTGCTGCTTGAACCCTGAGCGCACCGCCTCGAAGATGATGGTGGTAGTGGAATCGAGCGGCCCGCCCTGGGTCATGACGCTGACCTGGTCGAAGAGCCCGAGTGCCTGGATGGTGATGGTCACCAGGATCAGGGTGCGGGTGTGCTTGAGGCCCGGCCAGGTCACGTAGCGGAACTGGTGCCAGCGGCTTGCCCCGTCAAGCTGGGCTGCCTCGTACAGTTCCCCGGAGATGCTCTGCAGGCCGGCGAGCCAGATGATCATGTGGAAGCCGGCGGCCTGCCAGATCGACAGGATGATGATGGCCGGCATGGATGTGGCGGGATCGTTGAGCCAGTCCGGGCCATCGATCAGGCCGAAGCTGGCCGCGGACAGGAACTCATTGATCAGCCCGTCCTTGCGGTACATGAACATCCACAGCAGGGACACCACCACCATGGACGTCACCACGGGAAGGAAGTACAGCGTGCGGAAGAAGTTCACCCCGCGGAACTTCTTGTTGATCAGCAGCGCCATCGCCAGGGCAAGGCCCGATTGGACGGGCACCACCACAACCGCGAAGTAACTGACGTTCAGCAGTGCCCGCCAGAACGTGGGATCCGTGAAGAGCCGGATGAAATTATCCGCACCCACAAACTCAACAGGTCGCGGTGACACAAGGCGGGCGTTGGTGAAGGCCAGGCCGAAGCCCAGGATCGCGGGGAGGAAGACAAAGAGCAGCAGGAGGGCGGCGGCCGGGGCGATCATTCCCCAGCCGGCGATCTGCTCGCGCACGTAGCGCGGCCGGCGATGGGGTTTGCTGGGCGGTGCGGCGGGGGCGGGGGCCGCCAAGCGGCGGCCAGAAGTAGGGGGAATTCGGGTGGTTGTCATGGGGGTTCTCCGTTGACAGCTGGGGCCGGGAGGTCCGACGACGACGGCAGGTGAGTGCCGCCGTCGCCGTTCCGTTCGGCTGCCGCCGGCTAGTTCTTGTAGCCGCCGTTGGACTTGATGTTGGCGTCGATCGCCTTGACCGCCTTGTCCAGGGCCGCCTTGGGATCCGCACCGGCCAGGATGTCCTGGACAGCCTTGCCGTATTCGGTGGCGATGAACGGGTAAGCCGGGGTTTCAGGCCGCAATACCGCGTACTCGCGGGAGAACTCCATGAAGATACGGTTGGCACCGCCCTCGGCGAACGCTGGAATCAGGGCGGCGGCTTCATTGGTGGCGGGGATGCCTCCCGTTGCCTTGATGACGGAAGCCACGTTTTCCGGCTTCAAGGAATAGGACAGGTAGTCCATCGCGGCATCCATGTTGTTGCAGCCGCTGGTGACGCCCCACTGCCAGGAAGCTCCGCCGATCTTGGGACCGTTGCCCAGGTCCACGCTGGGCATGACGACGAGCTCATCTCCGAGGGCGGCCCGGGCCTTGTCCCCAGCCCAGGAACCGGTGTAGAGGAGGCCGCTCTTGTTGTTCAGGAAGTCCTGGGTGGAATCTTTCCCGCTCTTCGTCGCCATGAAGCCCTGATCCGCCAGCCCGCGGAACCATTTGGCCCATTCCACAGCTTTCTCGCCATTAAGGGCTCCGTCAGCCGACTGGTAATCCTCGCGGTTGATCAGGTCTCCGCCGAAGGACTGCAGGAACGGCGAGTACGCATAGGGCAGCCATTCGCCCGTTCCGGCAGTACCCATGTCCAACGGGTAATCCCATTTACCAAGTGCCTTGAGTTTGGTCAACGCGTCCTGGAACTCGTCCTTTGTCCATGGCTTCTCAAGGGTGGCGACCCGGACGCCCGCCGCAGCGAGATCGGATTTGCGGGCAAACATGGACAAGGCGACGTCGCCGTACCCAACCGCATAGGTCTCGCCCTGCCACTTGGCAACGGTGCTGGGGAGGTTCTTGGAAAGGTCCGCGGACAGCTTCAGCGGCGCCAGGTACTTGGCCCATGCCCAGTTGGGAACGTTGGGTCCGTCAATGTCCACGATGCAGGGAAGTTTTCCGGCTGACGCGGCCCCAACGACGGAATCGTTGTAGGACTCCTGCGGGAAAGCCTGCACCTTGATTTGCGCCTTCGCGCCGCTGCTTTTGTTATAGGAGTCCACGATCGCCTGGGTTGCCGCCAGTTCCTCCGGGTTTCCGGCGGCGTGCGTCCACATGGTGATCTCTTTGGGGCTGTCGCTTGTGGACGAGGAGCTGCCCTTGCTGCAGGCGCCCAGGCTGCCGACGAGGGCCGCCGCAGCTATGCTGGTTGCCAGGATCCGTGTGAATCGTGTGTACATGATTCTCAATCTTTCTGCTGTTTTTGGGTGTGGATGATTGACCCGGGTCCTTCGGGGCGCAGCCGCTGCAACGGCTGCGTCCCTTTCTTTGTGGAATCCGGTGTTGTGACGTCGTGTTTTGACGTGGTCTTTCGCGTGGGTTAGTGGCTTATGTCAGTGGGGTGGTGCCACCGAGCCCCGCTCTATGACAGGGCAGATGAGTTTCTTCTGCCCCGGCGGCGTGCCGGGCTTTTCAATGTCGTCCAGAAGCCGGGTAACGGCCCAGCACCCCATCTCGTAGTGCGGAAGGGCAACCGTGGTCAGCCCCGGCCACAACGAGTCTGCGATGAGTTCGAGGTTGTCCATTCCCACCACAGAGAGGTCTTCCGGGATGCGGAGGCCTGCTGCGGAAGCTGATTGGTAGGCGCCCATGGCCATGCGGTCGTTGAAGCAGAACAGGGCAGTGGGCCGATCAGGTAAGGACAGCAGTTGTGCCGCTGCTTGCCTGCCGCCCACAGTGTCCGAGAGCGCAGAGGCGACGAGCCGGGGATCTTCCGGCAGCCCGTTCCGCATGAGGGCGTGTCGGTAGCCCTCCAACCGTCCGTGCGTGGCCGGGATGTCGTCAATGTTGTTGATCATCCCGATCCTCGTATGCCCCGCAGCAGCCAGGATTTCCACCGCACTTTCTGCGGCTGCGATTTCATCCGGGACGACTGAGGAGATTGAACTGTCAGCGGAGGCCGCGTCCAGCAGCACGGTAGGGACTTCGTAGAGTTCTTCCGGAACCGTGACGCCCTGGTGGTACATACGGGCGTAAATGATCCCGTCCACCTGGTGTTGCTGGAGGGTTTGGATTTCGTGTTTCTCAAGATCGTTGTCAAGCCCTGAATTGAGCACCATCAGCAGGTAGCCCCGCTGATATGCGGTTTCCTGGGCACCGCGGATCATGGCCCCGGCAAAGGGCGTGGTGGTGATTTGATCACTGACGAGGCCGATGATCTGCGAACGCTGGTTCCGCAGTCCGCTCGCCAGGCGATTGGGGGCGTAGCCCAGATCCTTGGCCACGGCCCGTACGTGTTCTTGCGTTTTGCGGTTCACGCGATCGCTCGTGGCGTCGTTGAGTGCATGGGACACCGTGGTGATCGAAACGCCGGCAGCCTTCGCCACTTCGCGGATGCCTACCCTCGTCGTCATCGACAGTCCTTTGCAAAACGTTTTGGATGTTGTTTGGATCACATTACCTAAAACGTTTTGCAGCTGTCAAGGACAAGGTTTCTGCCAAGGAAATGTTCCTGTCAGGACAAGGCGCGCGACAACAGCGCAGATCCGGTTAACGGCGAAAAGCACCGCAACGTCCCGGACGTTGCGGTGCTTTCCTGGGGGCGAATCTAAGCCCGCAGCCGGTACCCGCGCTTCACGACGGTTTCTATGAGCTTGCCGTCCGGAAGCGAGGAACGCAGACGGCTGACGGTCATGTCCAAGGCGTGCACGGAACCGCGGAGGTCCAGGAGATCCGAGAGCGCTTCACGGGACAGCACCGCACCACCGGCGCCGAGCAGGGCCCGGAGCAGCAGGAGCGGGGCTGGTGCAAGGTCAATCACTTCGCCGTTGATCCGCAGGCAGCGCCCGCGGAGTTCGATGGTGGCGCTCCTGGTTTCCAGGCGGCGCACATGGTTCAGGGACAGGTGCTCCGTCACGAGGCGAATCAGTGCGCCCATGCGGTAGCGGTCGGGAATGAGTGGCGTCAGCCCGGCGTCGACCAGTGGCTGTGCGGTGACGGGCCCAACGGCGGCAACCGTCACAGGCCCTTTGAGCGCTTCAATAAGCTGGCGGTACAGGCCCATCTCGTGCGCGGTGCTCCACATTGCGTCCACTGCCGGAGCGCTGGTGAAGGTCAGGACGTCAAGGTTGCCGTTGCACACGGCCTCGATCAGGCGCGGCAGCTTGTCCTCGCCGTCGGGCTTGACCCAGCGGTAGGGAGTCACCGTCAGGACGGTGGCGCCGGACATCCGCAGCCGCTCCAGCTGGCGCACGTCGGTGTAGCCGTGCAGCTGCACGGCTACGGTCTTGCCCCGGACGCCTTCTGCCAGGAGCATGTCCACGAGTGTCGCCGTGGTTTCGTCACTGCTGATGCCGACGTCGGCAAGGCCGGCCGCGCGGACGGCACCGCGGGCTTTGGGTCCCCGAACGAACATGCGGCACGCCGAGAGTGTTTCCAGAAGTTGCTCGCCGATGCCGAAGGAGTCCGCTGCCTCGCACCAGCGGCGCATTCCGTAGGCCGTGGTGGCGATGCAGATATCCGGCTTGGCGGCGATGATGGTGCGGGTGTCCTCGATGAGGACCATGTCCTCCTGCACGGGCGCGATCTTCAAGGCCGGAGCATGGAGCACGCTCGCACCGCGGCGTTCCAGGGCCTCGATGAGGTCCCTGGAACGGCGATGCGAGGTGACGCCGATGCGGAACCCGTCCAGCGGCGCTTCGGTAGCTTCTGAAACGTCCGTGGCGGTTGTGACGTCTTGGATTTCAAGTGCACGTGCAACAGTCATTGATTTACTTTCAGGCTTCAAGGAGCGAAGCCGCGAGTCGGCTCAGTTCAGCGGATGCTTCGGCATGATTACGGTTGGCTTCAGCCACCCGGACCACCTCGCCTATGACCAGCACGGCCGGGTTGCTGCAACCGGTAGCTGCCGTTTCGATCGTACCCAGATCGGCGATCGTGGTGCGCTGACCCGGGCGGTAGCCGCGCTCCACCACGGCCATCGGCATGTCGGGCTCCATGCCCGCGCGGCGCAGGCCGGCGGCAAGCTGCGGGAGGGTTCCGATGCCCATGAGGACAACGATCGTGCCGCCCAGTCCTGCCAAGTGCGTGTGTTCCTTCTCCGTCAGGGGAGCGTGCCCGGAAACCACAGTGAACATGTGGCTGACCTCGCGGTGCGTTACCGGAATCCCGGCTGCGGCCGGAACGGAGATGGCGCTCGTGACGCCGGAGATCACGCGGACGGGAACGCCAGCGGCAACACAGGCGGCCACTTCTTCGCCGCCGCGGCCGAAGACGTATGGATCGCCGCCCTTGAGCCGGACCACGCTCTTGCCAAGGAGGGCTGCTTCCACCATCAGTTTCTCGATGTCACGCTGCGTCACCTTGTGGTGGCCAGGCTGCTTTCCAACGTCCACCAGCTCGCCGGACGTCAGGTCGGCCAGCTCCTGGTACGGGGCCAGGCGATCGTAAAACACGACGTCGGCATCGCGCAGGGCGTCCACCGCACCAACCGTGAGGAGATCCAAGGCGCCAGGGCCACCGCCCACCAGGGTCACATGACCCTCAGCGCCTGGTGCGGGCTCGAAGGCAACCGGAATCCCGGCGCCGCCGCAGCGTTCCACCAACGGCTCCCAACCGGTCTCGCCGTCGTCCACCACTGCTACCAGGAACGGACGCTCGGGCAGAGGTCCGTCGCCGGGTGCGCCGGCAGGGGCGCTGAGGCGGAACACCTTGGCCCCGGCAGCGTGGTAGCGGCGAACCGCCTGGCGAGCGGCCTTTTCGGATCCCGTGACGAGGACTTCACGGCCTGTGAGATCAATGGTGAGCTGCATGGGTACCCCTAGTTCTCTGCGCCGACGGGTTCTGCGCCGACAGTTTCGCGGCGGACCGGGATGGTGGAGGCGATGAGCACGCCGCCCTTTTCCTCGTTCGTCGCGGGACGGATCTGGCCGCGCTCCGGAACGAAGGAGATGGACTCGTCCTTCTGGTTGGGGGCGTTGACGAAGGAACGGAAACGGCGGAGGCGCTCCGGGTCCTTCAAGGTCTCAGCCCACTCGTCCTCATACGTGTCGATGTGCTTGGCCATGGCGGCCTCAAGCTCTTCGGCGATGCCCAGGGAGTCGTGTACCACTACTTCCTCGACGTGCTTGATGCCGCCGTCGAGCTCTTCCTGCCAACGCGCGGTGCGCTGCAGGCGGTCGGCGGTACGGATGTAGTACATGAGGTAGCGGTCGATGTACTTCAGCAGCGTTTCGTCATCCAGGTCCTTGGCGAGCAACTGCGCGTGTGCCGGGGTAGCACCACCGTTGCCGCCCACGTACAGGTTCCAGCCATCAGCGGTGGCGATGACGCCGACGTCCTTGCCGCGGGCTTCTGCACACTCGCGGGCGCAACCGGAAACACCCATCTTCAGCTTGTGCGGGCTGCGCAGGCCCCGGTAGCGCAGTTCCAAAGCGATAGCCATGGCTACGGAATCCTGGACGCCGAAGCGGCACCATGTGGATCCGACGCAGGACTTCACCGTGCGCAGGCTCTTGCCGTAGGCCTGGCCGGACTCGAAACCGGCATCAACCAGTTCCTTCCAGATGTCCGGCAGCTGCTCCAGTCGGGCGCCGAACATATCGATGCGCTGGCCACCGGTGATCTTGGTGTAAAGGTTGTACTTTTCGGCGACCGCTGCGATGACCCCGAGACCCTTGGGAGTGATTTCACCACCGGCAATGCGCGGAACCACCGAGTAGGTGCCATCCTTCTGCATGTTTGCCAACGCGCGGTCGTTGGTGTCCTGCAGGGAACCACGGCCGGCATCCAGGACGTAGGCGGAGTGCTGGCTGGCCAGGATGGAGGCGATGGTCGGCTTGCAGATATCGCAGCCGGCGCCCGTTCCATACTTGGCCATGATCTCCTCGAAGGAGGTCAGTTCCAGGACACGGATGGCATCGAACAACTCCTGGCGGGACAGGCTGATGTGCTCGCAGAGGGCCTTGGAAACCTCGATGCCGGACTTCTTCAGTTCGCCTTCGAGGAGCTTCTTCAACATGGGGACGCAGGAACCACACTGGGTGCCGGCACGCGTGCAACCCTTGAGCTCGCCGAGCTCCTGCACGGGAGCGTTGCCCTCGCAGGCACCGCAACCGTTGACGGTGTCACGGATGGTTCCGGCGGACACGTTGTTGCAGGAGCACAGGATGGCATCGTCCGGAAGCTCGGTTTCCGGAGCCTCGCCGCCACCGGCAGCGCTCAGGAAGGCGCCGGGTTCGGCTGGCAGTTCACGTCCGAGCAGCGGGCGCAGGCTCATGTAAGGGGACGCGTCACCCACGAAGATGCCGCCCAGGAGGGTCTTGGCATCGTCAGTAGTGACGATCTTCTGGTAAACGCCACGGGCGGGGTCGGCATAGACGATTTCGAGGGAGTGCCCGGTGCGGGCGAAGGCATCACCGAAGCTCGCAACATCTACACCGGACAACTTCAGCTTGGTGGCGGTATCGAAACCGGGGAACGTGGCCGCCCCGCCGTGCAGGCGGTCCGCCACGATCTCGGCCATGGTGTTTGCCGGGGCAACGAGGCCCAGGCACATGCCTTCGAAGTTGGCCACTTCACCGATCGCCCAGATACCGTCCACCTCTGTGGCACAGAAATCGTTGATCACCACGCCGCCGCGCTGGCCCAGGCTGAACAGCTGCTCTTCGCCCTCAGCTGCGCGGAAGAGGTCATCTCGCGGCTTCACGCCGATAGCCACGATCACGAGGTCCGCATCAATAGTCCGGCCGTCAGCCATCAGGACTCCGGTGACGTTGCCGTCGTCGTCCGTCAGTACTTCGGACGGGAAGACGCCACCGTGGACCTCGAAGCCCTTCGCCTCGATCAAGCGGCCAAGCGCCTGGCCGGCGCCTTCATCCAGCTGCGTGTTCATGAGCCACGGTGCACCGTTGATGACGATCGGCGTGGCGCCCAACTGCTCAGTGCCTGCAGCGGATTCAAGGCCCAGCAAGCCACCACCGATGGTGACCGCGTTAACCTTGCGGCCCAGCTTCTCGCGAAGCTCTGCAATGGCCTTGTTAATGGCCCAGACGTCCTCGAGCGTCCGGTAAACGTGAGTGTGCTCGGAACCAGGGATGGGAAGCCGGGCTGCATCCGAACCCGAGGCAACCACCAGGTGGTCGTATTCGTACTTGTTGCCTGCCGCCGTGAGGACACTCTTGGCAACGGAATCGATCTTGACTGCGCGCTCGCCGGTCTTCAGCGTCAGGGCCTCGTGCTCCCACATGGCAGCATCGCCCAGGGTGAGGTCTACATCGGTTTCCGTCAGGGCCTTGCTCAACGCAACGCGGTCGTAGGGGAGGTGCGCCTCTTCGGTCAGCACCGTAACCTGCCAGCCTTCAAGACCGCGGTTGTACATTGCGTCGGCGAAACGGTGGGCCGCAGGGCCGCCTCCGACGACAACGATGCGGCGCGGGTTCTCTGTACTTGAAGTGTGTCCGGTCACTGGTGGGCCTTTCGCAGATGTTGCAGACGGATCTCCGCAACTTGTGCTTCCAGCCTAGGGACGGGCAGTTTCGCTTCAGTTTCCCCTTTGTTTCGTGATCTTAACTTCTGCATCACGAACGCATTTCGCGGGGTGTGAGGTCTCTTTTACGCACCGGACACAAATGCGGACCCCCGATGAAACACCCGCGCCCTAGCTTTGAAGAGTGGCCGCAAGCGTGGCCCGGTCCGGGGGAGTGAAGGTGGAAATTGCCAGCGCCCGGACACAGTGAGAGGGGCTGAAATGACCGTAATTCTGGACCGTGCCGACGAACTGACTACTACCGCCGTTGGCGAATGGCACCGTGTGTGCCCGGTGGACGAACTCGAAGTGGCCTGGGGCGAAGCGGCACTCATCGAAGGCCGGCAGGTAGCGTTGTTCCGCATCGCACCCGGCGAAGTCTTCGCCGTCGCACAGCAGGACCCGGCCACCCTGGCCAACGTCATGGCCCGCGGCATTATCGGGTCCCGCGGCAGCCGGCCAACCATTGCGTCGCCGCTGCACAAAGAGGTCTACGACCTCGAAACCGGTGAGTGCTTCACGGACCCGGGCCTCAAGCTCGCAACCTTTGCCACCCGCCTTGTGGATGGCTACATCGAGGTCGAACTCTAAGAACCCGCCAGACTCCGGCGGCTACAAGCCCAACGCTTCGCGGACATCCCGCAGGACATCGTCCAGGGATGTCCGCGCTGCTTGTCGTGCAGCGGGAAGCTCTGCTGCCGACTCCACAGCCTGGATAACTTCCAAGTAGCACTTGAGCTTTGGTTCCGTGCCGCTGGGCCGGATAATCACGCGGCTCTGATCCCGCGTGAGGTACAAAAGCCCGTCGGTGGGCGGCAAGGATTCGCTGCCTTCGGCAAGATCGGTGAAAACCTCGACGGCGGAGCCTCCAAACGCTTCCGGCGGGTTGACCCGCAAGCGGTTCATCATGGCATCCAGAAGCCCCAGGTCTGCCACGCGGATGCTCAACTGGTCACTCGCATGAAGCCCATGCACCAGGTACAGCTCATCCAGGGTGTCGAAGATCGTCTTGCCCTCGGCCTTTGCGGTTGCTGCCAATTCGGCGATAAGAACTGCCGCTGAGATGCCATCCTTGTCCCGGACCAGATCAGGCGCCACACAATATCCCAGCGCTTCCTCGTACCCATAAGTGAGTCCCGGGACGCGCGAAATCCACTTGAAGCCCGTGAGTGTTTCCTCATGGGCGTAGCCTGCTGCAGCCGCAATGCGTGACAACAGCCGTGAGGACACGATCGAGTTGGCGAAGACGCCTGCCCGTGGTTCTTCGCCGGCACCGGCGGCCATACGCGCAACGATGTGTGCGCCCAGGAGCGCCCCAACTTCGTCCCCACGCAGCATCCGCCAGGCGCCGGTGGCGGGGTCAACCGCAGCAACCGCAGCCCGATCGGCGTCGGGATCGTTGGCCAGGACGATGTCGGCACCCAGGTCCGCCGCGGCCGCAAGCGCCAGGTCCAGGGCGCCTGGTTCTTCCGGGTTGGGGAATGCGACGGTGGGGAAGTCGGGGTCAGGTTCGGCCTGCTCGGCGACGAGGGTGACGTCCGTGAAGCCTGCTGCGTTCAATACCGATACGGCTGTTTCACCACCCACGCCATGCATGGGGGTGAGGACAATCTTCAAGTCCCGCGAGGGGAAGTGCTCTGCATCCGCCAAGCCTGCCATTGCCGCCTGGTATTCCGTGGCGATTGAGCCGGGAAGCACGGTCCAGCCAGCTTCGGCCAACTCGATTGACTCCAGGGTGCCCACGGCCTCAATCTTTTCCGCAATCCGGGCATCGTACGGGGCCACGATCTGTGAACCCCTGCCGCTCTCGGTCACGGCGTGCCGGCCAAGATAGACCTTGTAGCCGTTGTCCTGCGGCGGATTGTGGCTCGCAGTGACCATCACGCCGCCATCGCAATCCAGCGCCCTGACCGCATAGGCGAGCAACGGCGTCGGGAGTGCTGCCGGCATGAGGAAGGTTTCGATCCCCGCGGCTGTGAAGATGGCAGCCGTCTCTTCCGCGAAGATGTCCGAGTTATACCTGGCGTCAAAGCCGACGACGGCGCGCGGCCGGGTACCAGGAGCAGCTGCGGACACCGCTTCGTTCAGGAATGCAGCCAAGCCAGCCGCTGCCCGGCGCACCACCACCCTGTTCATCCGGTTGGGTCCTGGGCCGAGAGCCGCTCGAAGGCCCGCGGTGCCAAACTGCAGGGTGCCGCTAAAGCTGTCGCCCAATTCCTGGACTGCTCCTGCGTCACCGCCGCTGGCGAGGTCGGTGAGCTCAAGGAGAGCGGCCGACGTCGTGGGGTCCGGATCGTGGGAAGCCCATTCGCGGGCGTCGGTGAGCAGCTGGTTAAGGGCGGCATCGCTTGATGTCATAGGGACAAAACTATCCTCATTGCCCACGTCAAGGGCAACGCGGGGTCAGATATGGCCCATAAATCCAGTCGCAATGGGCCGTATCTGACCCCGCGTTGCTTTAGAGGGCGCGGGATTGGACGGTGAAGTCCGTGTTCCCATCCATGCTGAATACAGAAGATCCCGTGTTGTCCCAGTCCGGGAAGAAGATGTCCGAAATAACTGCCGCCCCATCCTGGGCGAAGACCTCCACGGACGAGGAATCCAGGAGGATGCGCAGGCGGACCGTGCCATCGCTGCCGGAGGAGGGCAGGGCAACCTCGTGATAAGGGCTGAATTTCTCCGAGAAATTGCTGGTCCCGGCTTTGGAACGGTCAACCTTTACCGTGCGCTTTTCCTTGTTGTAGGAGATACGGAGGCCAGCGCTGCCGTCAGCGGATCGGCGAAGGAGAATTCCTGCTTCCCGCGCAGAGGTAAGGTCCATTTCGAGCTCAATGAGCTGCGTACGGCTGGCAAAATCGGCGCCAAGATCCTGCGCCTCCGGGCCGACGGTGAGGTTTTTGCTCTTCATCTCACCTGAGCGTTCGAGTGCCTCCCTCGCCACGCCGGCAATTGCCGATCGCAGTTCGAGCCGCTTCTGGCCCCGGACCAGGGTGAGTTCGCGAGGGATGGCCATGGACCCGCGCCACGGCGTGGTGGGAACGTGTTGCGCGTAGTCCCAATTGCCCATCCAGCCAAGGAGCACTGGCTTGCCGCCGGGCGCTCCGGAGATGGAGTTTGCTGCGTAGTAGTCGGCGCCATGGTCCAGCCACTGGGACTCGGTGAGCGGAGCATCGGCGGGCGCGGCGTTTTCGGCCGTGAAACGGGTGCCGTCGAATTCGCCCACGAAGTACTGCATGCCTGAGCCTCCCGCGATGCCGCCGGGGTTGATGCTCAGCAGCATGACCCACTTCTTCGCGGTGGAGTCCTCTACGTCCATCTGGACAAGTTCCGGCACTTCCCAGAGTCCGCCCTGGGCGCCGACCCCGGAGAAGTCACTGAGGAAATCCCAGTGGAGAAGGTCCGTGGATTTGAACATCTTCACTACCTGCGCGTCCGCCACGACCGTGGTCATCACCCAGTATCGGCCGGGTTCGTACCAGGTGATCTTGGGGTCGCGGAAGTTGTTGTTGGTGGGCGCCAGGTTCAGGACGGGGTTGCCCTTGTACTTCTGCCAGGTGCTTCCGTTGTCCAGGCTGAAGGCCACGGATTGCGCTTGCGCACCTTGGGGGAGCGCGCCGTTCTTTCCATATGCGCTGGTGTAGAGGGCCACCATGGGCGGGTTCTGCGCAGATCCCAGACCGGACGCGTTGTTCTTATCCATCACGATCGAACCGGAGAAGATTTCCTCCCGCGGGCTCGCCTCCATGGCAACAGGCTGCTGTTCCCAGTGCACCAGGTCCTTGCTGGTGGAGTGGCCCCAGGACATGTTGCCCCACGAGTTCCCGCGAGGGTTGTACTGGTAGAAGGCGTGGTAGGTCCCGTCGTGGTACACGAGGCCGTTGGGATCGTTGAGCCAGTTCTTTTCAGCAGTCAGGTGGGCTGCGGGCCGCCACGGATCCGAAGCGGATGGCCGGTGCCCGCCTGGGGTGGGGGCCGACGTCGGGCTTTCTGGTGCTGGAGCGGTGCAGGCGGCAGCGGAAAAGGCGACCACGACGGCGGCACTTGCGGCCAGCAGATGACGGCGGGACAGGCGGGGATTGGGGTAAGTCATGGGGAGAGATCCTGGGGTTGGGGAGTGGCAGGGGTACCGGCCCTGTGGAGCCCGCACCCCTGCCGTGGCCTAAGGGCCGGGGGTGTTGCGGCCTACTTGTAGAGGCCTTCGCCGCCAACGCGGAGGTTGGTGGGCAGGTAGCCGAACGGGCCGAGGCCGTTCTTGCCGAAGGTACGGTCAACCTGCGTCACGCCACCCTGGAAGTTCATCTTCACGGTGGGGGACAGGGAGCCGCCGCGGACGCCGTCCACGTTGTCGATGAACGACTGCACGAGGCCGCCAGGCTGTACGTAGTGCGAGTAAGCCTGGAACTGACGGCCATTCTGGCGCGGGTCCGGACCCTCCGGCGCGTTGGCCGGCATGTTCAGGTCCGTGGGGGAGCCCAGTGCCAGGCCGCTGTTGTTCACCGGCTGGAAGTCGGAGCGAACGCCGTTGCCCACGAAGCCGTAGACGCCGTCCGGGCCGCGCATGCCATCGGCGTAGGTGAACTGGTGGCTGATGGTGAACAGGTAGTACTTGTTCTTGCCGTTTTCGTTCTGGATGTAGATCTGCGGACGCTCAGTCTGGTCGTTGACGCAGTTGGCGGACAGGATCGGGGGCAGGAAGCTCCACTTGGTGAGGTCCTTGTTGTCGGCCACTGCCAGGCCAACATTTGCGGTCTGGTACCAGGCACCTGTGGTGGTGTTGACCTGGTCCAGGGTCTCAGCGTGGGGATCGCCCGGGCGGTAGCCGAGGTCTTCCTGCTTGCACTTGTAGTCGCCGCGCGTGCCACCGGTGTTGCCTTCGAAGACCATGAAGGTTTTGCCCGGGTGCGCCGGGTCCGCGAAGGTGTACGGGTCACGGAACGCGAAGCCCGGGTTCTGGGCCTTGTTCTGGTACATCTTTCCGTCCGGCTCCAGCAGCTTGGTGTGCTCGAAGCCGTCGAAGGTCACGCCGTCCTGGTTGGCGTGGATGTTGCCCAGTGCCTTGGCAATGACAGCGTCGGGAGCGATGCCGCCCCCGCCAGCGTTGCGCTCGGCGACGTCGTAGAACGTGGTGGCCGTGTAGAAGACGTTGATCTTGTTGCCCTGCATGAGGCGCGTGGAGCCGGACCATTCGGTGTTGCCGATGGAGGAGTTGTCCAGGAACAGGTGTCCGCCGTAGTTCCACTTGTCCTTGGCCGGATCAGCGTTGGTCTTGCGGAAGAAGTACCCGATCCGGGCGTTCCAGTGGCGCTGGTCGAAGCCGTAGCCGGCGTGCCGGTCAGCAACCAGGGAGAAGATGACGTCCCAGCCCTTGTAGCTGATCTGGTTCGCGTTCTCGTCCGTCAGGGACCAGGTGTCCCAAACCCAGACGTCGTCGTTCATGGCGGGGAAGTCCTTGGGGATTTCCGGCATGGTGACGTCGGGGCTCATGGAGTTCTGGCCCGGAGCAACGTTGGTGTTGCTCTGTGCCATGATCTGCTTTGCGTCTGCACGGGTCCATTTGGACGTGAAGTCGGCGGCAGGATCATACGCCTCCTGCGTGTGGACGGAGGGCAGTGGGAAGCCGGGCGTGGGTGCCGGCATGGTGTTCGACGGCGGGTCAGCCGGCAGGTTGGCCTGCGCAGCCGGCGTCACCAGCAGGATGCTGCCTGCCACGCTTGCTGCGGCTGCGAGGGCGGCTGCCTGTCGCAGCCGGCGGCGCGGCCGTTGAAGGGTTGAGTGCGTGTTCATGCTTGCTCTTCTCGCGGAGTGTTGGACTTCGTGGAGTGGGGCGCATGCCCTGGTCCCCTGTTAAGGGGGCTCGCTACTACGGTGTCCGCTCGATCCGCTGAAGGCGTCTTCGAGGGACGCCATCGTTTCGAGGTGCGGCGATCCCTTGTGGGGTTCTCGCCGCGGCGGCTCCGATACGTCGACTTACCGGAACGACTCCCACGCTAGACGTGCTTCGCGGGACAAATCAAAGCACGTTTCGAAGGCCAAAACGGGTTGGCAGACAGCCGTGTGCAAGCGTTTACATTTCTCAACGCGTGCGCGTGCCACAACCTTGCAGGGGAATCAAATGTTTCGCAATAAAGCAGATTTAATCTGAGAATTTGCTGTGTGTTTACTTTTGAAATGGTCCAAGTCACAGAGGCGATGGAGGCCTACTGGCGGGTAATGGAGGGCATTGTTGGAGCCTTCAAATGTCCAATCGATGGACGTAAAATGTGGTAGCGACTCCGGAGCCACCAAAGGAAACCGGATCACGCCTGGTGTGAGCTGGTGCAGCATGTGTGAGTTACCAAAGCGGCGTTGGCGGTCCTCACTGACTCCATTGCGGCTGGTCCTCGCTGTCCTTGCCCTGGCAGCGATCGTGGTGAGTTTGCTGTTTCCGGCCCTGCTCTCGGCCCTGCCCCTTGGTGCGGGGCTCTTGACCCTGGCCGTTGCCGTCCTCATGCCCGCCATCCGGGAAATCGAAGTCGGAGCTTCTCCCAGCATCAAGCTCGCGCCCGCCCTGAAAGACCGCGAAGACGAGCTTCGCAGCGTCTTCGAACGGCAGAGGGGGGACATGGAGTACTGCGCCCACTTGCTCTGCGACAACCCCGAAACTGCCCGTCGCTTGCTGGAGGCAGCGTGGTCCCAATCCACCAATGTGTGGAAGGGTCCGGTGACGCCCCAGTTGCGCGTCTACACACTGTGCGTCTTCGTGGAACTCCTGAAGAAACACGAACACTGGCTCCAGAGCCGCGAAGGCAAGAAGAAGAAGGCCAAAGCCAGCCAGAGTCCGTTGGCGAGGTTGCCGTACGACGAGAGGGTCGCCGTCGTGCTTCATGTCTTCGCGAACCTGACTGTTGGTGAGATTGCCGGGATGACGGATCGTCCCGCCCTGGACGTCGGCAAATCATTGGCGGCTGCCGAAGAGAAAACCAACCGCCTGGCGTTGGAAGAAGGCCGGCCGTGAGGGACGCGCTGCGGGAGCGGTTGTTGTCCGAGGCTGCGATTCATGCGAAGACCCACCCGGCCGACCTGGACCGTGCCTTGGGCGAAGGCATGTCCACTGTTCGGCGAAGGCTGGTGAGAACCTGGGTGGTGGTGATTGTGGCCGCGGTGCTAGTGACGGCCGGGCTGGTGGCTGTCCGCGTGTTCCTTGACCAGCCACGAGTAGTGCTGGAATCCATCGCCGTCAGCGCTCCGGCAAGCTCGCTCCATCCCGAGGCCATCCTTCAGTTGTCTGCGGAAGCAAGCTACACCGACGGCACCCGACGTCCTTTACAGGAAGGCGTCGAGTGGGCTTCGGACAACCTCGCGGTGGCCGCAATCACCGCTGATGGCCAGGCGACGGCGGTCGCGCCGGGTGTCGCTGGCCTGACAGCAACGGTCGACGGCGTCTCCGGACGCTTCGAGCTCAAGGTCACCACGCCGGGAACGGCCTCGCTGACGGCCCTGCGCATCACCCCGGGCGATGCTGAGACCAGCCCTGGAGGCAAGATACCGCTCGTCGCCGAGGGAACGTATAGCGACGGGTCACTCGGGAGGCTCAACGTCACAGCTATATGGGGGTCCCATGATCCTGGCATTGCGACCGTGGACGGCGACGGCCTGGTCACCGCTGCAAATCCGGGCACCGCCACCATCTCCGCCTCCCAGGATGGGTTCGAGGCCACCGCACGCATCACCGTCAACACGGCACCGCCGGCCAAGCTCTCGGGCTTGGCGATCGACCCCGCCGAACTCACGATCAAGCAAGGGCAGACGCACCAATTGACCGCAGTTGCCTCGTACACGGACGGGACCACCAAGCCCGAACCCAACGTGACGTGGTCCACCGGCAACCCGAAGGTCGCAACAATCTCCGCCTCCGGACTCCTGACCGCGCAGGGCCTGGGGCAAGTGCTCATCGAAGCTAAGCGCGTGGACACCGATGGCAAGGAATGGAAAGCGCAATCGAAGGTGACCGTGGAGCATGCGGTGATTGCCGTCGTCGTGAGTCCTGCTGGTCCGCATGCACTGGAACCGGGTGCTACCGTCCAGCTGACCGCCACTGTCAAGTACAGCGACGGCAAGCCCGGGAACCCGGTCATTGCATGGGCGTCGAGCCGCCGGATCGTCGCCACCGTCAGCAATGGCTTGGTACGGGGCGCCCTGCAAGGGCAGGCAATCATCACGGCCACAGTGGACGGCGTGTCCAGCAACGGAGTGGTGGTCAGCGTTGGTCCAACGCTTCCGACCCAAGGGCCGGTAAAGGGCTAGCAGGCCTTTAGGGCTAGCAGGCCTTTAGAGCTTCGCGATGATTTCCGCCAGCAGCGTGGAGATACGCTTGCCTGCCGCTTGGCCGGCCTCGAGGACTTCGGCGTGGCTCAGCGGAACCGGGCTGATGCCCGCGGCAAGGTTGGTGACCAGCGAGATGCCGAAGACCTCCATGCCTGCATGGCGTCCGGCGATGGCTTCCAACGCCGTGGACATTCCCACGAGGTCCGCGCCGATCCGTTTGGCGTACTGGACCTCGGCCGGCGTCTCGTAGTGAGGGCCGCTGAACTGGGCGTAGACACCTTCCTGCAGCGACGGATCCACCTCGCGGGCCAACTGCCGGACGCGTGAGGAGTAGAGGTCCGTGAGGTCCACGAACGTGGCGCCCTCAAGCGGCGATGTGGCCGTCAGGTTGATGTGGTCGCTGATGAGCACAGGGGTGCCGGGGGTCCACTCCTCGTTGAGGCCACCGCAGCCATTGGTGAGGACCAGCGTCTTGCAGCCCGCGGCTGCGGCAGTTCGAACGCCGTGGACGACTGAGCGGACACCCTTGCCTTCGTAGTAATGGGTCCTGGCTCCAAGAACCAAGGCGCGTTTGCCTTCCTTGGTCAGGACGGAGCGGATGGTTCCCACGTGGCCCACAACGGAAGGTTGGTGGAAGCCGGGAACCTCCGAAGCATTCAAGGTGGCGGTGGTTTCGCCAATGAGATCGGCGGCTTCGGCCCAGCCGGAACCGAGCACCAAGGCTACGTCGTGGGACTCAACACCGGTCTCGGCGGCAATGAAGTCCGCGGCAGCCCGGGCAGCTTCGAAAGGGTCTGTGTTCATCAGCTCAGTGTTACTCACTGGTACAAGCTACCTTGCGCGTGCAGCAATTTGGTAGGGACGCGTTCGACGCCGGGGGTGAGGCTTGGCTGACTGGCAGCCTGCGGTGCAATGAGCGAGAATTGAGAATTGTGACCACCCAAGTTGACTTCAGTTCCCCCCGTATCGCGATTCTGGGGGGTGGTCCCGGAGGATATGAAGCCGCCATGGTGGCCGCTTCCCTCGGCGCAAAAGTCACCATCATCGAGCGGGCAGGCCTTGGCGGCTCCGCCGTGCTGACCGACGTCGTGCCTTCCAAAACCCTTATTGCCACCGCCGACCTCATGACCCGCGTCGGTGAGGCGGACGAGTTGGGCGTCAAATTCGACGGCGACGGCGGCGGCTCCAAGCCCCGCGCCGATCTGAAGCACATCAACGACCGCGTCCTGGATCTGGCCCGTGGCCAGTCCCACGACATTCGCGCGGGGCTGGAACGCCTCGGCGTGGAGATCGTGATCGGTTCCGGCAAATTGCTGGACAACAACACGATTGAGGTCCTGACCCTTGAGGGCACACGAACCGTTGATGCTGATGCCATCCTGCTGGCGGTCGGTGCACACCCGCGCGAGCTCCCCACGGCCAAGCCCGACGGCGAACGCATCCTCAACTGGGCCCAGATCTACAACCTGGACGAGCTGCCCGAGGAACTGATCGTAGTGGGCTCCGGTGTCACCGGCGCGGAATTCGCCTCCGCCTACAACGGCCTCGGCTCCAAGGTCACCCTGATTTCCAGCCGTGACCAGGTCCTCCCCGGTGAGGACACGGACGCCGCCAAACTGCTGGAAGGCGTGTTCGAGCGCCGCGGCGTGCGCGTGTTGTCCCGGTCGCGCGCCAACGCGGTTGAGCGGACCGACGACGGCGTGAAGGTCACCCTGGGCGACGGATCGGTAGTTACGGGCTCGCACTGCCTGGTGTGTGTGGGTTCCATCCCCAACACTGCGGGAATCGGGCTTGAGGAAGCCGGCGTGACCTTGACGGAGTCCGGGCACATCAAGGTGGACGGTGTTTCGCGCACCACTGCCCCCAATATTTACGCAGCCGGCGACTGCACCGGCGTGTTCGCGTTGGCGTCCGTGGCCGCCATGCAGGGCCGCATCGCCGTTGCACACTTCATGGGTGATGGCGTGAAGCCGCTCAAGCTCAACCAGGTGGCGTCGAACATCTTCACGTCCCCGGAAATCGCTTCGGTGGGTGTGTCCGAGGCCGATCTCGCGTCCGGCAAGTACCAGGGCGACGTCGTGATGCTCTCGCTGCTCAGCAACGCCCGCGCCAAGATGCGCAACACCAAGGATGGCTTCGTCAAGATCATCGCCCGCAAGGGATCCGGCACCGTGATTGGGGGCGTGGTGGTGGGACCGAATGCTTCGGAACTCATCTTCCCGATCTCCGTGGCCGTCACGCAGAAACTGCACGTTGATGACGTCGCCAGTGCGTTCACGGTGTACCCGTCGCTAACCGGGTCCATCTCGGAGGCAGCGCGGCGCTTGCACGTGCACATGTAGCTTATTTTCCTGTGGCGCCCGTTTCGATGGCTTGCTGCATGCTAGACGATTCCTACCGTCTGGCACGCAGCGCGTCATCGAAACGGGCGTTTCTGTTTCCTACGTTTGGAGGGCTGCGATGGCTTCAGCGAGGGACATGTGCAACGCGGGACCGTGGCCCGGCAGGATCACGTTGGCTTGGACGGTGTTCAATGAGCGTGCCGCTGCGAGGGCGGTCTCCGGGTCCGAGTGGTACATCCGGTGCAGCATCTGGGGCCCGGATTGTGTGCTGATCGGGTGGCCACTGACAAATGTGTCGCCGACGGCGATGGCCTGCGCCCCGGGGAGCAGTAGGGCAACGTTGCCTGGAGTGTGCCCGGGCAAGAGGATGGCTTCCGGCTGGCCAGGCAGGTTCCGGAGCCTGTCCTCGTCCCACGCCTCGGCGCGGGTTGACGGCTCCGCCTGGAGGGCTTTCGCTGTGATGACATGGAGCAACCAGCGGAAAACGCGGGGACGCCAAGCCCGGATCATCACCTGACCGAACGTGACCTGGTGTTTCTCCTTGCCTTGAACGTGTGCCAATTCCTCCGGGGAACACAGGATGGGCGTGCCAAACGTCCGCGAAAAGAAGGCAGCGGAGCCCGTGTGGTCCACGTGGCCATGGGTGATGAGCATGGCCTTGGCATCGGCGGGATCCAGGCCTAGCCCCCTGATCGATTCGAGGACCAAGTCACGGTCGGCGGGGTATCCGCCGTCGATCAGTAGGAAGGCCGTGCCGTCCCGGACGATGACCCAGTTGGACGCGGGTCCCTGGACGAAGAAGACTCCCGGCGCCTGCTCAGATACGTTCACCCGGGAATTCTAGACCGCTGGATACGAACTCGCGGGAGAGCTGCGGGCTCGCAGGGAAACTTCCAGCGAACGCGCAGCTTTCCCGCGTACTGGGTGCCATCCGCTACGACGGGCTACGCCTCAGGCGGCCGCCGCTTGGAAGTGCTTTTCGATGAGCCCCTTGATGTCCTCGTGGCATCCGCCGCACCCTGTGCCTGCCCGTGTGGCCTTGGAGACCTCCCCAACAGTGCTGCAACCCTCCAGCACGGAATCCTCAATGCTTGCCGCGCTGACGCCGGCACAGCGGCACACAGTGCGCTGGGGATCGTTGCTCGTGGCGCCGGAATCCAACTGGTCAGGTCCGTCCAGGCGGAGCAGCAGGGAACGGTCGGCCGGCAACTCCGAGGAACGTTCGAAAAGGACCACCAGTTCAGCGGCAGTTCGGGGCATGCCCACTGCCACCAGACCCTCCAGCACTCCACCGCGCGTGGTCATCTTGACGTAGCGGCCGTGCTCCGGATCGGCCCACTGGGAGATCTGGCGACGTGCCCGGCCGGAGGTTGCCCCGGCTTCCAGGAGCTCTTCGTCCCATGGATCGGCTTGGTTATCGCCGGCAACAGCCAGGTTGATGCCCCGTGCTTTCAGGACCACGACGCCGGGCTTTTCCGTGGGCAGGGCTTCCAGCGCGTCAGCGGTTTCCTGGCCTTCCCGTGCCAGGACCACCAAATATTCAGCCAGCCATTCGGCCTGACGCCAGCCCGGGCCTACCAAGCCGGAGGGGCCGGTGGCGGTCCGGCAATCGAGGCAGGACGCGTCAGGGCAGCGGACCTCGGCACAATCGCCGATCGCGAACATGTGTGGCTCGTGGTAGGTCCGGAGATGGTGGTCCACCAGGATGCCGGCACCCGTGGGAAGACCACAGCCTTCGGCCAGTTCGATCCTCGGGCGCACACCACAGGATAGAACCAGCAGGTCGCCGTCGATCGCCGAGCCGTCATCCAGCAGCAGAGCCGAGAAGCTGCCGCCGGGTCCTGCCGTCTCCACACCAGTAGACCTCGCGTTGCCGGCCATCCGGACGCCGCCTGCACGGAGGCTGCTCGTCAGGACGGATCCGCTGCCACGGTCAATGCTGCGGCCCAAAGGGAAGGGGCCGTTGTGGACCACCGTTGCCTGGGCGCCTTCCTCCGCGGCTGCGAGAGCGGTTTCCAGGCCAAGCACGCCACCACCCAGGACCACCACGCGTTTACCGCCAGCGACAGCTTCACGGAGGACTGCGGCATCGCGAAGATCGCGCAGGGCAGTGACACCAGCCGGGAGAACGGGGCCCGCGGGATCAGGGTTCAAACCGGTGAGGTTGGGAATGACCGGCCGGGAACCGGTGGCAAACACCAAGCGGTCGTAGTGTTCGTTGGTGCCGTCGGAGAGAATCACGTGCTGGCGCGCACGGTCAATCCTCTTCACCTTGACACCCAACCGGACGTCAACGCCGTCGGCCTCCAGTTCAGCAGCATCAGCCATGGCCAGGGCCTCAGGAGTGGTCCGTCCGACGCCGAGTTCTGCAACCATGACGCGGTTGTAGGCGGCCTCGGCTTCCTGTCCAACCACCAGCAGTTGCACGAGTCCTGCGCGGACCGCGGGAAGCAGTTCGTCCACCAGTCGCGCAGCAACCGGGCCGAATCCAACAACAACAATGCGCTCGCTCATGATGCCTCCTTGGCGTGCAGGGGCAGCCCGGATCCGGCAGGCACGGCGACTGGAGCCGCTGACACTGTGGTGGACGCTGCCCGCCGGACCCATACCCGGCTGGTCTTGAACTCCGGCATGCCGGAGATGGGATCGGTGACCGCCTCAGTGAGGCGGTTGGCATTTTCCTGGCCCGGGAAGTGGAACGGGAGGAACACAGTGTCCGGGCGGACCGAGTTGCTGAGTTCCGCCCGGCAGAGGACCTCACCGCGTTGGTTGGTCACTGTTGCGTAGTCGCCGTCGGCAATGCCACGCGCTGCGGCCGTGCCAGGGTGGATCAGGAGCTTGGCCTGCGGCTGGGAGGCCAGCAGCTCGCTCACGCGGCGTGTCTGGGCACCGGACTGGTAGTGCTCCAGGAGACGGCCAGTGGCGAGGGCCAAGGAGTCGTCCGCAAACGAACGTACAGCCCGCTTGGAAGGGGTAACCGGGACCATTACGGCGCGGCCATCAGCATGCGCGAACCCGTCAGCGAAAAGGCGGGGCGTTCCCTGGCTGCCCACGGGGTACGGCCAGTAGGCAGCTTCGCCACGATCCAGCATGGCGTAGTCGATTCCGGAGTAGTCAGCCAGCCCACCGGCGGAAGCAAGTCTGAGTTCTTCAAACACTGTCTCGGGGTCATCGCTGAACATGGATGGAGCCTCGAGCATTTCCGCGAGCCGTGCCATCAGCCACAATTCGCTGCGGACGCCCGGGGGAGGGGTGATTGCCCTGCGGCGTCGGATGACGCGTCCCTCAAGGTTGGTCAGTGTCCCTTCTTCCTCGGCCCACTGCGTTACGGGCAGGACCAGATCGGCTTCGGCCGCGGTCTCGGACATGAAGAAGTCGCAAACCACCAGGAAGTCCAGGCTGCGGAGTCCCTGGGTTACCGCGTTGGTGTCCGGCGCCGAAACCACCACATTGGCGCCGTGCACGAAGAGGCAACGGACGCCGTCGTGCTTTCCGAGCGACTTGAGGAGCTCGACGGCGGGCAGGCCGGCTCCGGGGATCAGCGACTCGTCCACACCCCAGACCTTGGCGATGTGGGCGCGTGCAGCGGGGTCGGTGATTTTGCGGTAGCCGGGAAGCTGGTCGGCCTTTTGGCCGTGCTCGCGGCCGCCCTGACCGTTGCCCTGGCCGGTCAGCGTGCCGTAGCCGCTGCGGGCCGAGCCGGGCAGGCCAAGGAGGAGGCTGAGGTTGATGGCAGCGGTTGCGGTGTCCGTACCATCCACGTGCTGTTCCACTCCACGGCCACTGAGGATGTAGCTGCCGCCGTTGCGGGCGCCTTGTGCCAGACGCCTGGCGGTCTCACGGATGAGGGTGGCCGGGACGCCGGTGATGGACTGGACGCGCTCGGGCCAGAAGGCGTTGAGGCTGCGGACCACGGAAGCATAGCCCTTGGTGTTTGCCTCGATGTAGCCGGTGTCGGCCAGGCCTTCGTGGACAACAACGTGGCTGATGCCCAAAAGGAGGGCCAAATCTGTGCCGGGCGTCGGCTGCAAGTGGAGGCCGCCGCCGTCGCCCGTGAAAGCTGCCGTAGCCGAACGGCGGGGGTCCACTACGATCAGCCCACCGGCGTCGCGCGCACCCTGAAGATGCTGGACAAACGGAGGCATGGTCTCGGCGACGTTCGAGCCGAGCATGAGGATCACGGACGCGGAGTCCAGGTCCGTGACGGGGAAGGGGAGGCCGCGGTCCACGCCGAAGGCGCGGTTGCCTGCAGCGGCTGCCGAAGACATGCAGAAGCGGCCGTTGTAATCGATGCGTGAAGTGCGAAGGGCCAGCCGGGCGAACTTTCCCAGCATGTACGCCTTCTCATTGGTGAGGCCGCCACCACCGAAAACTCCAACCGCGTCGTTTCCGTGCTGCTTCTGGGTGTCCTTCACAGCGGCGGTGATCAGCATGAGCGCCTGGTCCCAGGAGATCGGTTGGTGGACGCCGTCGGATCCTTTGAGCATCGGTTCGGTGACGCGGCCGTTGTGACGCAACAACGACGCCGATGTCCAGCCTTTGCGGCACAGCCCGCCCCGGTTGGTGGGGAAATCGCGCCCTGAAACTTCCAGGGGCGCGGCACCTTCACCGGGCATTGTAGGTGTGGCAGGGCTTGCCGGTGCTGCGTCGGACGAGGGCGCGGGCGCTGCCCCGGCTGCTGAGGCAGCCGGGGTCAGCGTCATGGCGCACTGGAGCGCGCAGTAGGGGCAGTGGGTATCGGCGCCGTTGGGCATCTAGATGTGTCCGATCGTGTTGCGCTTCTGGGCGGGGCGGATGTAGCAGACCCAGCAGACGGTGAGCATCAGGACGTAGGCTCCAACGAATCCGTAGAACGCCGGGGTGTAGGAGCCGCTTGCTGTGTTTGAGGCGTTGAGCACTTGGGGGATCACGAATCCGCCGTAGGCACCGATCGCCGATATCAGGCCCAGTGAGGAGGACGCCAACCGTGCGGTGGTGGCGCTCGGGGCGCCTGCACGGGCGGCCCGGCTGGAGGTCGCGAAGATCACCGGGATCATGCGGTACGTTGCGCCGTTACCGAAGCCACTCGCCAGGAAGAGCACCAGGAACAAGGTGAGGAAGAGCCAGAAGTTCTTCAGCGGCAGGGTCCAGATCATGGTCAGCGTGATGACGGCCATGGAAGCGAACGAGGCGATGGTCATCCGGGCGCCGCCCATGCGGTCTGCCATGCGGCCACCGTAGGGACGGGCCAGGGAACCGACCAGCGGGCCGAGGAATGCCAGGGACAGGGCCACTGCACCGAGGTGGATGGAGGAGAAATCGGGGAAGTAGTCCTTGATCAGCTTGGGGAAGACGCCGGCGAAGCCGATGAACGAGCCGAACGTACCGATGTAAAGGAAGGCCATGATCCACAGGTGCGGTTCTTTGAGGGCCGCTACGGATCCGGCCACATCACCCTTGGCGCTGGTGAGGTTGTTCATGTACTTCCAGGCACCGAAAGCTGCGATCAGGATCAGCGGGATCCAGATGATGCCGGCCATGGGCAGGTTCACGGTTCCAGCTGCGAGCAGGGTGATGGCGATGGGAACCACAAGCTGCGCGACGGCGGCACCAAGGTTACCGCCCGCGGCGTTCAGGCCCAGTGCCCAGCCCTTTTCGCGGGCCGGGTAGAAGAAGGTGATGTTGGCCATCGAGCTGGCGAAGTTGCCACCGCCGAAGCCGGCGAGGGCTGCTACCAGGAGCATGGCACCGAACGGCGTTTCCGGGTTGGAAACACAGATCGCCAGGCCGCTGGCGGGAATCAGGAGGAGCAGTGCCGAGACGATGGTCCAGTTGCGGCCACCGAACTTCGGCACCATGAAGGTGTAGGGGATTCGCAGCGTGGCGCCTACGAGACTGGGGATGGAGATGAGCCAGAAGATCTGGTTGGTATCGAACTTGAAACCTGCTGCGGGGAGCTGGACGACAACGATCGACCAGAGCTGCCATACAACAAAGCCGAGGAATTCGGCGAAGATAGACCAGTACAGATTGCGCTTGGCGATGGACCGGCCTTCAGCTTCCCACTGGCCCTTGTCCTCGGCATCCCAGTTGGCGATCCAGCGGCCGGGGCGGTGTTCAAGGGTGGGAACGGCGGTAGCAGTGGACTGGGCGGGGGCCAGTTCTTCTGCAGTGCGGTCAACAGTCACGGAGTGCCTCCTTTGTGGGGACGTTGTTCTTCCAAGGTAGGTTTCACGCGTTTCGTGGACCGTCGCCCTTTGTAAACGTGCTGTGACATTTCCCTATCGGCGGGGTCACCGGCGCGTGAGGCAATGGTGAGGTAATGTGTCCCGGACCACAGGGTGAGACTTTTTGACTCGTCCGCATGGTGGACTTAGTTGTCCAGTCAATGGACTGCGGGAACTATTATTGAACTCTCGAATAATCCTTCGCCGGGCAGGCTCGTCAGGGGCATCGGCCGGTGTGAACGAAAGCTGCTACTACATGTCTTCGACTGCCACGTCCAAGGAAGGCGAGTCCACAAAACCAGTGAACTCGCGGGGCAAAGTGATCTTCGCCAGCCTGATCGGCACGACGATCGAGTTCTACGACTTCTACGCCTATGCCACCGCGTCAGTACTCGTCTTTCCCAAGCTCTTCTTCCCCGACGCCACTGACATCAATGCGCTGCTCAGTGCGTTCGCCATCTTCGGTGTTGCCTTCTTCGCGCGTCCCATCGGCGCCGTCGTCTTCGGCCACTTCGGTGACAAGATCGGCCGCAAGGGAACCCTGGTTGCCTCTCTGTTGACCATGGGTATCGCAACCTTCCTGATCGGGCTCCTGCCTACGGCTTCCATGGCGGGGTGGGCGATCCTGGCCCCGATCATGTTGGTTATCCTGCGCTTCTTCCAGGGCCTGGCCTTGGGCGGCGAATGGTCCGGCGCAGCTTTGCTGGCCACAGAGAATGCGCCGGAGGGCAAGCGTGCCATCTATGGAACGTTCCCGCAGCTGGGTGCCCCTATTGGCTTCATCATCGCCAACGTCATCTTCATCTGGATGAACGTTGCCCTGACGGCCGAAGAGTTCCTCGCCTGGGGTTGGCGCGTTCCGTTCATCCTCAGTGCGGTCCTGGTCATTGTGGGTCTTTACGTTCGCCTGAAGCTGGTGGAGAGCGTGTCCTTCACCAAGGTGATCGAACAGGAAAAGGTCCAGAAACTGCCCTTGGCCGCGACCCTCAAGAGCCACTGGCGGCCGGTTCTGGCCGGCACCTTCATCATGTTTGCTACCTACGTGCTCTTCTACATCATGACCACGTTCACCCTGTCCTACGGCACCAAGCCCACCCTGGCGGGCGCGCAGGCCGCAGCTGAAAAGGCAGGAAAGCCGATGACGGCGGACCAGATTGCGGCGTTTGTCCCCGGCCTGGGCATCACCCGGTCCGACTTCCTCTGGATGCTGATCATCGGCGTCGTCTTCTTCGGTATCTTCACCGTGGTCTCCGGACCTTTGGCCGAGAAGTGGGGCCGCCGCAAGTTCCTGCTGGGCGTCACCGTCGGCATCTTCGCGTTCGGTGCGCTGTGGTTCACCATGTTTGGTCCCGGCCAGGCAGCGGCGATGGTTGGCCTCATTGTGGGCTTCACCCTCATGGGCCTCACCTTCGGTCCCATGGCGGCCATCCTGCCTGAGCTGTTCCCGGCCAACGTCCGCTACACCGGTTCTGCGGTGGCGTACAACCTGTCGTCCATGATCGGAGCGGCCCCGGCCTCGTTCGTCGCCATCGCTCTCTGGCAGGCAGCGAACGGCAGCACGTGGCTGGTTGGCGTTTACATGGCGATCGCTGCGGTGATCACCTTCGTGGCGCTATGGCTCACCCGCGAAACCAAGGACATGGACTACGAGAACAACGTCGCCTGACCTTCGGGAATTAACGACGTCGGCCCCGCACCGGAAAGTGCGGGGCCGACGTGTTTAACTTCGGTTCTTAGTCCTCGATCGTGGCGATGACAGCCCCGGCAGCGACCGTCTCACCGGCCGTGGCTGCGAGCCCGCGAACAGTGCCGGACTTGTGTGCGGTCAACGGCTGTTCCATCTTCATGGCTTCCAGGACAACGATCAGATCGCCCTCGGCCACGATGTCGCCATCGGCAGCTGCCACCTTGACGATGGTGCCCTGCATCGGCGAGGTCAGTGCGTCCCCACCGGCGGCAGCCGCTGCGGCCCCTGCCGAGCGGGAGCGCTTCTTGGACTTGCCCGACTTGGTGCCCGGGCCGCTGGAAACAGTGGCGACGCTGGCGCCCAAGCCGGACGGCAGAACGACCTCAAGCCGCTTGCCACCAACCTCGACGACGACGCGCTGGCGCTCACCGGCGTCGGGCGTTTCCGTACCCGCACCGCTGGCCGTCCAAGCGGGGATGTTGTTGACGAACTCGGTTTCGATCCAGCGGGTGTGGACGCTGAACGGTCCCTCCACCGGGGCGAAGGCGGGGTCCGTGACAACGGCGAGGTCGAAGGGGATGACGGTGGGAATGCCTTCCACCACCATCTCCTCAAGGGCGCGGCGCGAGCGCTGGAGGGCTTGCTCGCGGGTGGCGCCGGTGACGATCAGCTTGGACAGCATGGAGTCGAAGTTTCCGCTGATGACGTCACCCTCCTCAATGCCGGAGTCCACGCGGATGCCAGGACCCGTGGGGTTCTTCAACGTGCTGACCGTGCCCGGGGCGGGCATGAAGTTGCGGCCCGGGTCTTCGCCGGTGATGCGGAACTCGAAGGAGTGGCCGCGGACCTCGGGGTCCTCGTAGCCAAGAGCTTCGCCGCGGGCGATGCGGAACTGTTCGCGAACGAGGTCGATGCCCGTAACTTCCTCGGAAACACAGTGCTCCACCTGGAGCCGGGTGTTGACCTCGAGGAAGGAGATGGTGCCGTCCTGGCCAACCAGGAACTCGCAAGTACCGGCGCCGAGATAGTTGGCTTCCTTCAGGATCGCCTTGGAAGATTCGTAGAGCCGCTTGTTCTGCTCCTCGCTCAGGTAGGGAGCCGGGGCTTCCTCGACGAGTTTCTGATTGCGGCGTTGTAGCGAGCAGTCGCGGGTGGAGACAACCACAACGTTGCCGTAGGCATCCGCCAGGCACTGCGTCTCGACGTGGCGCGGGGCGTCGAGGAAGCGCTCGATAAAGCATTCGCCCCGGCCGAAAGCTGCTATTGCCTCACGGACGGCGGATTCGTACAGCTCAGGAATCTCTTCCATGGTGCGGGCAACCTTGATGCCGCGTCCGCCACCGCCGAAAGCAGCCTTAATGGCGATGGGCAGGCCAAATTCCTCGGCAAACTTCAGGATCTCGTCCGCGGACTCCACAGGATCAGCTGTGCCGGGAACCAGCGGGGCGCCCACCTTTTCGGCGATGTGGCGCGCCTGGACCTTGTCACCCAAGGCAGAGATCGCCTCGGGGGAGGGGCCAATCCAGGTGATGCCGGCGTCGATGACTTTGGCAGCGAACTCTGCATTTTCGGCGAGGAAACCGTACCCGGGGTGGATCCCATCAGCGCCGGCCTGCTTGGCGACGTCGATGATCTTGTCCATGACCAGGTACGACTCGGCTGCGGTGTTGCCGCCAAGGGCATACGCTTCGTCGGCGAGGCGGACATGCAGGGCGTCACGGTCCGGGTCTGCGTAGACGGCTACGGAGGCGATGCCTTCGTCCCGGGCGGCTCGGATGATGCGGACCGCGATTTCGCCGCGGTTGGCAATCAAGACCTTGGTGAGAGGGCTGGAAATGGGCTGCGCCGGGTTAGCTGACAAGTTGTTGACT
The DNA here is from genome assembly GCF_056395565.1 of Paenarthrobacter sp. 10L412. Lineage (NCBI taxonomy): Bacteria > Bacillati > Actinomycetota > Actinomycetes > Micrococcales > Micrococcaceae > Paenarthrobacter > Paenarthrobacter sp. 10L412. The sequence continues at coordinate 280,094 of NZ_JBFTJT010000002.1, read as the reverse complement.
CCTTCTGTCCTTGAGGAGCCTAGCGTGATTGTGAGGGTTCCGCCCATATTGATGGGGGATTCCGTGTGTGAGGAGATGTTCCTTTGTAGGGTTGCTACAAATCGCTTCTACTGGTGCGCGTCGTGCGCGTCCCACAGTTCGGTGATGCCCACGTTCGCGTGGACCAGCAGTTCGCGCAGTGTAGAGATGGAAAGACCGACGACGGCGTGCGGGTCACCGTCCACCTTGCGGATAAACGCGCCACCCAGGCCGTCGATGGTGAACGAGCCCGCGCAGTGCAGTGGTTCCCCAGTGGCGATGTAGGCGTCGATGTCGTTTGTGGTCATCTCGACGAAGTGAACCTCGGCACTGGACACGGAGCCGACTGTTGCTCCCGTTCCGTCTGCAGGCTCGTCCTCGTCCACCTCGGCAGCGGTGTCCCGGCAATCGACCAGCCAGTGACCCGTGTGGAGAACTCCCTTGGATCCGCTCATGCGCAGCATCCGCTCGCGAGCGACCTCCGCGGTGTAGGGCTTGCCGTGGGATTCGCCGTCGAACTCGAAGACCGAATCGCAGCCGATCACCAGGGCACCCTCGGCTTCGGGGAGTGCGGCGACCGCTTCGGCCTTTGCCCTGGCCAGCAGCAGCGCGGTGTCGTGTGCGTCGGTGACGCCGTAGTGCGCTTGCACCGCGTCCTCGTCCACGTCCGAAACCAGGACGTCATGCTGGACCCCCGCCTCCCTCAGCAACTTGGTGCGGGCAGGGGATTGCGAGGCAAGAATCAATCGGGTCACGGTCCCAGCCTAATACGATGTTCTCTCACATCCTGACGGTTTTCCGGCGACGTTCTCGCACGTCCTGCCGGTTTTCCGGCGACGTTCTCTCACATCACCTACGCTGGTCGAATGCTGCTGCTCGTGGACTTGGACAACACCTTGGTCGACAGGACCTCGGCTTTTGGTTGCTGGGCTACCAATTTTGTCCGCTCACTTGGCAGGCCCGACTCTGACGCAACGTGGCTCATTTCTGCGGACCGGTTGGGTCTCCCGAGGGCAGGACTGGCCCAATGTGCCGCGACCGACACTCACTCGTCATACGGCGGCCGGCTCGACGTCGGCACCCAGGAGTTGAGTGCCGACGTCGAGCTTTCCGGGTGGATGTGAGAGAACGTCCGTCAGATCGTGGGTGGATGTGAGAGAGCGTCCGTCAGATCGGGGGTGGATGTGAGAGAACGTCGGTCAGATCGGGGGTGGATGTGAGAGAGCGTCGGTCAGATCGTGGGTGGATGTGAGAGAACGTCCGTCAGATCGGGGGTGGATGTGAGAGAGGGTTAGTGGACCAGTTCCTCGGAGCCGGCCTTCGGGCGGTCGCTGCGGTTCAGTTTGGCGCCTTCGACGTCCACATCCGGCAGGACGCGCTGCAACCACTTGGGCAACCACCACGCCTTCTCGCCAAGCAGGTACATGACGGCGGGAACGATGGTCATACGGACTACGAACGCATCGATGAGCACACCGAACGCCATCGCGAAGCCCAACGGCCGGACCATGGTGAGGTGGCTGAAAATGAAGCCTGAGAACACGCTGACCATGATGATCGCGGCCGCCGTGACCACTGCTGCCGCGTGGCTGAAGCCGGTGCGAACAGCGTGTTTGGCGTTCTCCCCATGCATAAAGGATTCACGCATGCCCGATGTGATGAACACCTGGTAGTCCATCGCGAGGCCAAACAGCACGCCGATCAGGATGATCGGCAGGAAGCTCAGGACGGCGCCCGGGTTGGCGACGTCGAAAATCGCACCCAACCAGCCCCACTGGTAGACGGCTACGACGGCGCCAAATGCGGCAGCCAGCGACAAGAGGAACCCGCCGGTGGCGAGCAGAGGCACGACAATCGAGCGGAACACCAGCAGCAACAGGATCAGCGAAAGTCCGACGACGATCGCCAAGTACGGTGGGAGGGCAGCCCCGAGCTTTGCAGAGACGTCGATGTTGCCGGCAGTCTGCCCGGTGAGGCCGATGCTGACATCGAGGTCCTGGCGGATTTGGGTGCCTTTGGCCCGGACGTCGGAAACTACCTTGACTGTGCTGGCACTGGCTGGGCCTTCCTTGGGAATGACCTGGAAGACGGCCGTCTGGCGATCTTCGCTCAGGGCCACCGGCACCGCCGCCGTGACATTCTCCACGCTGCGCAACTGCTCCGCGACGTCGAATTGCTTGTTCTTGGCATCGGATTCGCTGAGGCCTTCCGGGAACCCGGCCACGACGACGATCGGCCCCGTGACGCCCTCGCCGAAGCTGTTGCGTGTGAGGTCGTAGGCTTTGAATGCTTGCGAATCGACAGGCTCGGATCCGCCGTCGGGAAGTGCCAGACGAAGCTGGGAGGCCGGCAGCGCCAGGGCGCCCAACAGCACGACGCTGGCCACGAGGGAAACCCAGGGGTGCCGTGTGACCAAACCGCCCCAGCCACTGCTGCTGCGCTTCTCTTCCAGGGCCCGATCCGCGGCTTCGTGGCCCGGCTCGGCATTGTGCTTGGCGGCCTTGGCCCATGCGCGCTTGGAGATCAGCTTGCGGCCGATCAACGCCAGAATGGCGGGGGTCAGCGTCAAAGCCACGACGACGGCGACGGCAACTGTCGCTGCGGCGGCAACACCCATCACAGCCAGGAAGGGCAGCCCCGGGACCACGAGTGCCGCCAGCGCGATGATGACGGTGAGGCCCGCGAACAGCACGGCGTTTCCGGACGTCCCGGTGGCGAGGGCTGCGGATTCCTCGCCGTCCATCCCGGCCAGAAGCTGGTTGCGGTGGCGGTTGACGATGAACAGGGAGTAGTCGATGCCAACTGCAAGGCCCAGCATCAGGGCGAGCATGGGGGAGATGGAGCTCATGTTGATCACGCCGGTCAGCGCGAACGTTCCGCCGACCCCCACAGCCACGCCAATGAGGGCCATGACGAGGGGCAGGCCCGCGGCGATGAGTGTGCCCAGCATGAGGATCAGAACGAGGGCTGCCACGGCGACGCCGACGATCTCCGCGACTCCGAAGATCTGTGAGACGTCCTCGGTGATTTCCTTGCTGGCATATGCTGTGACACCGGCCGAGGAGACCCCCTGAACAATTTCCTGCACTTGTTTGCGGACGGCGGGAGCAACGGCGTTGATGGAGGTCTTGAATTGGACCTGGGCAATGGCGGCCTTGTTGTCGGTGGACACGAAACGCATCCCCTGGGAGGCCTTCAGCTGGCGCTTTCCCACGGCCAACGCGGTGGCTCCGTCGGCTGCCTCCTTGGCACCGGCGTCGAGCTTTGCTTTGTTGGCGGCGAGTTCGGCACGCTGCGGCGCGAGTTGGGCCTCGATTTGTGCAGGCGGGAGGCCTGCGGCTGTCATCTGCTGTTCCGCTCCCGCGAGCTGGGCTTCGCCCGCTTCCAGTTGGGCGCGGGCCGCGTCCAGCTGGGTCTTGCCTTCGGCAGCCTTCGCTTCGCCTGCGGCAATCTCGCCGGCCGCCTTGTCCAGCTGGTCCTGGGTGGTGAACGGATTCACCGTTCCCTGCACGTCCGGCATGGCTTCAAGCTTGGTGAGCGCAGTGGCTACGGCGTCCTTCTTGGCTTGGTCAAAACCGGACTCGCCGGCGTCGAAGGCCACGCTCGCCGAGCCGCCGGACGCGTCGGGCAGGGCTTCTTTGAGTTTGTCGGCCATCCTCTGCGTTTCCGTACCAGGGATGCTGAAGTTGTTGGACATGGTGCCGTGGAAGGCGGCGGCCGAACCTCCCACGGCCACCAGGACTGCCAGCCACAGCGAGATGACCAGCCAGCGGCGGCGATAAGAAAACTTGCCCAGGCGGTAGAGGAACGAGGCCATGTCAGAACCGATCTGTGGAGTTGGGAACGGAGGAGAGGATTGATGCGTTCGCAGCCGGCGTCGCTTGTGGAGTGGCTTCCGACGACGGCGCGAAGCCGGCTCCCAGGAGGCCCATGGCGTCGATGAGGTACTGGCGCAGAGTCGCCAGCGATTCGGCCGACAGGTCAGGACCCCGCTCGGCGAACCAGACTGTCATGGCAGCTTTGCCGCATGAGATGACGGATCCGGCAAGGGCATGCAAGTAGAGCTCGCTGGTCTCTGGTCCAAGTCTGCTGCGGGCGGCGTCGATAATCTGTCCCGTGCAGTGTTCCCATGCTTCGAGTTCGGAACGGGCGAGGGAGCGGTTCTCCTGGGTGAGGCTGAAAAGTTCGGCCATAGGTGCCACGGACATGGGGTCAGCGAGGGCCATCAGCGCGGCCTGTGCGGATTCGAGGATCGATTCCTCGGCTGGCCTCAACCGGAATTGCTCAAGGGCGCGATCCATGAAGCCGTCGGCCACGGATGCCAAGGCAGCCTCGAGGCTCGCGAAGTAGTTGAAGAAGGTGCGCCGAGAAACACCTGCGTCCGCGGTGATGTCCTCCACCGTGAAATTGCCGGGGCCGTTGCTGCGCAGAAGGTCAAGGGCAGCGGTGGCGATGGAGGCGCGGGTTGCCGCCTTGTTGAGTTCGCGCCGTGAGGGGCCGCTGGTTTCGACGGGCTCCGCGGTGGTCGGCTCACTGCTGGTTGAAGTCACATACTTACACTAAGTGCAACTTTGCACTCTGCGCAATTTTTTTCTTGCCCGGGTACGACGAATCCCGCCCTTGTTCGCTCTACTCACCGTTCAACTGCGAGTAGAGCGAACAAGAGCGGGACCGGTGATGCGGAGGGAAGTAGGTCAGAACTGGTGCGGGGGAGCCTGGGGCGCAGGGTGAGTTGGCTGCGCTGGCTGTTGCTGCGCCTGCTGCCCTTGGGCAGGCTGGGACGCTGTCTTGCTCAAGTACACGGACTGGCCGGTCGCGCCGGGTTCGCCTTCGCCGAGCGGAAGCACGTAAACGGCCGTGCCATATGCGCAGACTTCCGTCCAGTTGGTCCCCATTTCGGAGGTGTCGAAGCGCATGGCGACAATTGCATTGGCGCCGCGCTGCTGTGCTTCGTTGACCATGCGGGCCATGACTTCCTGTCGGCTTTCGTAGAGTGCCCTGGTCATTTCAGGCAGCTCGCCGCCACCAAGGGAGCGGAAACCGGCAAGCATCTGGGAGCCGATATCGCGGGAACGGACAGTGAGGCCCATGACTTCGCCGAAGACGGCGTCGATCCGGTGGCCAGGTATCTCATTGGAGGTGACGATCAACATGTTCCGAGCCTATCCAGCTTTCGCCGTTAAACCGCGCAATCCCCGGGGGAGAAGTCCCCAAGGGATTGCGCGGTGCGAAAAGCCAGCTGGTGCTATGCCTTGGAATCGGCCAGTTCGCGCGCCTCGTTCTCGGCAGCAGCAGTGTCGTTGGCGAACTCGTCGGCGAACGCGGCACCATTGCGGGGCGCGTTGTACAGCGATTCGTCCAGAATGCCTTGGCGCTTGGCGACGATTGCAGGGATGAGCGCCTGGCCCGCCACGTTGACGGCCGTGCGGCCCATGTCCAGGATGGGGTCGATCGCCAGCAGGAGTCCGACGCCGGCCAGCGGCAGTCCCAGCGTGGACAGGGTCAGCGTGAGCATGACGACGGCGCCCGTGGTACCTGCCGTGGCCGCAGAACCGAGCACGGACACCAGCACAATGAGCAGGTACTGGCTGAAGTCCAGATTGATACCGAAGAACTGGGCCACGAAGATCGCTGCGATGGCAGGGTAGATCGCTGCGCAACCGTCCATTTTGGTGGTGGCGCCCAGCGGTACGGCAAAGGAAGCGTAGCCCGAGGGAACGCCGAGGTTACGCTCGGCGACACGCTGGGTGAGCGGCAGCGTACCGATCGAGGAACGGGAGACGAAGGCCAACTGCACGGCCGGCCATACACCGGAGAAGTACTGCTTGATGGAAAGGCCGTGGACGCGGACCAGGATCGGATACAGGACGAAGAGCACCAGTGCCAGGCCAATGTAGATGGCGGCAGTGAACTTGCCAAGGGAGCCGATGGTGTCCCAGCCGTAGATGGCAACGGCGTTACCAATCAGGCCGATAGTGCCCAGTGGGGCGATGCGGATGATCCACCACAGCACCTTCTGGATGACGGCCAATGCCGAGGCGTTGAAGGTCAGGAAGGCTTCTGCCTGCTTGCCGACCTTGAGGGCAGCGATGCCGACGGCGATCGCGACTACCAGGATCTGGAGCACATTGAAGCTGACGGAGGTGCTGACCGTGGTGGCAGCGTTGGCGCTCTCCGTGACAGTGGAACTCGCGCCGAGTCCGAGGAAGTTCTTCGGGAAGAGCCCGATCAGGAATGCCCACCAGTCACCGGTTTTGCCGGCGTACTCGGCCTTCTGCGTGATCCCGGTAGCTGCACCAGGCTGCAGGAGCACACCCAGGCCGATGCCGATGAGCACCGAAACCAGTGAGGTGATGGCGAACCAAAGCAGCGTGTTCCAGGCTAGGCGGGCCGCGTTGGAAACCTGTCGAAGGTTCGCGATGGAGCTCACCACCGCGGTGAAGATCAAAGGAACGACGGCGGTCTGCAGCAACGAGACGTAGCTGGAGCCAATCGTTTGAAGAGTTGCGCCGAGGCCGTTGGGGGCGGTCTTGGTGCTGCCGGTGTACTTGGCGATGAGGCCAAGTACGAGGCCGATAATGAGGGCTGCAATGATCTGGACGCCGAAGGATCCTGCCCACTTGGGAAGCTGGAAGCCGTTCTTTCCAGGCGCGGAAGTGATGTTATTTGAGGTGCTCACAGGAACACGCTAGGTGCACCCCAAATAACATAGCGAACGGACGTTTAGAAATATTACGTACATATGAAGTTATTCCCGCCGTAGGTGTGGCGTGCGTCTCGGGGCGGTTGGCGATTACCCCAGCAACGCCCGGCGCAATACGTCCAAGCCGACCGAGCCGATGTTCAGTGCCTTGCTGTGGAAGGACTTGAGATCGAACCCTTCGCGGGTTTCAAGCTCGGCCCGGATCTGCTCCCAGAGCCGCTGACCCACCTTGTACGAGGGTGCTTGCCCGGGCCAGCCGAGGTAGCGGGTGAATTCGAACTGGAGCTGGCCTTCGCTGATGTCGAGGTTGGCCTTGAGGAAGTCAAAGCCCTTCTCGGGTGTCCAGGTTCCGGTGCCCCAGCGTTCGGGGACGGGTAGTTCCAGGTGAACGCCAATGTCGAACACAACGCGGGCGGCACGCATGCGTTGGCCGTCCAACATGCCCATATGGTCGCCGGGGTCTTTGAGGTAGCCGAGTTCGAGCATGAGTTGCTCGGCGTAGAGTGCCCAGCCTTCGCCGTGTCCGGAGACCCAGCAGACGTTGCGGCGCCAGTTGTTGAGGAGTTCGCGGCGGTAGGTGGCGGTGGCGACCTGGAGGTGGTGGCCGGGGACGCCTTCGTGGAAGACCGTGGTTGTTTCGGACCAGGTGGTGAAGGTGTCTTCGCCGGCGGGAACGGACCACCACATGCGGCCGGGCCGGGAGAAGTCGTCGGACGGGCCGGTGTAGTAGATGCCGCCTTCGTCGGTGGGGGCGATCATGCATTCGAGGGTTTTCATGACGTCCGGGATGTCGAAGTGGACGTCTGCGAGCTCGGATACTGCGCGGTCCGAGAGTTCCTGCATCCACGCCTTCAGGGCGTCCGTTCCCTTGATCTGGCGGGCGGGATCGTTGTTGAGGATGCTTTTGGCTTCTTCGATGCTGGCGCCGGGCTTGATCTGCGCGGCTACCTTTTCCTGTTCGCCGATGAGCCGTTCAAGCTCCTGGACGCCCCAGGCATACGTTTCTTCCAGATCGACTTCGGCGCCAATAAATGAGCGGGAGGCCAGTGCATACCGTTCCCGTCCCACCGCGTCCTTTTCCGGGGCAACGGGGAGAAGCTCGTCCTGGAGGAAAGTACCCAACGACTCGTAGGCTGATCGCGCAGCTGAGGTTCCGGCGTCGAGCTTGGACTGAACGTCTGCGGGAAGCGGCTGCCCACCAAGGGAAGCGGATGAAGCCATCTTGGCGAAGAAGCCGTCCGCGGCGGCGTAGCGGGCGGTCTGTTCGATAACGATCCGAACCTGGCGCGCCGCGGCTGCTTTGCCGTCTTCCTTGGCAGCGCGAAGGGAGGAAATGTAGCCCTCGATGGCCCCTGGAACGTTGGCGGCACGGCCGGCAATGTGCTCCCATTGCTCCACGGTGTCCGTGGGCATGAGATCGAAGATGGCGCGGATATCCTGCGCGGGCGAGGCGATGTTGTTGAGGTCGGCAGCATCCCAGCCGGTTTCGTGGATCTCCAGCTCCAGGCCGAGCCGCTCGCGCATTGCGTCCAGGGTGACGACGTCGGATTCGTCGGTCGGTTCCAACGCCGCCAGCGATTCCAACGCCTGCCGGGCGGCCTGCGCATGGGCCTGGGCACCCGCGGGCGAGTAGTCCTGATATTCAGTCTCGTGCCCCGGCAACCCCAACGTGGTGGCGAAGCTGGGATTGAGTTCGATCAGCTTTTCCGTGTACGCGTCAGCAACGGAATCGATGGCGGTCTTGGGTCGTGCAGGCGTGTTTGCAGTAGTCACCCACAGAGCCTAACCGTGAGTCGGCTCACGTGAAAGGGTTGTTGCACTTTCTTCCCCAACCGCGAGAAGCGAAGCTAGCCGCGGCTGCGCTTCCACGCGCCCGGACCCGGCGTGGGGTCCAGGCGCAACTGCTGACGGCGCACCCAATGACGAACGTTCGGCTTTGCAGGCTCCGGCGTCTGGGGTACTCCGACGGAGGCGACGACGGCGGCAAGTGCCGCGAGCTCTTCGGCGGTTGGTTCTCCCTTGACCACGGAGAACATGGGAGCAACGGGTTCGGGTGTTGAAGGGCTTTCGTCTGCCCGATGCTTTGCCGGGCTCACAGCGGGATGTTCCCGTGCTTTTTGGTGGGCAGGCTGGCGCGTTTGTCGCGAAGGGCGCGCAGGCCGCGGATGATCTGGAGACGCGTGTCAGAGGGTGCAATGACGGCGTCCACATAGCCCAGCTGAGCTGCCTGGTAAGGGTTGAGGAGTTCTTCCTCATAACCTTGGATGATCTCGGCGCGTTTGGCTTCGACGTCGCCGCCGGCCTCGGCAACCGCTGCGAGGTCGCGACGGTAAAGGATGTTCACCGCACCCTGGGCGCCCATGACACCGATCTGGGCGGTGGGCCACGCGAGGTTCAGGTCCGCGCCCAGCTTCTTGGAGCCCATCACGATGTACGCGCCGCCATAGGCCTTGCGGGTGATGACGGTGAGCTTGGGCACGGTGGCCTCAGCGTAGGCATACAGGAGTTTGGCGCCTCGACGGATGATTCCTTGGAATTCCTGGTCCTTGCCGGGGAGGAAGCCGGGCACGTCCACCAGGGTGATGATGGGGATGTTGAAAGCGTCGCAGTGCCGGACGAACCGGGCGGCCTTCTCGGATGCGGAGATGTCCAGGGTGCCTGCGAACTGCATGGGCTGGTTCGCAACGATGCCAACTGTGTGGCCTTCGACCCGCCCGTAGCCAATGATCACGTTGGGGGCGTACAGCGACTGCATTTCAAGGAAGTGGGCGTCGTCCACGATCTGCTCAATGACCTTGCGCATGTCGTACGGCTGATTGGCCGAATCAGGGATCAGCCCATCCAAGGCGAGATCGTCGTCGTCGAGTTCCAATTCCTGGTCGTGTTCTACAACCGGCGCCTCGGAGAGGTTGTTGGAAGGCAGGAAATCCAGGAGTTCGCGGACAAATTCGATCGCATCGGCTTCGTCGGAGGCAAGGTAAGTGGACGTTCCGGTGGTGGCGTTGTGCTGGCGGGCACCGCCCAGCGTTTCCATATCCACGTCCTCGCCCGTGACGGTCTTGATGACATCGGGGCCGGTGATGAACATGTGGGACGTCTTGTCCACCATGACCACGTAGTCGGTCAGGGCGGGGGAGTAGGCAGCGCCGCCGGCGCACGGACCCATGATGAGCGAGATCTGGGGGACGACGCCGGAGGCATGGACGTTGTTGCGGAAGATATCCGCGAACATGGCAAGGGAAGCCACGCCTTCCTGGATGCGCGCGCCACCGCCGTCGTTGATGCCCACTACAGGGCAGCCGTTGCGGAGGGCGAATTCCTGGACCTTGACGATCTTCTCGCCGTTGACCTGGCTCAACGAGCCGCCGTAGACGCTGAAGTCCTGGCTGTAGATGGCAACGAGGCGCCCGTCCACTGTGCCGTAACCGGAGACGACGCCGTCGCCCAGGGGCTTCTTTTTCTCCATGCCGAAGGCTGTGGAGCGGTGGACGGCGAGGGCGTCGAACTCAACGAATGACTCGGGATCGACCAGGAGGTCAATGCGTTCGCGGGCAGTGTTCTTACCGCGTGCGTGTTGCTTTTCGATCGCTTCCGGGCCGGAAGGCTGCTCTGCACGGGCCTGGCGGTCGCGGAAGTCTGCAATCTTTCCCGCTGTCGTTGTCAGATCGTGGCTCATCAAGTGTCTCCGGCTCTGTAGCTGATTTTCGCTGGCGCAGTTCTGGTGCAAACAAGTAGCTGACTTAAGTAGCTTCCGTACAAAGAACAGGCCCCGCTGGCCAGTCTAGTGACGCCATTGCCGCGAACCGCTGTAGAAACCCTACAATTTTCAGCGCCCAAGCCAAAGCTGCCGCTATGTTACCCGTCAGTAACATACTTGGGTTAGAGTGTCTCCATGACTCCAAGCAACGATGCTTCCCCAGCTTCCGAAGAGAGTAAGCCGAAGGGCAGTACCCCTTATATAGCCAGCGGTTCGCTCAAGGGCCGCACCATCATCATGTCCGGCGGCAGCCGTGGCATCGGATTGGCCATCGCCACCCGCGCGGCCCGCGACGGCGCCAATATCGTGCTGATGGCCAAGACCGGAAAACCTCATCCGAAACTGGAAGGGACCGTTTTTACCGCGGCTGATCAACTGGTCGCTGCCGGCGGTCAGGCTCTGCCCCTCGTGGGCGATGTCCGCAATGACGACGACGTCGCCGCGGCGGTAAGTGCCGCCGTCGAGCGTTTTGGGGGAATCGACGTCGTCATCAACAACGCGTCAGCCATCGACCTCTCGCGCACGGATGCGATCGACATGAAGCGCTACGACCTCATGCAGGACATTAACGTCCGGGGAACCTTCCTGCTCTCGAAGCTGTCCCTCCCTGCACTGCGGGAATCCGGGAACGGGCACATTCTTACGCTGTCTCCACCGCTGAACCTCGATCCAAAATGGGCCGGGATGCATCTGGCCTACACCATGGCCAAGTATGGAATGAGCCTCACCACCTTGGGACTCGCCGAAGAGTTAAAGGGCGACGGCGTGTCGGTCAACTCGCTCTGGCCTTGCACACTGATCGATACCGCGGCGATCCGGAACATGCCCGGTGGGCAGCAAATTGTGAAGGCCGCCCGCGGACCGGAGATCATGGCCGATGCTGCGCACGCTGTGCTGACTGGCGCCAACCTTGCTGACGGCGTCACGGGTTCGGGGAACTTCTACACCGACGAAGAAGTCCTCAGGGCAGCCGGTGTGAAGGAGTTTGCGCCATACAGCCTCGGCGCGCCTGAGGGCGGCCTGGTGCCAGACATCTTCCTCTAAGCGGATTCCCATGTTTTGGGCAAGTTCTGCGGGCCGCAACTGGATAGGATTCAGCTATGGATGCCGAACAGCCTGCCAGCAGCGAACCCCTTGTCCCCAGGTCCGGGGAAGACCGGCCATCATTGGACCGTGAGGCGCTGCTCGAGCCTGATTTCCTGTCGGCAACCGGTATTTCCCAATTGAACATTGTCGAGTCCACGGGATCCACCAACCAGGACCTCGTGCGTGCCGTAACCGTGGAGCCTAAAAAATGGGCTGATCTCGCCGTGTTGACCGCCGAGCACCAGACAGCGGCACGCGGACGGCTGGACAGGCACTGGGAATCGCCGGAGCGCTCTGCCGTTTCAGTGTCGATGGTGCTGCGGCCCGTCACAGCCGAAGGCATGCCCGTGCCGACGCAGAGTTACTCGTGGCTCTCACTGCTTGCCGCCGTTGCCCTGCGCGAAGCACTGCAGGAAACGGCTGGCGTTACGGCAGAGATCAAGTGGCCCAACGACGTCCTGGTTAATGGACGGAAGGTCGCTGGAATCCTGGCCCAGATGACGCCGCTGGGTGACGGGTCGGTCCCTGCAGTGATCCTGGGCGTTGGCCTCAACGTCTCGCTGGCGCAGGATGAATTGCCGGTACCAACCGCTACATCGCTGGCCTTGGAAGGGGCCACGACGACGGACCGCACCGCGCTGCTGAAGAGCTACCTTTCACGCTTCAGCCGGCTTTACCGCAGCTTCTGCAACTCAGAAGGCGATCCCGCGGCAGGGTTGGCAGGTGGGCCCTCGCTGCATAAGCGCGTTGAGTCGGCAATGGTCACCTTGGGACGCGAGGTGCGCGCGCACCTGCCCGGTGATCACGAAGTGGTGGGCCATGCCTCCCGTTTGGACGAGCACGGATCGCTCCTGGTAGTGGACCACGGCGGCCGGGAACATGTTGTAACGGCTGGTGATGTGGTCCATCTGCGCGCCACGGAAAGCGGTTATGCGTAAAGAGTTGCTTCCGGGGGAGCAGGTCATCACCATCACGCGGCAACAGGCCCGCTCGCTGTTCTTGCCAACGCTGGCCTTCATAGTGGTTCCTGCCCTGGCAGCCTACGCCTGTGCGTGGATTATCAAAGGAAATCCGCAACGCCTTGCCCCATTCATTACAGTGGAATGGACGCCATGGCTTGTCGGTGCCTGTGTGGGCTTGGCAGGGCTCGTGCTGGTGGCCTACAGCTTGAAGCGGGTGTTGAAATGGCGTTCAGTCCGGTTCATCCTGACAAACCGCCGGATAATTGCCAAGTACGGAATGTTTCGCCGCGGCGACTGGCAGGTGTCATTGATGGCGGTCCGCAGCGTGGGGGTCCACCAGAACCTGCTGCAGCGGACATTGCACTCCGGGAATATATCCTTGGATACCGGGCCCTCTGGCGAAGCCGTCTTGACGGATGTACCGGAGGTCGGAAAATTCAGGGGCTACATTCTTGACGCCATGGATGAACTGCCCAAAGGTGGGGTTTTTGAGGGTGAAGTCCTGTCGGACTTTGATGGATTGCCGTGGGAATTGAGAGAAGGTGGAAGAGATGAGCGTTGAGGATCAGCAGTCCGGCGAGGACCTGGACGAGGAGTTCAACGCCGTACCCGAACCTTCAGTGGATGAGGACACGGAACCAGCGCCCGTCCAGGCGCCCGTGACCACCGGCCCGCCCACCGGCGTGATGTCCGCAGAACGCCTGGCCATCAAAGCGCTTGAGGCGAGGTTGCTTGGCGGCGAACGCAAGCTCCGCCGTCGTGAAGTTGCTGCAGGTGCCGGTGTCTCCATTCTTTCCGCGCGGAAGTTGTGGCGGGCTTTGGGCTTCCCCAACTTCGGCGACGACGACGTCGCTTTCACCGAACGTGACCAAGCAGCGTTGTCCACGATTCTTGACCTCGTCCGTGCCGGGATCCTCACCGAGGAAGCTGCGATATCCGTTACCCGCTCCATCGGCCAGATGACGGACCGCATGGTGGTCTGGCAGATCGAAGCCCTGGTTGAAGACATGGTCCAGGAGCAGGGAATTCCGGATGCCGTGGCCCGTAAGCAACTGGTGGGCCAGCTGCCGGCCCTGGTGGATTCCCTGGAAGAGATCCTGGTCTACTCCTACCGTCGTCAACTCAACGCCGGCGTTCAGCGGCTTGCCGTTCGTGCCGAGGCGGGCCTGCAAGCGAGCGAGGAAGGACGCGAAGGGGACGAGGACGATTCTCCTTTGCCCTTGGCCCGTGCCGTAGGGTTCGCCGACCTCGTCTCCTACACAAGCCTCTCCCGGCGGATGAACGAGAAAACCCTGGCCCAAATGGTCCAGCGCTTCGAGAACAAGTGCGCCGAGATCATCTCCGTGGGTGGCGGACGCCTGGTGAAGACCGTGGGCGACGAAGTTCTCTATATTGCCGAGACCCCGGCTGCAGGCGCGGAAATTTCCCTGGCTTTGGCGCAGGCCTTCACGGAAGACGAGATCCTGCCCCAGGCGCGGGTGTCCATGGTGTGGGGTCGCATCCTGTCCCGACTCGGCGATATCTACGGTCCCACCGTGAACCTTGCGGCGCGGCTGACCACCCTGGCCCAGCCGGGGACGGTGCTGGTTGATGCAATGACCGCTGCTGCACTTGGACAGGACGAACGCTTCGTGCTGGTCCCGCAAAAGTCCGAGAATGTCCGTGGTTTCGGTGAAATCCACCCCGTGATGCTCGCGCGTGGCCGCGGCAAGGGCCTGGTGCTGGACTAAACGCTCTCTCACGTCCCGCGGGTTTTTGGCGATCCTTCTCTCACGTCGTGTGGGTTGTTGGTGATCGTTCTCTCAAGACGCCTTGGGTCCTGTTTGGGCGGCCAACGACGACTCTTAGGAGCTCATTGGACCGGGGACGAGGCGTTCCGCCGCACGGCTGAGCCGGGAATTGAACCTCGTAGCCCGCGTCGGTGACTGGCGGGTTGAGATTCCCGATGCCGGCGAAGCCAGATTGCCAGCCTGTCTTCCTTCCATCCCGATCACCTCGGCGATCTGTCGCGCCGGCCTGCTCGTGGACAAAACAAGCCGCACAGCGTCCTCACGGAAAGCGGCATCGTATTTTCTTCTGGGCGTGGTCATCTGAACTGAAGCTCCCATCAAGCTGTCTCACAAAACCATACGACCGCAAAACGGGCTACGAAAAGGTAACGAGGGAGGGGGGAAAACGGTGGGGATGTGAGAGAAGGATCGGGGAAAGTGGTGCGGATGAGAGAGGGATGTGGTTGAGCCCACCCGTCACATCTGCGCAAATCGATGGACAAAACGGGTAGTCTTGGGGATGGTTCGTGCTCGTATGGCGTCAGGCTCAGGCCCCGTCGCCGCATAGTGGGGGAATGTGAATGGCTCTGCCTGATGTGTCCGGCAAGGGCAGTTCTAAAACACGTTCCAAAACACCGGGCCGTTCCAACAAACGCCCATTCAGCCGGCCAAAGGGTCTGAGCGCGACAGCGTTCCTCGCCGCCGCAGCTGTGGTTGTCACCGGTGCCATACTTTATCCAGGTTTCAAAACCACTGACGTAGACCTCAACGACGGCGGCGTTTGGGTGGTCAGCAAATCGAAAAACGCGGCAGGCAGGCTTAACTACCCGTCAAAGTCGTTGGACGGTGCCGTCACCCCGGCCAGCACTGACTTCGAGATTCTCCAGCAGGCAAGCGACATCTTCATCGACGACGCCAGCGGGGCCAGCATCAACCCGGTCAGTGCCGCGAACATGCGCCTCGGGGGAGACCAGAAGCTGCCCGGCGCGGCGGAAGTCAGCTTCGGCAACAAGGTATTAGCGGTCACCGATCCCTCCAAGGGCAAAGTCTGGGCTGTTTCGCCAACGTCCATCGGGGGCTTCAGCGATGAATCCCAGCCCTTGCTTGAGCAGTCCACGGGTATCGCCTCGGTGGTCGGCACGGATGACACCATCCACACCTTGGATCCGAAAGCAGGAAAGCTCACTGCCACGAAGGTAGACACAGATGGCAACGCAACCGACTCGCAAGTGCGGACCGATGACGCCCTGAAGGCTGACGGCGAAGTCCAGCTTGCCGCGGTGGGCGGCCAGGCGATCGTCCTCAACCAGGCCACGGGGAACATCGTCCTGCCCAACGGAAACAAGGTGCACTTGGACGATGCCAGGGACGCCAGGCTGCAGCAGAGCGGTCCCGCTGCCGACTTCGTGGCCATTGCTACGCCCAAAGCCCTTTTCCTGCAGCCGCTGGATGGCGGAACAGCAAAAACGGTCCAGGCGGATGGCCAGGGAACTCCCGCAGCGCCGGTCCATCTGGGCTCCTGCACTTACGCCGCCTGGTCCGGGGCCAACAAATACGTCCGCGAATGCAGCAATGAAGCGGACAACCGGCGCGCCGACGTGCCCAAAGCGAGTGCATCGCCGTCGTACGTTTTCCGGGTCAACCGTGATCTCGTGGTGCTGAACGACGTGAACTCCGGAAACGTCTGGATGGTCAACCAGAACATGCAGCTGGTTAATAACTGGGATGACGTCATTCCGCCGCAGCAGACCTCGGACGACGCCGATAAGGACTCTGCGGACGAAGTCCAGCAGACAGTTCTTCCGGACCGCAGCAAACCCAACACGCCACCCATCGCGAAGCCGGACTCGTACGGTGTCCGGGCAGGAAAGACCACCATCCTGCCGGTCTTGGACAACGATGCCGATGCCGATGGCGACGTGTTGACGGTCGGCGTGGGGGAGCCGCTGAAGTCGGGAGCGTTGTCAGCGGTCTATGGTGGCACGGGTTTCCAGATCGCCGTGCCGGCTGGCGCTTCCGGTTCGGAAACATTCAAGTATTCGGTGGACGATGGCCGCGGGGGATCGGGCGCTGCTGATGTAGACCTCCGAATCGTCCCTCCTGAGGAAAACAAGGCGCCCCAGCCCAAGGCGAACCGCAACAACGCGCTGGTGGTTCAGTCGGGCAAGATCGCCAGCCAGTTTGTCCTCACTGATTGGACGGACCCCGACGGCGACGACATCTTCGCCGTTGCTGCTTCCAGCAGCGACCCGGCTGACCAGGTCCGGGTCAGGCCGGACGGCCTGCTCACCTTCCAGGACTCGGGTGCGGGGCCGGGCCGGAAGACCCTCAACGTCAAAGTCTCGGATGGCACGCTCACCGCGGAGGGCCAGATCAGCGTGGATGTGCGCGCTCCTGGAGCCTTGCCACCCATCGCGAATGCGGACCACGTGGTTGCTGTGGCGGGCCAGGACACGGTGATCGCCCCACTGAAGAACGACACGGACCCCCAAGGCGGCACGCTTCGTCTCGCCCAGGCGCAGCCCGACGGCCAATCGACGGCGGTGGTCGGGCCGGACCAGCAAACGTTTACCTTCAATTCCGGTGCTGTCGGACCGCATTACGTCACCTATATGGTGACCAACGGACCGGCGAGTGCCCAGCAGCTGGTGCGCATCGACGTCGTCTCCGGAAACAGCGACGGCGCGCCGGTAGCCGTGCGCGATATCGCCCTCCTGCCCAGCGGCGGGAGCACCGTGGTTGACGTCCTCGGCAACGACTCGGATCCCGCAGGCGGCGTCCTGGTAGTGCAGTCGGTGACGGCAGCTGATGGGCTGCCGGTGAGTGTGGCCGTGCTGGACCACTCGGTGGTCAAGATCAGCGACATCCGGGCGGAAGGGCAGCTGTCCCTGAAGTACACGATTTCCAATGGCAAGGCTTCGGCGACGGGTGACATCTCGGTCCAGGTGGTTCCGGCGCCCACCAAGCTGCAGGCTCCGCAGGCGAAGCCCGACGATGTGACTGTCCGCGCTGGCGACGTCGTAACGATTCCGGTCCTGGAGAACGATTCGGATCCCAACGGTGGCGAACTCGACCTGGACCCAGCCCTGGCCCAGCAGCCGGACGAAGCAAGCGGCCGCATGTTCGTCGCCGGAAACACGCTCCGCTTTATTGCGGGGGACGAGCCCAAGACGGTCTATGCGATCTACAAGGTCAGCAACGCGTCCGGTCAAACGGACTCCCAACAGGTCACCATCCGAATCCGTGCCCGGGATGACGCCACGAATAGCCGGCCGGAGCCCCGGAACCTCACGGCCCGCGTTGTGGCGGGCATGACCGTGAAGATCCCTGTTCCGCTGGACGGCATCGACTCCGACGGCGACTCTGTCCAGCTCATCGGGATCGACAAAGCCCCGACGTTGGGGACAGCCCTTCTGCGGGACGGCTACCTGGAGTTCACGGCTGGCGGCAAGTCTTCCGGAACGGACACTTTCAGCTACCGCGTGAAGGACCGGATCGGGGCAGAGAACACTGGCACGGTGATCGTTGGCATCGCCCCGGCTGACGTGGATAACCAGAAGCCGATCGCCGTTGACGACGCCATTGACGTCCGTCCCGGACGCCGGGTTGCAGTGAACGCACTCCAGAACGATTCAGATCCCGACGGCGATCCCATCGGCTTGGCGTCTGCGTTCGAAGCGAATCCTGGGCTGCAGGTAGAGGCAGTTGCGGGGAATGTAGTGCTCACTGCGCCCGGTGTGGCCGGAAACGAAAGCATCAGCTACCAGATCCAGGACGACAAAAAGGCGGAAGCCAGTGCTGTTATCAGGGTTCAAACAAGCCCGACGGCGGACCTGCACGTGCCGCTGGCACAGGACGACCACGTCACCCTGGCCGAGACACTGGGCAAGACCGCAGTAGACGTACCCGTCCTGAAGAACGATTCCGATCCCGATGGCATAGCCGAAGACCTGAAGATTTCCCTTCCCGATGGAAACCCGAACGCCCGCGTGGGTACCGCCGGAAATGTAGTGGTGACGTTGGTCCCGCAGGATCAGCTGATTCCCTATACCGTCACTGATATCGACGGCCAGACGGCAACCGCAGTGATGTGGGTTCCCGGCCAAGGCCTTCAGTACCCGACCCTCGCCAAGACCGACGTCGTGGAAGTCACCGCCGGTGATGAGCTCACGTTGGCGCTCCAGGAATACGTCAAGGTAAGGGAGGGTCGGACGCCACGCATCACCGTGGCGGACAAGATCCAGGTCCTGGGCGGAGATCCCCTGAACGTGATCGCGCGCGACGGGACAGCACTGCGGTATGCCGCCGGAGCAGATTATGTCGGTCCAGGTTCTGTCACCTTCGAAGTGACGGACGGCGCTGGACCGGACGACGCCGAAGGGCTCAAGTCCACCCTCACCATCATGACGCGGGTGCTCCCGGATCCGAATGCCAACCACGTCCCTACTTTCAGCGGCGCTGCGATCGATGCTCCCAAGGGCGACGCCTCAGAGCTTGACCTCGCCAACCTCGCCAAGGATGTGGACGCGCAGGACCAAGGCAAATTGAAGTTCGAGCTCGACGGCCAACAGCCGAGCGGATTCGACGCGCGGATTGACGGTACCGTCCTCAAAGTCACCCCGGGCCCGTCCATCAACCCCGGAGCCCGTGGTACCTTCCCGCTCAAGGTCACCGACGGCAGGTCCGAGCCCGTCCGGGCTGCTGTGACAGTGACGGTGGTTTCCTCCAACCGTCCACTCCCGGCAGCCAACGATGATGTGGTGGATAAGGCCGACGCCGGGCGATCGGAAACCATCAACGTGCTGGGGAACGATTTCAACCCCTTCAATGAATCACCACTGACCATCGTGGGAGCGGTGGTGGAAACCGGATCCAGCTCGGGTCAGCCCGCCATCTCCGGCGACTCCATCACGGTAACGCCCGCGGACGGGTTTAAGGGCGTGCTAGTGGTCCGCTACACGGTGAAGGATAAGACCGGGGACCCCAGCCGGCAGGCCATTGGACGTCTACGCATCACCGTCCGCGACAAGCCCGACGCCCCATCTGCTCCAGTGGCGACCGACGTTCGGAGCCGTACGGCCGTGCTCAAGTGGGCACCGCCGTCGGACAATGGCGCAGCCATCACCAAGTACACGGTCAAGGCAGCCGGGTTCCAGCAGGAGTGCCCCACCACCACGTGCACGCTCTCCGGCCTGACCAATAACGTCAAGTACGTGTTCACCGTATTTGCTACCAACGAGGTAGGTGATTCGGCCGCCTCCGTCCCATCCAACGAGATCCGCCCGGACGAGAAGCCCTCGCCGCCGGACGCGCCGTCGGTCAAAGCCGGGGATAAGAACCTGGCCATCACCTGGACCCCAGCGAAGACCGAGGGGTCACCAGTGAAGCATTACAACGTGGAGATCTCACCACCACCAGCCAGCGGCATCGCGGTCAAGAACGAGGTCACCGGGTTGAGCTACACGTGGCCGGGCCTGACCAATGGCGTGAAGTACAAAGTCCGCGCGCAGGCTGTCAACGAGCTCGGCCCTTCGGACTGGAGCCTGTACTCCGCGGAAGACCACCCAGCCGGGCTGCCCGGCGCCCCGGCGGCGCCCAGCACCGCCGTCGTATCTTCTGTTGGCACGCAGAACCAGCTCCGTGCGGATTGGTCTGAACCGGACATCAACGGCGACCCCATCAAGAACTACTACGTCACGATGAGTGGCGGCGGCGGAGCAGCGCAGACACAAACCGTACCCGGCAACGTCCGCAGTGCCACCTTCACTGCCAGCAACTCCGAGGCCGGCTATACATTCACCGTGCAGGCCGAGAACAAAGCGGGCAAGGGCGCAGTCAGTGCCGCGTCGGCACCGCGTCGCGCCACGGGCAAGCTCGGAACCGTAGGAAATGTCAGTGCCACCCCCGCCAACACAGGGGGAGCAGGCACCCAGCTCACCGTCAACTTCAACCCGTTGACTGCTGCGCAACGCAACGGCTCCAGCGCGAATGAAGTCAGCTATACCTACAGGGCGAGTACCGGCCAGTCAGGGGCTATCCAGCCGGGCCAGACCGTGGGCGGCTTCGCCAACGGCCAGGCAAGCAGCATCACCATCACCGCACATTCCTCGGTGGCGCCCAGCTCGGATGCGAGCGCCCCGGCAACGGCCACGCCATATGGATCCCCGGGCACGCCTTCTGCATCTGGAACGAACGGTGCTCTGAACAACCAGTCCGTAACGCTTAACTGGGCCTCGCCCCCGCCGTCCAGCAACGACGTCAAGACCACAAAGATCAGGATCGACAACGGTGCTTGGGAAACGGTTGCGGCTTCCGGAAGCAGGACGATCAATACCGGCGGTTGGGAGCAAACCCGCACCATCTATGTCCAGACGTTCAATTCCCTGGGGACGCCAGGGCCGGAAGTCAGCGCAAGTGCCACATCGGGCCGGCAGGGAGTCTGGGAGGGCGTCTTGAACACCTCGGTGGTTCAGCGTTCCTGCACCTACACCTTGGGCGGAGACAACTACCGGCCAACGCCCTACTTTGACTGCGATGGCGTGAATGCCAACCTGCCGCCATGGGAATACCCCGGGCAGAAGATGGTGGTGAAGTGCTACATCGTCCAAGGCGACCAGTCCAACCAAATGTTCACCTGGTGGAGGATCGAAGACGGTTCGGACAGGAATGTGGGCCGCTACATCATCTCCTTCCACACCACGGTGGGTGAGCCTGGCCGGGTGGGGGCGCCGCAATGCTAGCCGCCGTCCACGGGAGGGGAGTTCTCCCCATCGCCGAGTCCCCGGGGAAGGCCATAGGCTGTCAAAGCCAATGGAGAGTCCAATCTCGGGTTCCCTTGGCTACTCGTTCGGTGCGTGGGATAGTCTTAGGGACTGAAAATTCCGCCGCCGTATGGGGGTACTGCGGAATGCAAGGCTGCCGGCACATGCCGGTCGGCCTGGACGCCGCCTGGGGGCGGCTGTACAACAAGGGAATTTTGGGGCTGTGACATCTTTCTTCGGCAAGCTGGGGCTGAAAAAGCGTCGAAACAAGAAACTCGTATCTGCAACTGCAGTGACTGCGGCCGGCGCCTTGCTGGTAGCGGGTGCAGTGCTCTATCCGGGGTTCAAGACGGCCGAGGTCGATTTGAACGACGGCGGCGTGTGGGTTGTGAGCAAGACAAAGAACGCCGTGGGACGGTTGAATTATCCCTCCCGGGTTCTTGATGGAGCCGTGACACCGGCAACCACCACCTTCGATGTCCTGCAACATGACGGCAACGTTTTTGTGGACGATGAGTCCGGCTCCACCATCAACCAGGTCTCTGCGGCGAACCTGAAGTTGGGTGGCGACAAACAACTGCCCTCGTCCTCGCAGGTCAGCTACGGTTCCAGCGTCCTCTCAGTCACGGACCCCGCCCGTGGAAAGGTGTGGGCACTTTCGCCCTCCACAGTGAACGGCTTCGACGAAGAATCCACCGAACCCGTCCTCACTGGCTCGCAGAACATGATGTCGGCCGTCGGACAGGACAACCGGATTTACACGGCGGACCCGGGCAAGGGCGAAATCACCATCACCACCGTGGACGCCAACGGCGAGCGGACAGCCTCGGAAGTAACCAAGGTGGACGAGCTCAAGGGCGCCGGTGATCTGCAGATTGCTGTTGTGGGCGACAAACCGGTAGTGCTGGATGCCGCATCCGGAAACCTCTTCCTTCCCGGTGGCCGCAAGCTCCAGCTGCAGGACGCCCGGGAGGCCAAGCTCCAGCAGAGCAGCGAAGACAGCGGCTATGTGGCAATCGCTACGCGCAAAGCCCTCCTGAAGCAGCCTTTGGACGGGTCCACGGCGGCGACAGTCAACGTGGACGGAGAGGGAGTTCCCGCCGCGCCCGTGCAGGTCAGCAAATGTGTTCACTCAGCGTGGGCCGGGGCCAACAAATACATCCGTGATTGCGATAACGACGCAGATGACAAGAAAAACGATGTCCCCAAGGCCAGCGCATCGCCCAGCTACGTCTTCCGCGTGAACCGGGACCTCGTGGTCCTCAACGACATCAACTCCGGCAGCGTGTGGCTGGTCAACCAGAACATGCAGCTCGTGAACAACTGGGACGATGTTGTCCCGCCAAAGAACCAATCCGATGACCAGGACCAGGAATCCGCGGACAACAACACCATCAACGTCCTCCCGGACCGTACCAAGCCGAACCGTCCGCCCGAGACCAAAACCGATGAGTTCGGCGTACGTCCCGGCCGCACTTCAGTCCTGAGCGTCCTGGACAACGATTCAGATCCCGACGGCGATGTCCTCACCGCCTCGGTTGGCGCCAACGGCCCGAAGTCGGGTGCGCTGGAGAACATTTACGGTGGCTCAGCGTTCCAGATCAAGGTCCCTCCCACCGCGAAGCCCGGCACGGAGGTCTTCGACTACAACGCAGCGGACGGCCGTGGCCTGTCGGCTGGTGGCAAGGTGACGCTGCACGTCGTCGCGCCGGAAGAGAACAAGCCTCCACTGTTCAAGCGTGCCGAGCCCACTACGATGCTGGTGGAGCAGGGCAAATCCGTTAGCCAAAACATCCTTACCGACTGGATGGATCCCGACGGCGACGACCTCGTCCTGCTGGACGCCAAGGCTGACAATGACCAAGACCAGGTCAAGGTCCGCCGGGACGGGTTGCTCACGTACCAGGATTCCGGCGCAGCGCCCGGCAAAAAGAACGTGACCATCACCGTCTGGGACGGCCGCGCCACCACCACGGGCAGGGTGGTGGTGAATGTGCAACCGCCCGGAGCCCTCGCACCGGTAGTTAACGCGGACCACGTCACAGCAGTGGTGGGCCAGGACCTGGTCATCTCCCCGTTGAAGAATGACGTTGACCCCAACGGCGGCGCCTTGCGCGTGGCCCATGTTGAGGCTGCCGGCCCGGCAGAGCTGGGTCCAGTGACCGACGGCGGAACCTTCACGTTCCGCAGCAACACCCCCGGCCCTGTGTATTTGAGCTACATCGCCAGCAACGGACCACAAAGCAGCCAAGGCTTGATCCGCGTGGACGTGGAGTCCGGCAAGGACGCCGGAGCCCCGGTTGCCGTCCACGACGTCGCCCTGCTGCCTGTGGGTGGAAGCGTGTTGGTTGATCCGTTGGCCAACGACTCCGATCCTTCCGGCGGAGTCCTCGTCCTCCAGTCGGTTACGGTGCCCGACGGCTCTTCGGCACCTGTCAGTGTGATCGACCACAGTGTCCTTCGCGTCACTGACGTCCTCGGCGCCAAGGAACCTTTTGTGTTCAGCTACACCATGTCCAACGGCCGCGCCTCGGCCACCGGAACGGTGGGCGTCGTCCCGGTGCCGGCCCCCGCCGTCGTCGAGGCTCCCCAGCCGAAACCCGACGAGGTGAACGTGCGCGTCAACGACGTCGTCACCATTCCTGTCCTGGACAACGACACACATCCGCAGGGCGAAAAGCTCTCTGTTGATCCGGTGTTGGCCCAGCCTATCGCCGAAGGAGACGGCAAGGCGTTCATTTCCGAAGACACGCTCCGCTTCATCGCAGGTCCTGCCCCCAAGACCGTGCGCGCTATCTACAACGCCGTGGATCCACAGGGACAAAAGAGCGCCGCTGCAGTGACCATCCACATCCTCCCGTTGGAAGGCGCCCAGAATTCGCGGCCACAGCCCAAGAATCTGACGGCACGGGTAGTGGCTGGCGGCAGCGTCCGTATTCCGGTTCCGTTGGATGGCATAGACCCCGACGGCGACTCGGTCCAGCTCACCGGCATCGACAGCACACCCAGCATGGGAACCGCGACGGCGGGCAGCAACTTCATCGATTTCGTCGGCGCAGGCGACGGTGCAGGTACCGATACGTTCCGATACAAGGTGATCGACCGCCAAGGAGCCGTCAACACGGGAACTGTCACAGTGGGGGTTGCACCGCGCGGTGAAGACAACCAGAAGCCGGCTCCGGTGGATGACGAAGTCAAGGTCCGTCCGGGCCGGCAGATTGCCGTGGATGCTACTGCCAACGACACCGATCCGGATGGTGACCTGATCCGGATCGTGGCCGATGGCATTGAAGCTGACGCCGGCTTGGACGCCCACGTGAGCAAGACCAGTGGCCGCATCCTTATTACAGCGCCTGCTGCCGAAGGCACGGTGAACGTCCGCTATTCGGTGGCCGACGACCGCGATGCCGTGGGCCAGGCCAGCATCAGGGTGATCGTCAAGAACGATATCCCGCTGCAGGCCCCGATTGCCCGCGACGACCGCGTGACATCGGCCCAGACTCTCGGGAAGACGGCCGTAGACGTGCCCGTCCTGAAGAATGATGAAGACCCGGATGGTGTGGGGGAGAATCTCAAGATCAGTACCGGGTTGGAGACGGCCCGGCCCGGTTCTGAGGGCAACGTGATCGTTGACCTCACGGAGCAGCCCCAACTGGTGCCGTACACCGTGGAGGACGTGGACGGACAGAAGTCCACGGCCATCATCTGGGTGCCGGGCATCGGGCAGCAGGTTCCCACATTGGCCAAGGATGAGGTGGTGGAGCTGGTATCGGGCCAGTCCGTCACCGTGAATTTGGCCGACTGGGTCAAGGTCCGTGATGGACGTTCACCACGCCTCACCCAGGCGGACCGAATCAAGCTCATCGGGGCTGACGGCAGCGATCCTATTGCCAATGGTGGCACTGCAATCAAGTACACCGCAGGCGCAGAATACGTGGGCCCGGGATCCATCAGCTTTGAAGTCACGGATGGAACCGGTCCTGATGATCCCAACGGCTTGAAGTCCACGCTCAGCATCCGTACCAAGGTGCTTCCGGACCCCAATAAGAACAATCCGCCCACGCTGCTTGGCAGCCAGGTTGAGGTTCCCAAGGGGGACTCGGCGAGTCTGGACCTGGAGAAGCTGACCTCGGATCCTGATTCCGACGATGTCCAGAACATGAGCTACGAGCTGGTGGGCGCGGCGCCCGGCGGTTTCCGGGTGAACGTCGACGGTAAGACACTCAAGGTGTCCGCTGATGATTCCGTGCAGATCGGCCAAAGCGGCACAGTCCAGGTGAAAGCCAAGGACCGCCGCGGACTGGAAGCACTGGCTACGTACAAGCTCTCCCTGTCGGCATCCAACCGCCCTAAACCTGTTGCCAATGATGACGTGGAACCTGATGCCCAATCGGGCAAACCGGTCACGGTCAATGCGCTGGCGAACGATTCGAACCCGTTCCCGGACACACCCCTGAAAATCGTCTCGGCTGTAACGGAGACTGGCCAGGGGACGGCGGATTCCAGTGGTGGAAACGTGACGGTGACACCCGCAACAGGCTTCACCGGAACAATGGTTGTGGCATACACAGTGCAGGACAAGACCGGGGAGCTCTCGCGGTACGCCACGGCACGCATCCGGCTCACGGTGAAGGACAAGCCGGCGGCCCCCACCACTCCGCTGGCACAGAGCGTCGGCGACCAAACAGCCTTGCTGACCTGGAATGCCCCTGCGGACCGTGGTTCGCCCATCACCAAGTACACGGTGTACGGCGAAGGCGGCTTCAAACAGGACTGCCCTGCCAACACCTGCACGCTGACTGGCCTGACCAATAACGTGAAGTACCACTTCACCGTGACGGCCACCAACGCCATCAATGAGTCCGATCGCTCGCCCGTGTCCGCCGAGGTTCGACCCGACGTCAAACCGGACACCCCCGTGGCACCGACGCTCAAATTCGGGGACAAGCAATTGTCCGTAGCCTGGGTCCCGCCAGCCAGCAAGGGCTCGCCCATCAAGTCCTATGACCTGGAGATCTCCCCGGCTCCCGCGGGCCAGAATCCCCAGATCCAGAACCTCACCGGTGCAAGCTACGTCTGGAAAGGCCTGACGAACGGCGTTGCCTACAAGGTCCGTGTCCTGGCCAGGAACGACGCCAAAGAACCCTCGGAGTGGAGTCCTTACTCCGCCGCGGAAACTCCGGCAGGGGTACCGGCAACACCGGCTGCTCCCTCTGTCTCCGGCGCGGGATCAGTTGGCAGCCAGAGCCAGTTGAAAGTCAGCTGGGTAGCTCCCAACAACAATGGCGACCCCGTGTCTGCCTACACGCTGACCACCTACCGGGGCGGCGCCGTCGTGGGTTCCCAATCAGTAGCCGCCACATCGCAGAATGTCACCGTGGCAAACGCTGAGGCTGATTACACCTTTACTGTTTCGGCTACCAACAAGGCCGGTGTCAGCGGAGTCAGCCAGCAGTCGGCTGCTATTCGTGCTGCGGGCAAGCCCGGCACAGTAGGAAGCGGTTCGGTCACTGCGACTGGCACCAGTGGACAGCTCCGGGTGACGTTCACCCCGCTGACCGCAGCGGAACGCAACGGTTCGCAGGACAACGAGATCACCTACCGCTGGCAGACAGCCTACGGTTCGGGCCCGATTGGCCGCGGCGGCGGAGACATCGGCGGCCAACCAAACGGCAACAACGTGGTGGTCAACATCATTGCCACTTCAGTGAAGAACGGCATGTCCGGCGATGCCAAGGCAATCGGCACGGGGAACCCCTATGGGCCCCCGAATGCGCCGAACGTCAACGGTGGAAAGTCCGCCAAGGGCGATGGCCAGGTGCACTGGACGTGGAACAACCCGGCCATGAACGGCCGTCCCTTGGATCACTACGAAGTCAGCCTGGACGGTGGCGGTTGGAACGGCGTGGGTAAGGCCACGAGCTTTGATGCCTCCGGTGGCGGTTGGAACAACACCCGAAACCTGAAGGTCAGGGCTGTGACTGTTGTGGCAGGACCGGCCGGCAGCGCCAATTCCACCAGCGGCGACGATCCCACCCCACCGCCGCCAGCGTCACAGATCCAGGTGGACGCCAGCAGCGTCCGGACCTGCCCGGGCAAACCCGGTCTGCCGGATTCCTACACTCCAGGCAGCCCTGCCAGTTGCGGCGTCGGCTGGGTGGAGCGCTCCTGGGGCAAGATCACCATCAATTGCACCAAGGACATTTACGGCAACGGCACTCCCTGGTACCGGCTCCAAGGCACTGCCAAGGACGGCTGGTTCGTCAAGTCCACCACGGTGGATCTCTACGGACCCCGGCCCGGCGGTTGCTGAATTGCCCACAACACGTCATCCCAACCCGTCATACCCAGAAAAGGACTCAACCCCATGACCATGACAAACGAGCAGGCCGCGTGGTTTGCAGAAACGTTCGAGAAGCTCGTTGCCAACGTGGGCCAGGCCGTTCTGGGCAAGGACCACGTGATCCGGCTGACCTTCACGGCGATGCTGGCTGAAGGCCACATCCTGTTTGAAGATGCGCCGGGTACCGGCAAGACCTCGCTGGCCCGCGCCTTGGCTGCGACAGTGCAGGGCTCCCACAACCGCATCCAGTTCACTCCGGACCTCCTGCCTTCGGACGTCACGGGTGTGACCATCTATGACCAGAAGACCCAGAAATTCGAGTTCCATAAAGGCCCGGTCTTCAACAACATTGTCCTGGCCGATGAGATCAACCGCGCCTCGCCGAAGACCCAGTCGGCATTGCTGGAGGTCATGGAAGAATCACGGGTCACCGTGGATGGCACCACGTACGAGGCAGGTCGTCCGTTCATGGTCCTGGCTACGCAGAACCCGATTGAACAGGCCGGTACCTACCGCCTGCCCGAGGCACAGTTGGACCGATTCCTGATCAAAACGTCCATAGGCTACCCGGACCACGCCTCCACGGTGAGGCTCCTGGGCGGGGCCAACTTGAAGGACCGTTCCAAGGACCTCACTCCCATCATCACTACCCAGGCCGTGGCTGACATGGCGGACCTCGCCGCCACCACCCACGTGGACACTGCAGTGCTGGAATACATTTCACGGCTCTGCGAGGAGACGCGCAGCGCTTCCGAGACCCGCCTTGGCGTCTCCGTCCGTGGTGCATTGGCCATGGTGCGCGCCGCGAAGGTTTGGGCCGCCGGTCAGGGACGCAACTTTGTCCTTCCGGACGACATCAAGGAACTTGCACCCGTGGTCTGGACACACCGTTTGGTGATGGATCCCGAGGCCGAATTCTCGGGCGCAACGCCGGAGGTCGTGCTCACGCGTGTCCTGGCCGAGGTCGCGGCCCCGCAGCAACGCGCGAGCGCATAGGGCTGTGCGAACGCTTAACAAAGTAGTCGGTGCTTGGCAGCGCAAACCCGGC
The DNA here is from genome assembly GCF_056395565.1 of Paenarthrobacter sp. 10L412. Lineage (NCBI taxonomy): Bacteria > Bacillati > Actinomycetota > Actinomycetes > Micrococcales > Micrococcaceae > Paenarthrobacter > Paenarthrobacter sp. 10L412. The sequence continues at coordinate 251,647 of NZ_JBFTJT010000002.1, read as the reverse complement.
ATCCAGAAACCCGGCATCCAGAGGCCCGGCAAACTCCATCCCTCGGCCGTATGGGCTGAAGCAGTGGGAACAGCAGGTGAGTTTGTCGCACCGGCGTGGGCCAAGGTGCGGGAGCTGTGGCTTCGCTTCGCCTGGCCTGTCCTTTCCGTGGTGAGTGTGCTCGGATGGGTGGTCCTTGCTGCGGCTATTGGGTTGTGGATCGCCGGGCAGGCCTGGGGTTGGCAAGAGGCGAAGTCTGCCGCGATGGTTGCTTTCCTGCTGTTTGTGTTGGCGGTGGGCTTCATCGTGGGCCGCTCGGCCTACGGCGTGGTCCTGGATCTGGCCCGCACCCGTGTGGCGGTGGGGGACGACGCAGTGGGCAGCATCGCCGTGTCCAACGTTTCGGCCAGGCCGCTGTTGCCCGCCGCGTTGGAATTGCCGGTGGGCGCCGCGACCGCCGTCTTCCACTTGCCGCGCATGAAGCCGGCCCAGGTACATGAGGACCTTTTCACCATTCCGACGGCACGGCGTGCTGTGATTGTTGTCGGTCCCGCACGATCCGTGCGTGCTGATCCGCTCCATCTACTGCGGCGGCGCGTGCTCTGGACTGAGCCAGTGGACCTTTTCGTCCACCCGCGCACCGTACCGTTGGGAGGCTCGGCTGCCGGCTTCATCCGCGACCTTGAAGGCATGCCCACCACGGAACTTTCCAGCGCCGATGTGTCCTTTCACGCCTTGCGTGACTACGTTCCCGGGGACGACCGCCGTCACATTCACTGGAAGACCACGGCCCGCACCAACAAACTCATGGTTCGCCAGTTCGAGGAAACGCGCCGCGCGCACCTGGCTATCTCGCTCTCCATCAACACTGACGAATACGATTCCGAACCCGAATTCGAAATGGCCATTTCCGTTGCCGCGTCCATCGGCCGGCAGGCCATCCGGGAGCAGCGTGAGCTGGACGTCCTGACCCAGAAGGGACCGCTCCGCTGTGAAACCGGCCGCAACATGCTGGACGACATGACCAGGATTGTGGGGGCACCCCTGCGGAAGACCGCCGTCGACCTCGCCCGGAACCTTTCGGACACCGTTCCCAACGCATCGGTGGTGTTCTTCGTGGTCGGGAGCCACGTCACGGCAACGCAGCTACGCACCGCGGCCGCGTCCGTTCCGCCGGGCGTTCGCAGCCTGGCCGTCCGCGTCCAACCCGGAGCGGCGCCGTCGAGGGCCAACATTGCAGACCTGACGGTCCTCACCGTTGGCGACCTCGATGACCTGGCCATCGTGCTGAGAAAGGCGGCAGCATGAGCACCGCACCAAATCCTCGAGCGCGCCGCAGGCAGACGAACAGCGGCGCCAGCCGCAGGGATACCAGAGGAGCCAGGCGTGCCAGCGCAGGCTCACTATTCGCCGACGGCCGACCCCTGTGGCATTTTGCCGTGGACTGCGGCGCCCTGGTGGTCCTGCTGTTCCTGGGCGTGCTTGGCTTCAGCCTGAGCTTCGGTGGCGACCCGCGTTACATCATCGCCGGCCTGGGCGGCATTTTCCTGGGGCTCGGTATCGCGATCCTGAACGCGCATCTCCGATTGGGACTGCTGATCACCACCGCACTGGGTTTCGGTGCGTACATGCTGCTCGGTTCGGCGTTGGCCGTGCCGGACTCAGCCGTCCTCGGGATCCTGCCGAGCCTGGATTCGTTGCGAACCTTGCTCCTGGGCATCGTCTTTGCGTGGAAGGACATGCTCACGGTCGGCGTGCCCGTAGGCACGGCCAACGGCATGCTCATTGTGCCGTTCCTCAGTTCAATGATCACTGCGCTGGCTGCGGGTTTGTTGACCTGGCGCCTGAAGAGTCCGTATTGGCCGCTGTTGCCGGTTCTGGTCCTTTTCGTCACCGGCATCGCCTTCAGTACCAGCGCGGGCTTCCTTAATGTGGAGCGCGGAGTTTCGTTGACCATTGTCTCGATCGTCTGGGCAACATTTCGCCGTGACGCACTCCGGCAGAGCAGCACCAAGACGGTTTCGGCCAACAGGGCTGAGTCCGACGCCGGTGCGGCCCGCCGCGGGAAGCTTCGCCGCCTGGGGACTGCTGCTGCCGTGGTGGTCGCCGCCGTCGGAATCACCGCAGTCGCTTCGCCTTTGGTGACTGCCAGCGACGACCGGAAGGTACTGCGCAACACGATCGTTCCGCCGTTCGACCCCCGCGACTACATCACGCCGCTTGCGAGCTTCCGGAATTTCGTGAAGGACGAGAAGGACCAGACGCTGTTTACTGTGAAGGGTCTACCCAAGGATGCACGCGTGCGACTGGCGGCACTGGATGCCTTTAACGGCCTGAACTACACCATGGATCCCAACAGTTCCGGGAACTTCAGCAAGGTGGGAGATGCCCGTTCGCTGAACACGCTGGCCGACACGGGAAGCCCTGTAGCCGGAACCAATTACACGCTGCAAATCAGCATCGAGGACTACCAGGGATATTTTGTCCCCGGAGGCCGCCACACCACAGGTATGAGCTTCCTGCAGGGCTCCGGAGCGGCGTCGGGACTGTACTTCAACGCCGGCACCGATACTGCGGTGACCACCAAGGGCCTGGCAAAGGGCGACAACTACACAGTTCAGGTTTCTGATCCGGGAACTCTTGAACATGGCCAGCTGACGCAGTACGACTTCGCCAAGCTCACGTTGCCCGAAGCCCAGGAAGTACCGCCGATCGTCGCCTCACAGGCAAACGAGCTATCGGCTGACGCTCCCACGGCAATCGACCGGGTGCGACAGATCGAAGCCCATTTCCAGAAGAGCGGGGCGTTCAGCAACGGCCTGGTGGCTGACGGCCAGCTCCCTAGCTTGCCTGGTCACAGTGCGGCACGTGTTCGCAGCCTGCTCTCCGCCAAGCAAATGCTGGGCGATGACGAACAATACGCCGTGGCGATGTCACTCATGCTGCGTCACCTCGGTATCCCTTCGCGCGTTGTCATGGGGTTCTATCCGGATCCCAAGAGCCCGGAAAACGGTGCGGGGGACGTCAAGATCATGGGCAAGGACGTGCACGCCTGGGTGGAAGTGGCCTTCGACCGCGTCGGCTGGGTATCCTTCGATCCCACCCCGCCCAAGGACAACGTGCCTATCCCGCCGGACCCGGAGAACAAATCCAAGCCCAAGCCGCAGGTGCTGCAGCCGCCGCCCCCGCCGCAGGAGCCGGCGGACCTCCCGCCGGACTCTACCCCGGATGCCTTGGATGCTGACGAGAAGAAAAACAACCCGTGGCTGTTCTGGGGGCCGCTGCTTGCCGCGATCGGCGTGGCAATGATTCCGCTGGGAGTTCTCGCCGTGCCGCTGCTGCTGATACTTCTGCTGAAATCACGACGTCGGAAGGCACGTTTTCGTGATGGCCACCCCGCCCAGCGGGTCGGCGGTGGGTGGAACGAGGTGTTGAGCCTTGCCACTGACATGGGCGCCTCGATCGACACCAAGTCCACGCGGAGGGAATCGGCTACTGTCATCGCGGATGCCTTCCCGGTGACGGGAACCACCACCACGATGTTGGCCCATAGGGCTGACGCCGCGGTTTTCGGGGCGGGGCAACCCAGCGAGGAAGAAGTCAAGGAGTACTGGGAGATCGTGGATTCCTCGCTTGAGGACATCACCGGAAGCGTTGGTTTCTGGAAGCGGCAGCAGGCCCGGTTCTCGCCGAGGTCGTTGCTTTCCGATGGCAGGGCTGCGCTGCGCCGGCGGGAACAGACGCCCCCGGCCCCCACGAAGCGTGGCATGTTCACCGTGGGCAACCTGTTCAAGAAGAAGGGCAGCATTGATGAGTAGTGAAGCTGAGCTGTGCCCGGCCTGCAAGCACCCGGTCCGCCCCGGCGCAGCTTTTTGTACTCATTGCGGATCGCCGCTGACCAATCGTGGAGCCCGGAAGGAACGCAACGTCAACCGTGCCCAGGCTGCCGCCCTTGACTTCGCAACCCGGCAAGGCCTGCCCGATCCCGGTAGTATCTCGGTAGTGCCGGCGTCAACAGCACCGATGCAGCCGGGACGTGAAGCAGCTGCAAACGTACATCCGGGGCCAGGGGGAGGGACCACAATGACTACACAGCTCGAGCTGGTACCGGCATCTGCAGGAAAACGCCTGGGTGCGGCAGTGCTGGACTGGTTGGGACCTGTTGCCGTCCTGGCAACCACGTTCGCACTTGGCATTGCGGGCATCACGCAAAGCCGGCGGAATGGCTTTATCGTTTACGACACCTCCCTGCTGGTCCTCTTGGGGAGCATCGGCCTCGGTGTCACAGTCCTGTACGTATTTGTACTTCTGGGAATCGAAGCCCGGTCCGGAAACACCATCGGTAATCAACTGATGGGCATTCGCAGCTCCGATGCCGACGGCTACGCTCCGGGCGGCGGTGTGGTTTTTGTCCGTGGCATTCTCACCGGCGGGCTCCTTCTGCTGGGTGCAATCCTGGGTGCTGTGCTGTTGGGCCTTGGCCTCCTTGGATTGGTCCTGTGGATCGCCCTCCCGCTCATGGTCCTTGGAGTGGTTTGGGCCGTCCTGGTGGTTGTTTCCAATGCCTGGGACAGGAACGGCAAGCTACGTGGCTGGCATGACAAAGCAGCGAAGTCCTTGGTCTTCGACGTCCACGCGGGCCGCAACCCGGTTGCCACCGGAGGAATCCAGGGGCCCTACAGCTTCGCGCCCGTGGAGCTGCCGCCCGTGCAGCCAGTGGTGTCACCCATGCCGTCAATGTCCGGGGCAACAGCAATGTCCAGGGCAACAGCAAAGCCCGGGCCAGCAGCAACGGCAACCCCGGTTCCAGCCCCAATGCCCACAGCGCAGCCTTCCCACAACCCCAACCAGTGGCGTCCTCCTGCGGCCCCGCAGCCGGTTCCCCAGCCAGCTCCCGTTGCCCCTTCGCACCCGGACGACGACGTCGAGAGGACGCAGATGCGGCCCGGAACTGCCCGGGCGGAGGCCGTGCTCCGCATCCGTGTTGACGACGGCCAGGACGTCGAACTGGGTGGAACCGTCTTGGTTGGCCGCAATCCCGCACCCCAGCCGGGCGAAGCTGCCGAGCAGTTGCTGGCCGTTGCGGATCCCGGAAGGTCCATCTCCAAGACCCACTTGCACCTCCGGGTTGATGGCGATGGTGTGTGGGTTACAGACCGCAACTCAACCAATGGCAGCGCTGTCACTACGCCCGATGGCCTCCAGACCCGGCTTCATGCGGGGGAAGCAGTTTTCGTCAGACCCGGTTCCACCGTTCACTTCGGGGACCGTTCCTTCCACCTAGGACAAGCATGAACTCACAGCCGGCCAGCCCCGCCGATGCGGATGCCAACGCCGCTGGATCCGCCTTTCAACTCAGCTACGGATACGGCACGGACCGCGGACTCCGTCGCGAGCTGAACGAGGACTCCTTCATAGCCTCGGATCCCGTCTTCGCGGTGGCCGATGGCATGGGGGGCCATGAGGCAGGCGAGATCGCCAGTGGCGTGTGTGTGCGGACCCTGGGCAGTTCCCCTGTCCTCGCGGCAGGGGTCCGTTCGGCGTCGGCAGCGGACCTGCAGGAGTGCCTGTTGAAGGCCGATGCCAGCATCCGCGAAGCCACGGGAGCGCGCGCGGGCACCACGCTCTCCGGCGTCGTGGTGGTGGAACAAATGGGCGTGCCCTATTGGCTGGTCATGAACATTGGGGATTCCCGGACGTATCGCCTCAGCCAGGGTCATTTCGCCCAGATCAGTGTGGACCATTCAGAGGTTCAGGAGCTGGTGGACTCCGGTGACATCACCGCGGAGCAAGCCGCTGTTCACCCGCGCAGGCATGTGGTCACCCGCGCTTTGGGCACTGGCGACGAAACGGAGGCGGACTTCTGGTTGCTGCCCATTCAGGAGGGGGACCGGATCATGGTCTGCTCCGATGGGCTGAACGGCGAACTGGGGGATGACCATCTCTTCCGCATCCTCAGCACCGTGGCCCATCCGCAGGACGCAGTGGATGCTTTGATCCAGGCTGCCTTGCGCAGCGGCGGACGGGACAACGTTACGGTGATTGTGGTTGACGCCAAGAACGTCCTTAACGACGCCGGCATCGCCACCACCGCGCCGCGCCCGGAGACCGAATCCGAGGTGGAGGAGGACACACTCCCCAGGGCCTGGGTCACCGGAACGGATCAGGAGGAGGGCGTAGATGGAAAGCAATAACAACCCATCCCACGCCCGATACCAGCGGGGTGACTGGTTCGGCGTCGTCCGTCAGGGCACTGTGGTGCTGCTCGGCCCCGACACCTCGCCTGCACTGATCGATTCCGTGTGGGAACTTCTCGCGTCGGCGCCCGAAGCCCATGAGGTCCTCCACGAAGTGACCGAGGCTTTCGGGGTTTCCCTTAGCCGCATTCCACCCTTTGGCATCATCGACTCCAAGGACGCCCTGCGCGTGTTCCTTCGCGGCGACCTTGAACTCGTTGTGAAAATGTCCGCCGGGGAAGAGGTGCTCTCCGGACGCGACGTGACTACCTGGACGGAGCGCCGGCTCACCGCGGCTGATTCGTACAGCCTGCGGATAGGCTCGGAAGCCCGTTCCCCCTCCGTCCCGGCAAACCTGGGTATCCCGGCAAAACCTGGTAAAGCCTCGACGCCGGACGGCAGCTTGCCGCTGGGGGAGGGCGTGGTTCTGCTTGCCTCCCTCGACGTAGTGCTCCAACCCGGTACTGTGAACGTTCCGGCGCCGGCCGTGGTTTCCGATGAAACCATGATTGGCTACGCCGATGCGGACCTGGGTCTGACCATCGCGCCCGGACATTCAGAAGATCATGGGCAGCCGGAAGATCATGTGCAGCCGGAACAGTCCGAAGGTCATGTGCAGCCGGAGAGTCCCGAACAGCCGGAAAGCGCTGAACACCCCGAAATCGCTGAACACCCCGAAAGCGCTGAAGAATCCTCGGGCGTTCCCGTCCACACCAGCACCACGGATCCCATGGTTCCTTCGCTGGAGACCACCACCAACTATGACCACCTGTGGGACAAGACGGTGATGCGCAACATCGAAGACGCAGCTGTGCGCGTGGACGACGAATCTGACGATCACGATGCTCCGGCGGCCCAAACCCCTGCGCCACAAACTCCGGCATCAGAAGCTCGGGCACCAGAAACACCCACGACAGCTTCGGCACCAAGTTCCGCCCGTGAATCGGCCGAAGCGGGCAGTGACAAGGCCGCGGACGGCGGGTCCGGCGTCGGGCATGTGCCTGCACTGATCGAGTCCGTTCCCTGGCTGCGCAGCCCTGGCGCAGTGCCCGCCTCTGAGGGACAGTCCGAATCGATAGCTCAGCCACAATCCCCTCCCGCTTCAGCGAATGGCAACCGGCCTGCGCCTCAGGTTCCGGCGGGATGGGAGTCGGCCCCGGCGGGTTTGGCGTCGATGCCCGCGCTTCCACCCACCATGCCAACGAACAGTCCGCACCTGGATAGTGTCCCCGCGGAGGACGACGCTGATCATGACGGGCAGACGATCATGAAGAGCAGCATCGCCAGCCAGGACGCACAAGGCGTTGAGCCCGGGGTTGCACCGAAGGATGCCCCCGCCAGCAACGGTCCCAGCGTTTTAGCACGGGTGTGCTCCCAAGGTCATGCCAACCCGCCGACGTACTCCCAATGTGCCACGTGTGGTTTCGCACTCTCCGGTGATTCGCTCCAGGTCCCGCGGCCCCGCCTGGGCAGGATGCGGTTATCCACCGGTGAAGTGATCGATTTGGACCAGTCACTTATCATTGGGAGGCAGCCGTCGGTGTCCCGTGTCCAAGGTGGCACCATGCCGCGCCTGGTCCAGGTAGAGAGCGCCGGAGGGGACATTTCCCGCTCACACGTAGAGGTTCGGTTGGAGGGTTGGCACGTCATGTTGTGCGACCTCAAAGCCACGAACGGAACCGTGCTCATTCGAGAAGGCCAAGCACCCCGCCGGCTCGCCCAAAACGAGATGGCCATCCTTTTGGACGGCGACATCGCTGAATTGGGCGACGACATTTCATTGCGTTTCGAGGAGATTCTTTGAGTTCCAAGAGGCCCCCCGCGCCGCCTCCGCCCATTCCCGGATTCAAGTACATCAGCCTCCTGGGCTCCGGTGGCTTCTCTGACGTGTACCTGTACGAGCAGGACAGGCCGCGCCGTAAAGTAGCCGTCAAGGTGCTGCTGTCCGACTTGAAAACCGAGGGCGCACGCCGTCGTTTCGAGTCCGAAGCGAACCTGATGGCGCAGTTGTCCTCGCACCCGTATATCGTGACGATTTTCGAGGCGGAAATCACGGAGAGCGGCCATTCCTACCTGGCCATGGAGTACTGCTCCCGGCCCAGCCTCGATGTCCGCTACCGCCGCCAGCGCTTCAGCGTGGATGAGGTCCTGGCCGTCGGCATCCAGGTGGCATCCGCCGTCGAGACCGCACACAGGGCCGGCATCGTGCATCGGGATATCAAGCCCGCCAACATCCTGGTCACCGACTACAACCGTCCCGCCCTCACTGACTTTGGCATTTCCGGGACCATTGGGGCCGATACCGAGGACGACGCCGGAATGTCCATCCCCTGGTCACCGCCGGAGCAATTCCGCGGCGGAGCAGTTGATGGCGTTCCGGTGGACATTTGGGCGCTCGGTGCCACGCTGTACACGCTCCTTGCGGGTCGTTCACCCTTTGTTCTTCCGGGCCAGGACAACTCGCAGCGGGAACTGATCTCCCGCATCACCAACTCGCCCCTGCCCAGGCTCGGCCGTGCCGACGTTCCGGAGTCCCTGGAACTCGTCCTGTCCACGTCCATGGCGAAGTCTCCGGAATCCCGCTACTCGTCGGCCCACGCTTTTGCCTTGGCGTTGCAGCGGATCCAGACCGAGCTGAACCTGTCCGTGACGCCCTTCGAGGTGCTCGAAGAACCGGGTCACGGAGACGAACAGCACCCTGACGACAACTTCGAGGAAACGCGCGTCCGCAGCATCGCCTCGATCGATCCGGACGCTTCGGGAACTGCGACCACTGGATCGGCTCCCACGTTCCCGGCGCGGACCTTCCCTTCCACTGTTCCCGGCGCCACCCAGGCTCCTGCACAGCCTGCCGGCCCGCCGCAAACGGTCCAGCCGGGCCAGATCCGTCCCACGCAGCCAAGTCCGGCCCAGTCAAACCCGGCCCAGTCAAACCCGGCCCAGCAAACCCCGCCGCAGTTCCAAGTGCCAGTCAGGGATTACCGGCAGGTCGGGCAACCGGACGTGGCGGAGTCGACGGTACTGCGCGGTTGGCAGCCTTCGCGTCCACAGGACGACGCAGGCGCAACGGTCCGGCGCTCCAAGGCATTTGCCGGCGCATCGCCGGCGTCCCAAGACGATGCGGCCGCCGTGGATCATGGCAAGCGCAATCTCTGGCTGGCGGCGACTGGTGCCACGGTTTTGGTGGTCGCCGTTGCGGTTGGCGTGGTCTTGGGTGCCCAGGCGCAGCCGAAAGTGCTCCCCACGGAGACGTCGAGCAAGTCAGCCGTCGACGCCTTGGGCGACGGCGGGGTTCCCGACGTGGAAGGCTTGGTCGGCAAGCGCAGGGCGGACAAGCCCGACTTCGCAGACTTCGAGTGGAAGAACCCGCAGCCCAAGAAGGGCGACACGTACAAATGGCGATACAAGACAGCCGTCCTCGACGGTGAATTCAGCAACTCCGAAGTGGAACCCCGGGCGCTGGCCTATGGGACGGAATCGCCTCTCTGCATCCAGGTACTGATAGTCCGTGCTGACGGCAGTGCCTCGTCGGGCGGACAGGGATCCATTGCCTGCGTGGATTAGCAGCAGTCACCTGACACATACTTACCGCCGACTGAGGAGGCACAGATCATGGGGGATCTAGCAATAGATTTCTGTGGGGAATGGTACGAACCATCCGACGAAGACGTCTTTGACATCGGTCGGGAAGGAGACTTGGAAGTCGACGACAACCCGTACCTCCACCGGCGCTTTTTGCAGATTGCACGCTATGACGGCATGTGGTGGCTGAGCAACGTAGGCAGCATGCTCTCTGCAACCGTCGCGGACGGATCGGGCGGCATGCAGGCTTGGCTGGCCCCCGGCGCCCGGATTCCGCTCGTTTTCAGCCACACCAATGTCATCTTCACCGCCGGGCCCACCACTTATGAGTTCGCTGTGCATTTGAAGACGCCCTCCTTCCGGCATGAAGCCAGGGACGAGGACCAAGCGGGGGACACCACCATCGGGCCGGTGGTCTTTACCGACTCGCAGAAAGCACTGATCGTCGCCCTCGCCGAGCCCATGCTGCGCCGGGATGGCACCGGCTTCAGCGCTATTCCGTCCTCGGCGGAGGCGGCCAAGAGGCTTGGTTGGGCCCTGACCCGCTTCAATCGCAAGCTGGATAACGTCTGCGACAAATTGGACCGCGTGGGCGTCGTGGGCTTGCGTGGCGGCGCCGGCAAACTCGCCACCAACCGTCGCGCCCGCCTGGTGGAGCACGCCGTGACCTCACACCTGGTGACAGCCGCGGACCTGTACCTTCTGGAAACCATGACTGGAGCAGACGAAGCATGAAGTTCCGCTTGACCTTGCGGCGAGACCCCGCGGAAGCAAAGGACCTCGCCGTTACGGTGGATGGTCGCGCCACGGTGGCGGACATCGCCACCGAACTTTGGGCTGCCGACCCCGCGCGAAAGGGCACCGAACCGCCGTCGAACCTGTCCATCAGCGTGGACGAAGCGTTCGTGGGCGGCGGGCTTTCCGGCCATGTTCTCAGGCCCTCGGATAACCTGCTCGAGTCCGGGCTGCGGCCCGGCTCCAAGGTTTCGCTCGCGCAGGTGAGCGAGCAGTTCGCGTCGAACGGCAACGGCGGTACCAACGGCCAAAACCGGGGACCAGCCGCGGCGACCCTGCGCGTGATGTCAGGGCCCGACGTCGGACGCGAATTTTCACTGCCTTTCGGCACCAGCTACATCGGCCGGGACAGGGACGCCGATATCCGTCTCTCGGACCCGCTGACGTCCAAACGCCACGCGCGCATCACAGTTGGCGAGACCGTGGAGATCGTGGACACGAACTCGGCCAACGGACTCCTCATGGAAGGTTTGCCGGTCACCCGGGCAACCCTTGAGTCCTCGGATACGGTGACCCTGGGCGATACCACCGTGGGAGTTGTGTCACTGTCGCGGAACCATGGAGGCGGCCCATCATCGCCGCTGGTCGACTTCAACCGCTCGCCGCGTGTGCTGCCGAGGTTTGAGTCTCCCAAGCGCGTGCCGCCAGCCGGCCCCAAACGCCCCGAACACCAACCATTCCCGTACATCATGTTGATCGCCCCGCTGCTGATGGGTGGCGTTCTTTTCGCATTCACCCAGAACCTGCTCTCGGTGCTTTTCATGGCCATGATGCCGCTGTTCATTGTTGGCCACTATGTGGACCACAAGATGCAGAGCAAGCGCCAGGCGAAGGAAGGCCATAAGCAGTTCCAGGCTTCCATGCTGGCGTTCCGCGAGGACATTGACAGGCAACAGAACATTGAACGGGCCGTGCGGCTTCAGGAAGCGCCGTCCGTCAGCGATACCGTGGATGCCATCTACAAACTCGGCCCGCTCCTGTGGACCAACCGTCCTGAGCATCAGCATTTCCTTGGTGTCCGGTTCGGACTCGGATCTTCGCCGTCGCGGATTCAGTTCGAAGAACCCGGCGCCAACGAAACTGAACCCCGGTACATGAGGGAAATCCAGGAATGCCTGCAGCAGGTCCGCGTCATTGATGGCGTGCCGATCGTGTCCCAGCTGCGCACTTCGGGTTCGTTCGGCGTGGCAGGGGACCGCAGCGTGGTGGACGATGTAGCCCGAGGCATGGTGCTTCAGTTGGTGGGACTCCACTCGCCCGCGGAGGTGGTGTTGACTGCACTGACCTCGGCCCGCTCGCGTGAGCGCTGGGACTGGTTGCAGTGGCTCCCGCACGTTGGTTCCGGCCACAGCCCGCTCTCCGGCGACCATCTGGCCGCCGGCCCTGCTGCTGGTGCCTCGCTGCTCTCGCGCCTGGAAGACCTCGTGGAGCAGCGCGAGGCCCAAGCCACAGAGCCCGGTCCGCAGCCACGCCCCGCGCTCAAGGACGAGCACGAAGAGATTCCCGGCCCCGTAGTACCTGCCGTCCTGGTAGTCGTTGAGGACGATGCGCCTGTGGACCGGGGACGGCTGACGCGGCTGGTGGAACGCGGCCCGGACTTCGGGGTGCACGTCATGTGGGTGGCAGCGAATGTGCAGTCCCTGCCTGCTGCTTGCCGGGACTTCCTCTCCGTCGACGGCGATCACGGCACCACTACCGGCCAGGTCCGCCTTGGCCGCCACACCTACCCGGTGAGCTGCGAAAGCCTCGACGTCGGTCTCGCCACGCAGCTGGCGCGCATGATGTCGCCGCTGGTAGACGTCGGAAATCCGCTCGAGGACGATTCGGACCTCCCGCGTGCCGTTTCCTACGCCACCTTGATCGGCAAGGAACTGATGGACAACCCGCAGGCTGTTGCCGAACGCTGGCAGGAGAACAATTCAGTCCATGCCACGGCCGTGCCCAACCGCAAGGACAACGGAAGCCTGCGTGCCTTGGTGGGCTCCAAGGGCGTTGAACCGTTCTACCTGGACCTCAAGAACGAAGGACCGCACGCCCTCGTGGGCGGAACCACTGGCGCGGGCAAATCAGAGTTCCTTCAGTCATGGGTGATGGGAATGGCAGCGGCCTACAGCCCGGACCGCGTCAGCTTCCTGTTCGTGGACTACAAGGGTGGTGCTGCCTTTGCGGACTGCCTGCACCTGCCGCACACCGTGGGGCTCGTCACCGACTTGTCTCCGCACCTGGTACGCAGGGCCCTCACCTCATTGCGGGCCGAACTTCACTATCGTGAACGCCTCCTGAACCGTAAAAAGGCCAAGGACCTGCTGGCGCTACAGCGGGAAGCAGACCCCGAGGCGCCGCCGTACCTCATCATCATCGTGGACGAATTCGCGGCGCTGGCAACTGAGGTTCCTGAGTTCGTTGACGGCGTGGTGGACGTTGCTGCCCGTGGACGTTCCCTGGGGTTGCACCTGATCCTCGCCACTCAGCGCCCTGCGGGCGTCATCAAGGACAACCTGCGGGCAAACACGAACCTCCGGGTTGCGTTGCGCATGGCAGATGAAGTGGATGCGGTGGACATTCTTGGCGTCCCCACGGCGGCCTACTTCGATCCTTCCATTCCAGGCCGCGGTGCTGCGAAGACCGGGCCCGGCCGCATCCAGGGGTTCCAGACCGGATATGCCGGCGGCTGGACCACCGAGAAGCCGCAGCGCCCCCGGATCGACATCGTGGAAATGGCCTTCGGATCCGGTCCCTCCTGGGAGCCGCCGCCTGCCACAGCTGTGGAGGAGGAACCTGCGGGCCCCAACGACATCGCCAGAATGACCGGCAACATCATCCGGGCCGCGGACTTCCTGGCGATTGAACCACCACGCAAGCCGTGGCTGAACGAACTCGCCATGACCTACGACTTCTCCAAATTGCCAAACCCACGCACGGACGAGCGACTCCTGCTGGGCGTGGCCGATGACCCCGCGCACCAGGACCAGCCCACCGTGTTCTATGAACCGGACAAGGACGGCAACATGGCCGTCTACGGTACTGGTGGTTCGGGCAAGTCGGCGGCGCTGCGCGGAATCGCCATCGCGGCCGCTGTCACGCCGCGTGGTGGTCCCGTCCACGTGTATGGCATCGACTGTGGTTCTTCAGGTTTGAAGATGCTGGATGGACTTCCGCACGTGGGTGAGGTCATCAACGGCGACGACGTCGAACGGGTTGGGCGCCTTCTGCGCTGGCTCAAGGAGGTGGCCGATGACCGCGCTACGCAGTTCGCCGAGGTCCGGGCCTCCACCATTGTTGAATACCGGCAACTCGCAAACCGTCCGGACGAAAAGCGCATCTTCATCCTGGTGGACGGCATGTCCGCCTTCCGTGAAGGCTATGAGTACAGCAACCTGTCCGCACTGTGGGACATCTTCCTCCAGTTGGCAACCGATGGACGTCCCCTGGGCATCCACCTGGTAGTGAGCGGTGACCGAACCAACTCTGTTCCGGCGTCGCTCCTTGCCTCGATCCAAAAGCGTTTGGTCCTGCGTCTTAGCTCCGAAGACGACTACATGACGCTTGATGTGCCCAAGGACGTCCTCAGCGCAGCCTCGCCTCCCGGCCGCGGTTTGCTCGATGGCCTGGAAGTCCAACTGGCCGTGCTGGGTGGCAACTCGAACCTGGCCCTGCAGGCGCGCGAAGTGTCCAAACTCAGCCAGGCCATGGTTCGCCAGGGCCTGGAACAGGCGCCACAGATCCAGCGACTTCCGGAACTAGTGGATTTGGATATCCTGCCCACCGGTGCCCCGGACAATCCTGTTATTGGTGTGGACGACGAGACCTTGGGTTCGGCCACCATCGCTGCCAAGGGTTCGCTCTTGCTCGCGGGGCCGCCTGGTGCCGGACGCACAGTTGCCTTGGTCACGTTGGCATACGCGCTGCGGCGGTCCAACCCGCGGACAGACCTCATCTACATCGGTTCGCGCCGCTCTGCGGTTGCCTCACTGAACATCTGGAGCAGGTCCTTGGTGGGGCCGGACGAGGTCTCGGACGTGGTGGATGATCTCATCGACAAAGCCACGGACAACCCCGGCAGCATGGCCATCTTCATCGAGGGCCTCACCGAGTTCACGGACACGTTGGCAGAATCAGGCGTGGGACGGTTGGTCACGGCTGCCATCAAGGCCGATCAGTGGGTGGTGGGCGAGTCCGAAACCTCCACGTGGTCCCAGGCGTGGTCCTTGGCCCAGCCTTTCAAATCGGGCAGGCGTGGACTGTTGCTCAACCCTGGAGATGTGGAAGGGGATACCCTCCTGAACACCTCGCTGGGCAGGATCAGCAAGGACTTCATCCCTGGCCGCGGGTACATCGTGGGACGTGGAAAGGTACGCAAGCTGCAGATCGCCATGCCGCCGGAGAACCGCAGCTAGGAATCGGCCGGCATGGGGCTCTCATCCTGACGGGTCAATAATGTCCGTGGGTTGCGGCAAGATAGACGTGTGAGCACACCAGAGAATCCAGATCCGGTCGACACCACAACCCAGGTTGCCGCTGCGGCCTTAGTCGTAGAAGAGGGAACACCCCCTTCGGAGAGCCTGCGGGATGAGTATGAGCAACTTGCGGACCTCGTGCGCAAGTACCGGTATGCCTATTACCAAGAGGACGCGCCCACGGTTTCCGACGCCGAGTTCGACGAACTCTACCGTCGCCTGGAAGAAATCGAAGCGCTGCACCCGGAACTTGTCTCCAACGACTCACCCACGCAGGAAGTCGGTGGCGAAGTCTCTGCCGCCTTCACCGCCGTCGCGCATCTGCAGCGGATGTACAGCCTGGACGACGTCTTTTCCCTCGAGGAGCTCGAAGCCTGGGTACGCAAGGCTGAAGCGTCTGTGGCCAGGCTCGGGGACAGCGTCCCACCCATTGCCTGGCTGACTGAACTGAAAATCGATGGACTCGCCGTCAACCTGCTGTACAGGGACGGAAAATTGGTGCGCGCGGCCACCCGAGGCGACGGCACAACCGGTGAGGACATCACGCACAACGTCCTCACCATCAAGGAGATCCCGCGTCAACTCAGCGGCTCGGGTTTTCCCTCGGAAGTTGAGATCCGTGGGGAAGTGTTCATTCCCTCCAAGGCCTTCGTTGAGTTCAACGAAGCCCTGGTTGCCGCAGGCAAAGCCCCGCTCGCCAATCCACGTAATGCGGCTGCGGGCTCGCTCCGCCAGAAGGACCCGGCAGAAACAGCAAAGCGTCCCCTGAGCATGTTCGTTCACGGTATCGGCGCCCGGGAAGGCCTGGATGCCAAGAGCCAATCCGAAACCTACAAACTGCTGGCTGACTGGGGGCTGCCTGTCAGCCCCTACTTCAAAGTTCTGGATTCCTTTGAAGGCGTCCTGGAATTTATCGCCCATTATGGCGAGCACCGGCACGACCTCCTTCACGAAATCGACGGCATCGTGGTCAAAATTGACGACTTCGCCACCCAACGTGCGCTCGGCTACACCTCCCGCGTCCCCAGATGGGCCGCCGCCTACAAGTACCCGCCGGAGGAAGTCCACACCAAACTTTTGGACATCCTCGTCAACGTGGGCCGCACCGGGCGCGTCACGCCGTTCGGCCTGATGGAGCCAGTGAAGGTCGCGGGTTCCACCGTGGGAATGGCCACTCTGCACAACCAGGATGTGGTCAAGGCCAAGGGCGTCATGATCGGCGACATCGTGATTCTCCGCAAGGCCGGTGACGTGATTCCCGAGATCGTTGGACCTGTACTGGCGCTGCGCGACCAACAGGATCCACCCGTGCGCGAATTCGTGATGCCCACCGAGTGCCCGTCGTGCGGCACCCCGCTGGCACCGGCAAAAGAAAGCGACGTGGACATCCGTTGCCCCAATGCCAAGTCCTGCCCGTCCCAGCTGCGTGAGCGTGTTTTCCATCTGGCCGGCCGCGGTGCGTTCGACATTGAAGCCCTGGGCTGGGAAGCGGCGATCGCCCTGACCCAGCCGGCGGAGCCGGAAACTCCGCCATTGACGAGCGAAGCTGGCCTGTTCTCTTTGACCCGGGAGGATCTGGCGAATGTCATGATCCGCCGGGAGAAGAGGTCCAAGGGCGTAGGCACGGGCCAGTATGAGCTCGTTCCGTACTTCTACTCACGGGGGACGGCCAAGTCGCCATCGAAGCCAACGGCAACCACGGAAAAACTCTTTGCCGAGCTGGAGAAAGCGAAGAAGCAGCCCCTGTGGCGTGTCCTTGTGGCATTGTCCATTCGCCATGTGGGACCCACGGCCTCCCGGGCCCTGGCGACCGCTTTTGGCAGCATGGACGCGATCCGGAATGCCACTGAAGAGCAGCTTGCGCATGTTGACGGAGTTGGACCTACCATCGCGGCGGCCCTGAAGGAATGGTTCGCCGTGGACTGGCACAACGAGATCGTGGACAGCTGGGCCGCTGCCGGCGTGCGGATGGAAGACGAACGCGATACCAGCGTGCCGCGAACCCTTGAGGGCCTCACTATCGTGGTCACGGGAACGCTGCCCAACTTCAGCCGGGACGAGGCCAAGGAAGCCATCATCATCCGTGGCGGAAAGGCTTCCGGATCCGTGTCCAAGAACACCAGTTACCTCGTGGCTGGTGAAAGTGCTGGGACCAAGCTGGATAAAGCCGAGCAGCTCGGTGTTCCGATATTGGATGAGGACGGTTTCCGCGAGCTGTTGGCGAATGGCCCGGTAAAGACCGACGCCCAAGCCGAGGCCGAGGCCGACGCCGATGCTGACGCTGAAACCGAAACCGACGCTGCCGAGACAGTGAAGGCAGAAGCAGAATGACCGACGCCATTGAGTTGCTCGCCGTAGCGAAACGCGCTGCTGCTGCGGGCGCGGCTGTCCTGTCCCGGAGATCTGCCGCGGGCACAGGCGGCGTGGGGTTGGGAATATCCAACAAGGGCGATGCCGGTGACTGGGTGACCGAGTTCGATGTCGCAGCCGAGAACGCAGTCCGCGAAGCAATCCTGGCGGCACGGCCCAACGACACCATCACGGGCGAGGAGCACGGTACAACGCGGCCCGAGCAAGCCTCGGGTTACCGCTGGTCCATTGATCCCCTTGATGGCACCACCAACTTCATCCGCAACATCGTCTATTACGCCACGTCAGTGGCCGTAGCAGATGCCGACGGCGTCTGGCTGGCGGGAGTAGTTCACGCGCCGGCCCTTGGCCGCGTCTATTCGGCGGCCCGGGGCGAGGGCGCCTGGTTGGAAGTTGCGGGGGAGACTACCCGCTTGGCTGGCCCCGTTCCCGGACGTACCGGCCTCATCCTTGCCACAGGATTCAGTTACGATCCCGCTACCCGCGCCAATCAAGCGGAAGGCCTCGCCGAACTGATGAACGGCTTCGCGGATGTTCGGAGGCTGGGTTCCGCGGCCTTGGATCTGTGCCTGGTGGCAGATGGCACCTACGACGCCTTTGGGGAGCGCGGATTGAACGAGCATGATTTCTCTGCAGGCGCCCTGATCGCCGAAGAAGCGGGATGTTGGGTGCGCAGGCCACGGCTTGAGAGCCCACTCGACGGCGGCCCAACCATCGAGGATCGCTTGGCCGCGTGGACGTGCGCAGGGGCCTTGGAGCTATCCGGCAAATTTCCCCTGTGACCCTCCTGTACCCATGACCAGCATCCCTTCGCCGTGATCAGGACCCTTGCGATCGCCAATTACCGCTCCATTCGCGATCTCGCGGTGGAGCTGCATGGCTTGGACGTGGTCACAGGTGCCAACGGCAGTGGCAAATCCTCCCTGTACCGCGCGCTGCGCCTCCTGGCTGAATGCGCCGGGGGCGACTCCGGAAACGTGGTGGGATCCTTGGCCAGGGATGGCGGACTGGCGTCCACACTCTGGGCCGGCCCTGAGTCAATCAGCGAAGCAATGCGGCGTGGCGAAGTTCCGGTCCAAGGCACGGTCCGCCGGGATTCTGTCAACCTGAAACTGGGGTATTCCGGGGACGACTTCGGTTACCTCGTGGACTTGGGCATGCCCGTGTCCAGTGGGGCCGGATTCGACCAGGAAACAGGCAGGCCCCGCCCTTCGGCTTTTAGCCTGGATCCCGAGATCAAGCGCGAACAGATCTTTTCCGGGCCGGTCGCAAGGCCAGGTTCCCTGTTGGTAGATCGCAAAGGAAGCCTTGCGAAGCTCCGGGGACCTGACGGGGACTGGACTGAACTTTCGCGTCGGCTGGACACGTTCCAGAGCATGCTGACGGAAGTTTCGGACCAGGACCGGGCTCCAGAAGTACTGCGGGTCCGGGACTCCGTGCGTTCCTGGCGGAGCTGCGGCAGCCTGGCATGCTGCGGCCCATGAAGGCAGCCGAACTCTCGGATGGAACGTTGCGGTTCCTGCTGTTGACCGCCGCATTGCTCACTCCGCGCCCACCGGAATTGATGGTCCTTAACGAACCCGAGACGAGCCTCCACATCGATCTGATGCCGGCACTGGCTGGACTCATCGTCCAAGCCAGTGCCAACAGCCAGATGATCGTTGTGACCCACTCCGAAGCACTGCTCAGGGCGCTCCGGAAAAGTGGAGCGGCCCACGAGCACGAACTTTACAAGGATTTGGGCGAGACCAGGATCAAGGGACTCGGTTCCTTGGAAGGCCCGTTGTGGAGTTGGCCCAAGCGGTAACAGCAACAATCGTGGTAACCGGGTTTTACCGCGATGAACGACGCCGCCGGGCCGGGTCGGTCAGCCATGCCGGCTCGTAGCCCGCGTCAGCCGTGTTCAGCGTTGTGCCCGGCGCCACGATCTCGTCGATCCTGTCCAGGACGTCGGGGGACAGCGTAAGCTTGTCCGCTCCGAGCGCCGCCTCGAGGTGCTCCAGTGTCCGTGGCCCGATGATCGCCGAGGTCACCGCAGGGTGCTCCAGCACGAAGGCCAAGGCGAGGTGGATCAAGGACAATCCGGCTTGGTCGGCGAGGTCCGTCAGCTCAAGCACGGCTTTGGTCTTGAGGGCGTTCTCGGGCAGGTCAGGATCATGCCGGGCCGGTTGGCGTGCGGCCCGGCTCGACGCAAGGTGTCCGCCGTCGTGCTTTATCCTTCCGGACAACCAACCGCCAGCCAGGGGGCTCCACGGAAGGACACCGAGCCCGTGCCGCTGCGCAAGCGGCAGGACCTCGCGTTCAGCGCCACGGGCCAGGAGCGAGTAGGGCGGCTGTTCGGTCACGGGCCGCTCCCGGTGGCGCTCGCGGGCCACGTACTGTGCCTCGACGATTTGCCCCGGAAGGAACGTGGACGTCCCGATGTACCGGATCTTGCCCTGCGCGACGAGATCACTGAGCGCGCCGAGCGTTTCGTCGATGTCCGTGTCTGGATCCGGCCGGTGGACTTGGTAGAGGTCGATCCAGTCTGTTTGGAGTCGTCGCAGGCTGTCCTCGACTTCACGGATGATCCAGCGGCGCGAATTGCCGGCCTGGTTCACGTCCTCGCCGAGGCGTCCGTGGACCTTGGTTGCCAGGACCACGTCATCGCGGCGTCCCTTCAAGGCCTTTCCGACGATCTCCTCCGACTCGCCCTGGGAGTACACATCGGCCGTATCCACTATGTTGATGCCCGCGTCCAAGGCCTTGTGGATGATGCGGATGCTGTCGTCGTGGTCAGGATTGCCGATGGCCCCGAACATCATGGTTCCCAGGGTCAGCTGGCTGACCTTGACGCCGGTGCGCCCGAGGTTGCGGTATTCGGTCATCAGAATGCCGAGCCGATGGAGGTGAGCTGCTGTGCCGCAGAACCTGCAAATCGGTTCGCGGGCCGTGCAAGCCCGTAGTGCCCGCGCAGCGTCGACGCCGTGTATTCGGTGCGGAAGAGGCCACGCTGCTGGAGGATCGGCACCACCTGGTCCACGAAGATCTCCAAACCGGAGGGGAGAACCGGCGGCATGATGTTGAAACCGTCGGCTGCGCCTGCTTGGAACCAGTCCTGGATGGCGTCGGCTACCTGCTCGGGCGTCCCGGAGAAGGTGCGGTGGCCACGCCCGCCGCCCAAGCGACCGATCAATTGCCGGACTGTGAGCTGCTCGCGGCGGGCAAGCTCCACGATCAGCGTGTAGCGGCTCTTTGCGCCCTCGATGTCGTCTTCGGAGGGAAGGTCCGCCGGCAGCTGCTGGTCCAGAGGCAGGTCCTGGGGTGCCACCCGCAGGGTCTTTGCCAACTGCTCCCGGGCATATTCAGGCTTGATCAGCTCATCGAGTTCGCGCTCGAGCTTCAGCGCTTCTGCCTCCGTGGAACCAATCACCGGGACGATGCCCGGCAGGATCTTGATGCCTTCGGGGTCCCGTCCAGCGGCCAAGGTGCGGGCCTTGAGATCGGCGTAGAAGGCCTGCGCATCCTCCACTGTCTGGTGGGCGGTGAAGACTGCCTCGGCGTACTGGGCGGCGAGCTTCTTGCCGTCCTCCGAGGATCCGGCCTGCACGATCAGCGGGTGGCCTTGTGGGGAACGGGGGACGTTTAGCGGACCGCGGACGCGGAAGTGCTTGCCCTCGTGCTCAATGGCGCGGATCTTGTGGGCGTCTCCCCACACGCCCTCGGCCTTGTCGGCGAGGACTGCGTCATCCTCCCAGCTATCCCACAGTTTCTGGGCTACCTCGATGAACTCGGCCGCCCGCTCGTAGCGAACCGCGTGTGCCGGCTGGTCATCGACGCCGAAGTTCCGCGCAGCGTCCGGCCCCGCCGTCGTGACGACGTTCCAACCGGCGCGGCCTCCGCTCACCCAGTCCACCGAAGCGAAGCGGCGTGCCAGGTTGAAGGGGTCGTTGTAAGTGGTGGAGGCAGTGGCGATCAGACCGATCTTCTGTGTTGCGGCGGCGATGGCGGTCAGCATGACCGTGGGTTCCAGCTTGCCGGCAGGGCGACGGCCCACCTCTCCGAAGAGGACAGGGGAGTCCGCAAAGAAGATGGAGTCCAGTTTCCCGCGTTCGGCCGTGCGGGCCAGGTGCTGGTAGTGCTCCACCTTGGTGGCGGCGAAAGGATCGCTTTCCGGCAGGCGCCACGAGGCTTCGTGGTGGCCGGTGCTCATCAGGAAGGCGTTGAGGTGGAGTTGGCGTGGTGGGGTGGACATGTGTTTCTCCTTGGATTACGTGAGGTGTTGGGATGAGTGAGAGGTTGGGTTTCAGGCAGCTACGTGGACGCCGAGGGCAGCGAGGAGCTCGCCCCTCAGCGATGAATGGTCGACGGCGGTTCCGGCCTTGCGCTCCAGAGCGACGCGGCCGTCTTGGAGGACAATGACGCGGTCGGCCAACGTGATCGCTTCATCGACGTCGTGGGTAACAAGCAAGACGGCGGGACGATGTGCGGCCACGAGATCCTTCAACAGGACGTGCATCTTCAGCCGGGTCAGGGCGTCGAGGGCACCGAAGGGTTCGTCGGCCAGAAGCAGCCGGGGCTCCCGCACCAGCGACCTCGCCAAGGCGACGCGCTGCTGCTCACCTCCGGACAGTTCATGTGGCCAGGCCTTTTCGCGGCCGCCGAGTCCCACTTCGGCGAGGGCGCGGCGTCCGCGGGCACCGGCGTCGTGATCCCTGAGGCCCAAAGTGACGTTGCCCAGGACGGTGTCCCACGGCAGGAGTCGCGAATCCTGGAACACTACCGAGACCTGTTCCGGGACTTTGACGATTCCGCTGCCGCGGACGTCGCGGTCAAGGCCGGCGAGGGCGCGGAGCAGCGTGCTCTTGCCGCAGCCGCTTGGCCCGAGCAGGGCGACGAACTCGCCAGGAGCGATGTCCAGGTCCACGCCGTTGAGCACGCCCTTGGGTCCGAAACTGCGGATGAGGTTGCGGACGGAGACCTCAAAGGAAGTCTCCGCTGAAGAGGCTCCTGCCTGCAGCGGCTGGTCCAGAGTCAGCCTGCCAGCGTACGTTGCCATGACAATGCCTTTCGTTCAAGGAGCCGTACGGCTGCGTCGGAAAGCAGGCCAAGGACGCCGTAGACGGCGAGGCCCAGGACGATGATGTTGGTTTGGCCATAGGTGCGGGCGAGCTCCATCATGTAGCCGATGCCGCTGGTGGAGTTGATCTGCTCCACCACCACCAAGGACACCCAGGCGCCAGTAACGGCGAAGCGGAGCCCCAGGAAGAATCCGGGCAACGCCCCGGGGAGCACCACACGGCGGATGAACCCGGACCGGGTCAGCCCGACAGTCTGGGCCAGCTCAACGTAGCGAAGATCGATCCCCCGCAGCCCCGCGTGCGTTTGCAGGTAGATCGGCACGAACACACCCAAGGTGATGGTCAGGACCTTCATGGTTTCGTCGATGCCGAACCAAAGGATGAGCAGGGGGATCAGGGCCAGGCCGGGGATGGCGCGCTTGATTTGCACAGGCCCATCGATCAGCGCCTCACCTGCCCGGCTCAGTCCAGCCACGAGCGCCAGCAGGGCGCCCACCACAATCCCAAAGAAGAGCCCCAAACCGGCACGCTGGGCAGAAATGGCCAGGTTCTCCTGGAGCCGGCCGTCTGCGATCAGTTCGCCCGCCGTGGACACCACGGTCCACGGCTCGGACAGGATCCGTGGATCCAGCAGGCCGGTGGCCGAGGCCGCAACCCACCCAAGGATCAGCGCGGCGGGACCCACCAAACCGGCCAGGCGGCGACGCCGACCAGGTCCAAGGCGCCGGCTGGCGGGCCGGACATCCGGGCGGCCTGTTAACGCAGGATCCAGATGAGGCTCGAGAACCAGATGAGGTTCGGCACCTCCATGAGGTTCGGCACCTCCATGAGGTTCGGCACCTCCATGAGGTTCGACGGCGGCCAACGGCGGGGTGCCGACGTCGCGTGTTGGCGGGGGAGCGGTGCGGGCACGGGCAGTAGCGGCAGACGCACGCTGGGCAGCAGTTGTTGTCATGGCTAAGCACCCCCTGCCACGGCGTATGCTGTGCCGCCGATGGCCTCGAAACGCAGGTCATACAGCTTGGCGGCGTCCAGTTTCGGCTTCTTCTGCTCGCGGGCCAGCAGGTCGATGGTTTGCTGGTGGCGGGCGATGGCCTCCGTCCACGACGTGGGCAGGTCGCGCTTGCCGGCGGCGTCGATCAGGTACTGGCCGTCCTCGGCGGAGAGCCCCTGGTTCTTGACGTAATAGCCTTCAAGCCACTCTTTGGGGTGGTCCTGAATCCATCGCTGTGCCTGACCCCACAGCCCCACATACTCAGCAAGTGCTGCAGCCTTGGCCGGATCTTCCAAGACTTTGGCCGGCGCATACAGATGGCCGGGATCGTCGCGGAGGCCGTGCCGGAGCGTGGTTCCGCCGTCGGCGCCGTACTTGGCAAGGTATCTCTTGATTTGAACGCCGCCCAGCGGGGCAGCATCAACCTGCTTGCTGGACAGGGCGGTGGAATAGGTGTCCCCGGTGCTGGGCAGTTCCACGAGCTTGACGTCGCTTTGCTGCAGGCCTGCCTTTTCCAGGATGCGCAGGACGAGCGCGCCCTGCGCCTGGCCGGGGCTGTACGCGATCTTCTTGCCGCGAAGTCCTTGGAGATCCTTGATCCCGGCAGCGGGTGCCACGCCCAGCTCGTAGAGCGGGTGGTTCACGGCGTCCTGGCGGAAGACGCTGGCAATGATCCGGACGTCCAGGCCGGTCCACGTGGCGTGGATAGGAGGAATGTCGGCTACCGAACCAACGTCCAGGGCATTGGCCCGGAAGGCTTCGGTGGTAGCCGGGCCGCCGGAAATGTTGGCGAACTTCACGGGGAAGCTGAGTTTCTTGTCCAGCCCGGAGAGTTCCAAGGCAACCTGGACCGTGGGGTCGCCCACCACCAGGGTGGTTCCTTCCGGGACAGTGGTGGCCAGCGGCGCGGTGACCTGCGCGGCCTGGGTGGATCCGCCACCAGCCGTTGCCGAACCGCCGCAGGCCGCCAGCAGGCCGACGACGGGGAGGGCAAGGAAGGCGCCCAGGATGTGGCGGCGGTTGGGTGCAGGACGATTGGGTGCAGTGTGTTGGTGAGGGGTGTTGATCAGTGTTCGAACGCGGGGGGACGCGGACATGTGAGGCCTTTCAGGTGCGGGTAGGTCGCCGCAGCCCGGAGCCAATGGCGTCAAACGGGCGGCGGTGGTGCAAATCGCTTATTTCTGAAGGCAGGACGGACAGCAGGTGCGAGCCTGCGTCACGCTGATCTGGGCCGGGGGCATCGTTCCTCCTGTTCTGTATGTCCGAATGCCGGCATTGTCCGAATGCTGGCATATGGCGAATGCTCGTCTTTCCGAGCTTGTCCAAGCGGGTGAACGGCAGTGTGCGGTTGCCGTGTGGCAACTCAAGCACGGTCGCAGCACCCTTCGCCAGCTCTTCGACACGTGCCCGCAACACCGGGAAACCGGGCTTCACAGCACGCCATAGGACTCAATCAAGCGCCACAGAAGGCAACAGAAAAGCAGCCCGGCGATACCCGGCCTCATCAACATGACGCAACAAATCCGCCGTCGGGAATTCAGCGGCGGACTGATAGTTCGGTCACGGAAAGGGCTGTTTGGCGTTTGGTGCGGTGACCGCGCCACTACCATTGATAAGTGCATTCGTCGATTACTGTCCGCCCAGCCCTGCCCGAAGACTACGACGACGTTGCCCGCATCACGCAGGATTCATACGTCACCGCGGGGTACTACGGCAGCGCGGACCACCCGTACCTGCAGCAACTCCAGGACGTGGCAGCGCGCGCGGAGCACGCCGAGATCTTCGTTGCTGAACGGAACGGCCAGGTGATCGGTTCCGTCACGGCAGCACCAGCGGGTGGCGGTTTCTCGGACATCGGCCTGGACGACGAACTGGAACTGCGCACCCTTGTAGTAGATCCCGCGGTGCAGCGTTCCGGCGCCGGACGGGCATTGGTGCAGGCCGTCGTCGAGCAAGCCAAAGCGATGGACGGCATCGGTGCTGTCTCCCTCACTACGGGAGCCACGTGGGAGAGTGCCAATGCCCTCTACGCCCGGACCGGTTTTGCCCGCGCTCCGCACCGCGACTGGTTCGTCCCCGGCACCGACATAAAGCTGTTCGTTTACAGGCTGGACCTCCCACGGTCATAAAGTTTCCTTTCGTAAACCCCGCCAGGTTGGTACAAACCGGGACGGGCACAGCGATCAGGAAAGGCGCGGCATGCGCAAGACATATGGCACGGGTTCCGTCTGGGAACAGACCCTGGGATACTCCCGCGCGGTCCAGGTGGACAACACACTCTTCATTTCTGCCACGGCGGCCAGTGGGCCTGATGGCATTGTCGGCGATGACTTCTACTCGCAGACCAAATACATCCTTGAGAAGCTCGGAGCGGTCCTGGAAGAAGCCGGGTTCTCCTACGAGGACGTCGTTCAGTCCAAGCTGTACCTGACGGATATCAGCAAGTGGGAAGACGCAGGCCGCGCCCACGGCGAGGTTTTCGGTGAGATCCGTCCCACCCTGGCCCTGGTGCACGTGCTGCCATTCCTGGATTCCAAGATGCTGGTGGAGATCGAACTCGTCGCGCAGAAGTCCGCGTAGCTCACCCAACTGCGAACTACGTGGGCTAGCCCGGAATGCCGTAGCGGTGTTCCGGGCGGCCCGTGCTTCCGTAGCGTAATTGGATTTCGACGGCGCCGTCGTCGGCAAGCGAGGACAGGTACCTCTGCGCGGTCGCCCGGGAAACGCCCACCCGGTCTGCGACCTCGGCGGCTGAGTACTGTTCGCCGGGAAGCAGCGATTCCAGGACCGCGGCTTCGGTTGCCGAGCGTGGCTTTTGCGTGGGCGTCACGTCACCTGGGATCAGTGCCCGTTTGGCACGCTCAATGGTGGTCTGGTCAACACCCGTTTGCTGCCCAAGGATCCGGCGATACCGTGCATAGGACCTCAGCTGCTGGGACAAGGATTCCGCGGTGAAGGGCTTCAACAAGTACCCCAGTGCGCCGCGCCGAATCGCAACCCTGATGGACGGGGCATCAGAGGCCGCTGTCAGCATGATCGCATCGATGTCCAGCTGGCCCAGCAAATCAAGCCCTGAACCGTCCGGCAGGTAGACGTCCAGCAATACCAAATCAGGACGCAGGCTGTGGATCGCCTGCAGAGCCTGGGACACCGAACCTGCCGGAGCGAGCGCCATGAATCCGGCCACCGAGTCCACGTAGGCTGCATGCAGTCTGGCAACGTGGAAATCATCGTCCACGATGAGCACCCTCAAATCCTCAGCCACTGCTGTCCTCCCGCATTGTCGTACCGGCTTCCGTGCCAGGTGCCGTGCCGGTTGAGGCTTCAGCGCCTGCGGCCGCTCGCCCCATCACGCCAGGTATTGTCGCCATGAAAACGGCTCCGGGGCCGCCTTTCCTGCCGTTCTCCAGGACGCGGACGTCCCCACCCCTGCGGCGGGCCAACTGCCGCACCAAAGCCAAGCCCAAGCCTTGTCCGGCCCCTGGGCGTACCGGTTGTTCCGACGTCGTGAATCCTTCAGCGAAGACTTCCTCGGGTTCCAGGGCACCCAAACCGTCTCCGGAATCGCCGACGACGATGTGCAGCGTTCCGCTGTCCTGGCCGGCATCGTCAAGTAACTCAAGTTCTACCCAACGCTCCGAAGCGGAACCGGCGACGGCGGCACTCACGGCGTTGTCGATCAGGTTGCCGAGCACTGTGGTGACGTCCTGCGGATCGGCCACGTGTCCCCGGACCAGCGTTTCCGGCCCGATCCGCAGTGCCACTCCTCGTTCGGAAGCCTCTACACTCTTGGCGCCGACAAAAGCCTGCAAGTATGTGTCCTGAAGGAGTTCCGCCTGCTCTACAGGGAACTTCAGCGGCCCTGTGGCGGAGATCCGGGCCAGGTATTCCTTGGCTTGCTCGTGTTGGCCGATGCTCATGAAGCCGGCAATGGTGTGGAGCTGGTTGGCGAATTCGTGGCGCTGGGCGCGCAGGGCGGTAGACATGGTTCCCACCGCGTCCAACTGTCGGGTCAGTTGCTGCAGTTCGGTGCGGTCGCGGAGCATGACTACCCAGCCGAGGTCTTCCTTGCGGTGCCAGGCTTTTCGGGCGCTGGCCACCAGGACTCGTCCTCCCGCTACCAGTTCCACGGCTTCGGCGTCACGGGCTGCCGGTTGGGTGAGCTGCTTGAGTTGCCCGGGAACGTTGGCTGTGGCCCAGTCCTGACCGGTGGCGTCGGGCAGGTCCAGGAGCCTGGCGGCAGCTGCGTTGAACACGGAGATGCGTCCATCGGCGGCGATCCCGATCACGCCCTCGTCCACGCCTTGGAGCACTGCCACTTGGTCGTGGACGAGGGTGCTGATCTCCTCTGGTTCCAAGCCCAACGTGAGGCGTTGGAGGCGGCGCCGGAGCAGGAATGAAGCGAGGACGCCAGCCAGGAGTGCGCCGCCCGCGGTCAGGGCAATGGGCACAATGTCCTGTGCCAGGCTCTTGGTGAGGGACTCCATGGAGTAACCCACGCTCACCTCGCCCACGATGGTTCCAGCGGTTCCAGCGGTTGCTGCGCCGTCGGATGAGGGTGCGTACACCGGCACCTTGGCGCCCGCCGATGGACCCAAAGTGCCCGTGTTGCGGGTGGTGATCTCCTGGCCGGCCAAGGCCACAGAGGGATCTGTGCTCACGCGCTCACCGAGCCGCGCAATTTCCGGGTGGGCCAATCGGAGTCCGGTTTCGTCCGTGATGACCACGAAGAGGGCCCCAGTGCGGATCCGGGCCGCTTCTGCTGCTGCTTGCAAGGGCCCGGCGGCGAGGACGCTGGCCGGCGGTGTTCCTTCTTCTTTGCTGATTGCCTCGACGTCTTCCCTGATGTCGGGATCCGCCGCAACTGTGCGGGCGAGGGTGAGTGCCTGGTTTTCGGCTTCGTCGCCGATCCGTTCGTAGACCAGCCACGCGTGGACGGCACCGCTCAGGAGCACTACGAGCAGAACTACCCCCAGCTGGAGGAGGAGCGTCTGGGTGGAGAAACGCATACTGACCCTGGTAAAACGCGGCACCGTTACTCCTTTCCTCCAGCTCCATTGAAGCACTGAGCACAATGCGCAAAACGCTCGCAATGATCAGTATTCCCAACAATTCCCGGAAACCCCAGCCCGTGACGGGCGCCACTATAACGTCTGTAGTGCGCATCACACCGAAGTGGTGCCATTCACAGTAGTAAGGAGCCGGCCGTGCTGGTTTTGCTTGGATTCGCAATGATTGCGGTATTCATGGTCCTGATCATGACCAAAAAGTTGACGCCCGTCTTGGCGCTGATCATCGTCCCCACCATCTTCGGTCTCTTCGCGGGGGCCGGCTTGGGCATAGGCCCCATGGTCATGGACTCGATGAAGTCCATGACCTCCACGGCCGCGCTCCTCATGTTCGCCATCATCTACTTCGGCCTGATGATCGACGTCGGACTGTTCGACCCCCTGGTGAAGTTCATTCTGCGCAAGCTCGGCAACGATCCCGCCAAGGTAGTCCTGGGCACAGCTATCCTCGCCGCGGCAGTCTCCCTGGACGGTGACGGTTCGACCACGTTCATCCTCACCACCGCCGCCATGCTGCCGGTCTACCTGCGCCTGAAGATGAGTCCCGTTGTCCTCACTTGCGTGGCCGGCCTCGCCAACGGCACCATGAACATCCTGCCGTGGGGCGGACCCACAGCCCGCGCCGCTACCGCACTGAAGCTGGACGTCAATGACGTCTTCGTCCCCATGGTCCCGTCCCTCATCGTTGGCCTTATCGTCGTGCTCGTCTTCTCCTGGCTGCTTGGTCTGCAGGAACGTAACCGCCTCCGCACCACCGCGCCCGAAATCTGGGGCGACGTCGCCAATCCGTCCGACGCGTTCGACGGCGGCACTGGCCGCGGCGGTTCGGCCGCCACTGGTGGTTCGGGCGTCAGCAAGGGCCGCTTCGGCTTTGGCCGCACCGCACCCAAGCCGGTAACCGGCGGAGGCGCCGGCGTCGCAGTTCTTGAACGTACCCAAGAGCTGGTGGACGATCACGACACCGCCATGGCTGACACCGCACTGGATCCCAACCGCACCACGCTGCGCCCCAAACTGTTCTGGTTCAACCTTGGGCTCACGGTCGCCGTCATGGTCACCCTGGTAGCGAACATCGTCCCGCTCCCGTTCGTTTTCATGGTGGGCTCCGCCATCGCACTGCTGGTCAACTTCCCCAAGGTCAAGGACCAGGGTGCCCAGCTGATCGCCCACGCACCGTCGATCGTCGCCGTCGTCAGCATGGTCATGGCCGCTGCAGTCCTCACCGGTGTCCTCAACGGCACCGGCATGGTCAAGGCAATGTCCGAGTGGCTCGTCCAGATCATCCCCGCGGACATGGGTCCGTTCATGGCAGTCATCACCGGCGTGCTGAGCATCCCGATGACCTTCTTCATGAGCAACGACGCGTTCTACTTCGGTGTACTGCCGGTCCTCAGTGAAACCGCAGCCCACTACGGCGTCGGCGCAGCGGACATGGCCCGCGCTTCCATCACCGGCCAGCCGTTCCACCTCCAGAGCCCCCTGGTCCCTGCGATCCTGCTGTTGGTGTCGCTGGCAAAGGTAGACCTGGGCGACCACCACAAGAAGGTCCTCTGGCGCACTGCAGTCATCTCGATCGTCATGCTGGCGGTCGGAGTCCTGACCGGAGCAATCGGCATCGGCTAGGCTGCCGTTCCCAAAGCACCGGTCTGCACGTGAGGTGCAAAACCGGGTCAGACATCCTCCGCGTGCTGCTCCTTCGTCGCTTTGACGCACGCTTCCGGATGCCTGGCCCGGTTTTGCGTCGGAGGCCCACCGGCCGCTGCGGAGTCAGACCCAGTCCGCCCCGCAAACCCACCCAGCCCCCAACCCAATAAAACAAACGAGACAGCAAAGCGCGAATGGTCCGCTTTGCTGTCTCGCTTGTTGTGGGGGGTGACTCGGCGCTGGGTGGGTTCGGCGTTAGGGGAGGGAGGCACATCGGCGGGCGGCGGGACCTCCCGTAGGCTGCGTCTAAGCGAGGAACGAGCGAGCAGCCGAGGGAGCGTCGCGCGGGCCGCCGAAAGGCGCCACGTCACCTGCTGCTCACCTATTCGGCGTCGGTATCGTCCCGCACAGCCAAGTAGACTGGTTCGGAAAACCATTTGAACTTTGCAGGGGAGATCCATGGCTGCGATCAACCGTGACGACGTCGCGCATCTTGCGCGTCTGGCTCACATTGAAATGAGTGCCGAAGAGCTGGACAGGATGGCGGTTGAGCTTGCCGTCATCGTGGATTCGGTGAAGTCCGTCAGCGAAGCCGCCGGGGAGGATGTCCCGGCCACGTCCCACCCGATTCCGTTGACCAACGTGTTCCGTGAGGACGTCGTGGGCCACACGTTTACGGCTGAGCAGGCGTTGTCCGGCGCTCCGGATGCTTACGAGAACCGTTTCAAGGTCCCGGCAATCCTGGATGAGGACTAATTACCATGACTGAGCTGAAGAACGAACTCATTCGCCACTCCGCTGCCGATCTTGCTGCGAAGCTTGCTGCCCGCGAGGTTTCCGCTGTTGAAGTGACGCAGGCGCACCTTGACCGTATTGCTGACGTGGACGGCCAGATCAACGCGTTCCTGCACGTTAATACGGAGGAAGCCCTGGCTGTTGCGGCCGAGGTTGACGCTGCGCGTGCCGCTGGTGGCGCCGCTGCCGGGGAACTTCATGCCCTGGCTGGTGTGCCGATCGCTGTGAAGGACTTGATCGTGACGATTGGCCAGCCGACGACGGCTGGTTCGAAGATCCTTGAGGGCTGGCACAGCCCCTATGACGCCACCGTGGTGAAGAAGCTGCGCGCGGCCAAGATGCCCATCCTCGGCAAGACCAACCTTGACGAGTTCGCCATGGGTTCCTCCACGGAGCATTCGGCGTACGGGCCCACCCGCAACCCTTGGGACCTGGACCGCATTCCTGGCGGTTCAGGCGGTGGCTCGGCTGCCGCCGTCGCTGCTTTTGAAGCGCCGCTGGCGCTGGGCACTGACACCGGTGGATCGATCCGCCAGCCCGGTGCTGTCACCGGAACCGTCGGCGTCAAGCCGACGTATGGTGCAGTTTCCCGCTACGGCGCGATTGCCATGGCATCCTCCCTGGACCAGATTGGCCCGGTGTCCCGCACGGTGCTGGACGCGGCTCTGTTGCAGGAAGTCATCGGCGGCCATGATCCGTTCGATTCCACGTCCCTGACCGATCCGTTCGACAACCTGGCCGCTGCTGCCCGCGTGGGCAATGTTGCTGGAATGAAGATCGGCATCATCAAGGAGCTGCACGGCGAGGGCTATCAGGCCGGCGTCGAGAACCGCTTCAACGAGTCCCTTCAGCTGCTGAAGGATGCCGGCGCTGAAATCGTTGAGGTTTCCTGCCCCAACCTGAAGTACGCCCTGGGCGCTTACTACCTGATCATGCCGTCCGAGGCGTCCAGCAACCTGGCCAAGTTCGACGGCGTTCGGTATGGCTTGCGTGCCCTGCCCAAGGACGGCCCAATGACGATCGAGCGCGTCATGGGTGCAACCCGCGCCGCTGGGTTTGGTGATGAGGTCAAGCGCCGCATCATCCTGGGCACCTACGCCCTGAGCGCTGGCTATTACGACGCCTATTACGGTTCGGCGCAGAAGGTCCGCACGCTCATTCAGCGCGATTTCGACGCCGCGTTCTCGAAGGCGGATGTCCTCATTTCGCCTACGGCTCCCACCACAGCGTTCAAACTGGGGGAGAAGGCCAACGATCCTCTGGCCATGTACCTGAACGACGTCGCCACCATCCCCGCCAATATGGCTGGTATCCCGGGCTTGTCGCTGCCCGGTGGCCTGGCTGACGAGGACGGCTTGCCCGTTGGCGTGCAGCTGCTGGCCCCTGCCCGTCAGGATGCCCGCCTGTACCGCGTAGGTGCTGTGCTTGAATCCATCCTGGAAGAAAAGTGGGGCGGCCCGCTTCTTGCCCAGGCTCCTGAATTGAAGACACCCGCTCTCGGTGCCGCATCCAACTCCGCCGGAGGTTCAAACTAATGTCCGTCGACGCAACCCTGAGCTTCGAAGAGGCCATGGAGAAGTACGATCCTGTTCTGGGTTTCGAGGTCCACGTGGAGCTCAACACCAAGACCAAGATGTTCTCCTCCGCGCCGAACGTCTTCGGCGATGAGCCGAACACCAACGTCAACGAGGTGGATCTCGGCATGCCCGGCGTCCTCCCGGTGGTGAACAAGACGGCTGTGGAGTCCTCCATCAAGATCGGCCTTGCCCTGAACTGCAAGATCGCCGAGTACTGCCGTTTCGCCCGGAAGAACTATTTCTACCCGGACACCCCGAAAAACTTCCAGACCTCGCAGTACGACGAGCCGATCGCGTACGACGGCTACCTCGACATCGAGCTTGAGGACGGCACGGTCTTCCGCGTCGAGATCGAGCGCGCCCACATGGAAGAGGACGCGGGAAAGCTCACCCACATGGGTGGTTCTGCAGGCCGCATCCAGGGCGCCGACTACTCGCTGGTGGACTACAACCGTTCGGGTGTTCCGTTGGTGGAAATCGTCACCAAGCCGATCCAGGGTGCCGGAAGCCGTGCCCCGGAGCTGGCCAAGGCCTACGTTGCCGCAGTCCGCGAAATCGTGAAGAACCTTGGTGTTTCGGACGCCAAGATGGAACGCGGCAACGTCCGCTGCGACGCCAACGTTTCCCTGCGCCCGCACGGCCAGGAACGCTTCGGCATCCGCTCGGAGACGAAGAACGTTAACTCGCTGCGCGCCGTCGAGCACGCCGTTCGTTACGAGATCCAGCGCCACGCTGCAGTCCTGGACTCCGGCCAGCCGGTGATCCAGGAGACGCGCCACTGGCACGAGGACACGCGTTCGACGACGTCGGGCCGCGCCAAGTCCGACGCCGACGATTACCGCTACTTCCCCGAGCCGGACCTGGTTCCCGTCGTCGCCTCCCGTGAGTGGGTGGAGGAGCTTCGCGCCACCCTTCCGGAGCCGCCGGCCGAGCGTCGCAAGCGGCTCAAGGAAGCCTGGGGCTACTCGGATCTGGAGTTCCGCGATGTGGTCAACGCCGGCGTCATGGACTCCATCGAGGAAACCATCGCAGCCGGTGCCAGCGCAGATGTTGCCCGGAAGTGGTGGATGGGTGAGATCGTTGGCCGCGCCAAGGTTGCCGACGTCGATCCTTCCGCTCTGGGTGTCACACCGCTGGTCATCGTCGAGCTGAACAAGCTGGTCGAGGACGGCAAGATCAACAACAAGATGGCCACGCAGGTCCTGGACGGCGTACTTGCCGGCGAAGGTACTCCGGGCGAGATCGTTGAAAAGCGCGGCCTTGCGGTGGTTTCCGACGACGGTCCGCTGCTGGAAGCCATCGACGCCGCCCTTGCGGCACAGCCTGACGTCGCGGAGAAGATCCGTGGCGGCAAGGTC
This sequence comes from Paenarthrobacter sp. 10L412, assembly GCF_056395565.1. Lineage (NCBI taxonomy): Bacteria > Bacillati > Actinomycetota > Actinomycetes > Micrococcales > Micrococcaceae > Paenarthrobacter > Paenarthrobacter sp. 10L412. The sequence goes on along the minus strand of NZ_JBFTJT010000002.1, from coordinate 217,731 downwards.
CAAGCCATTGGCGCAATTGTGGGCGGTGTCATGAAGGCAACACGTGGCCAGGCTGATGCCAACCGCGTTCGCGAACTCATCCTGGAAAAGCTCGGCGTACAGGGCTAAATCCGGCAGCCAGTTGCCCAAATAGCTCGCAGTTGTGGTTGTTTTGAGAGCTCAGAACAACCACGACTGCGAGCTACTTTTTTGTGTAAGGGGCGCAGAATGGATGCATGGCCACCATTACACCGGGCCTTCGGAAGGCCCTTATCGCCAGCGGCATCGCCGTCGCCCTGACCGGCGGCGGGGCAGCCGCAGTGTGGGCAGGCACCCAACCCAGCCCATCGCCGTCGAGCGCTACTGCCTCACCAAGTCCCTCCGCATCTGATGGCGCCAAGCGCCCTGAGGGGCGAGCCCATGGGATCCATGGCGAGCACGTTGTGAAAGAGCAGGACGGTACCTTCCGCACTGTGGTCACGCAGGCCGGCAAGATCGAGTCCGTGAGCGATTCTGCCATCACCGTCAAGAGCGAGGATGGCTTCACGCAGAGCTATGCGATCAACTCCGGGACCCGCATCTCACGCATGCCCACTGACCTCTCAGAACTGCGCAATGGCAAGGGCAAGCCCACGCTGCCTTCAGCAACCGCGGCGGATCTTAAGGCGGGCGACACCGTACGGATAGCAGGGACCAAGGACGGTGACACCGTGACGGCACAGCGCATTGTGGCCGGTGAGCTTCCGGCTGTCCTCAAGGGGCATGGTCCCAGGGGGCACGGACACAAGGGGCTTTGACCGCGGAGCTCGCAGTAACCTGCCCTGCGCGTCATGCGATTAGGGTGTAACTGTGAATCAACCGTTGGACGAGGGTCCGTTCTTTCATGGCACAAAGGCCAACCTTCGGGAAGGTGATCTCCTGAGCGCGGGCTTCAGGTCGAACTATCGGCCCGAGGTCGTGATGAACCACATCTACTTCACTGCTCTGCGGGACGGCGCAGGACTGGCTGCCGAACTCGCGGCAGGTAAGGGGGCCCCGCGCGTTTACGCCGTCGAGCCGACCGGGCCATTCGAGGACGACCCCAACGTGACCGACAAGAAATTCCCCGGCAACCCCACCCGGTCATACCGCAGCACAGCCCCGCTCAGGGTCCTGGGCGAAGTCACCGATTGGACGCGGCTGGAGCCCGAGGCGCTGCGAGCATGGAAGGAACGCCTGGCGGCAATTCTTGCTGACGAGCGCGGCGAAATCATCAACTGACGGGGATCCTTGGCTGACCCGGGAAGCTTAGAGCGCTACGGTCCTGAATCCGAGGTTGGCGCTGGCCGAGTCAGGCGTGTTGGAACTCCGCGCGGCCAGCCGGTAACGGTTGCAGTAGGAGTCGTGGCAAAGGTATGAGCCGCCGCGCATGACCCTTCCGCGGCCAATCGTTGGGCCCTGCGGGTCTTCTACGGTTCCGGCGGTCAGGCACGTCTGGTAGTACTTGGGTAGGAACCAATCGCTGCACCACTCCCACACATTGCCGCTGGTCTGGTAGAGCCCATAGCCGTTGGGGGCGAAGGACCTGGCCGGCGCTGTGGTGAGGTAGCCGTCCTCGACGTCGTTACGCACCGGAAACTCGCCCTGCCAGATGTTGCAGTTGTGCCGGGCGCTGCCTTCGGCGCTGTCATTGTGAAGTTCGTTGCCCCATGGATAGCGCTGCCCGGACGCACCGCCCCGGGCTGCATACTCCCATTCCGCTTCGGTGGGCAGTCGTCGCCCCGCCCAGGCGCAGTAGGCCAAGGCGTCGTTGAAGGACACATGCGTCACTGGATGGTCCGGGATGTCCGTCCAGTGGGAGAGGGGTCCGGCCGGGTGGGCCCAGTCTGCGCCCCGCACATTGAGCCACCAAGGGACGTTGTTGACCCTGTTCAGGATGTCGTGCGGCTCGGCCTTGACTGCAAGATGGAACACCGCAGATGTCCCGAACTCTTCAGATTCCGTGCTGTGCCCTGTGGCATCCATGAATGCCGCGAACTCCGTGTTGGTGACCGCGGTGGCGCTGATGGTGAATCCGGAAACGGACACTTCGTGGACTGGCGTCTCGCCGTCGCCGTCGTAGCCTTCGCCAAAAGGATCGCCCATGGCGAAAGTCCCGGAGGGGATCTCGACGTCGCCATTAACCGCCGTCACGGCGTGGTTGCCGGAACGGACGACGCCGGCCGTCGGGTTCCGGTGTCCGCCCGCCGCGCGTAGTGGGAGCATCAGTCCGGGTGCCGTGTGTTCCCGGGCGCCGGCGCCCGGGCTGCAGCAATCTGCCATATCAACCTTCCCTCTGCGGTTCTCCATCAATCTTAGTGGGGTGGGCCACACCGCGAATAATGATCAAAACTGATTTCTATCGTCAGTTTCAATCATGATCTTGCAAACGGGAAGGTCGTCGTTTATGGTTTGTTAAACGGTTAACGAGCGTGTTTTGAATCACACTCTTCAATCAACATTTGAGAACCCTTGCCCCTGCACTGAGGAGACAGCATGAACTCGACGACGCAACAAGCTCCGGCTTTGCCGGAAGCGCGCCGCGTCCCGGAGCCATTGCCCGGAAAATCCGGCATGCGGAGGCGCAAGGGCAACAGGGCACCCCAGCAAAGCTTCCGGTCAAGGCTGAGGCGCGATAAGCAGATGCTCCTGATGATGCTCCCGGGTGTTGCTTTCCTGCTGCTCTTCTTCTACATCCCGATCCTGGGCAACGTCATCGCGTTCCAGGACTACCAGCCCTACCTCGGCATCGGGGACAGCCTCTTTGTTGGCTGGCAGAACTTCGTGGACCTGTTCGGCAACCCCGACTTCATCCACGCGTTCTGGAACACGCTCTACCTTGCGGCATGGCAGCTGGTTTTCCTTTTCCCGGTGCCGCTGGTGCTTGCACTGATTGTGGACTCCCTGATCAGCACGCGGGTCCGCAGGATTTTCCAGAGCATCGCCTACCTGCCGCACTTCCTGTCCTGGGTCCTGGTGATCGCATTCTTCCAGCAGATGTTGGGCGGTGCGGGCTTCGTCAACAACCTGCTTCGCGATATGGGCATGGATCCAATTCCGTTCATGACCAATCCGGAAACCTTTCCAGTCATGGTGGTTGTCCAGATGATCTGGAAGGACGCCGGCTGGGCCATGATCATCTTCCTCGCAGCCTTGGCAAGCATTGATGCCTCTTTGTATGAGGCAGCGGCTGCTGACGGTGCGGGACGTTGGCGCCGGATGTGGCACATCACCTTGCCTGGGCTAAGGCCGGTGATCGTGCTGCTCCTGATCCTGCGCATTGGAGACATCCTCTCCGTCGGTTTTGAGCAGTTCATCCTCCAACGTGACGCCGTGGGTGCAGGGGCAGCGGAAGTGCTGGACACCTTTACCTACTACACCGGTGTGGTCGGTGGCGGCTGGAGTTCAGGTGCCGCAGCGGGCCTGGCGAAGGGTGTGGTCAGTGCCCTGCTGATCTACGGCGCCAACAAACTTGCCCACCGCTTCGGCGAAGACGGAATTTTTGCAAAGCAAGCACGCTGAGCCTACGCGGCTGCTGCACAAGGAGAACCCCATGGCAACAACACTTTTCACGAGGAAACCGCGGGAATTGAGCTACAACCCCAAACGACCCGTATGGAAGGAACGTCCTTCTCCTCTGTACCAAACGGTAAAGGCCGTGGTCGTCGTCCTTTTCAGCCTGTCCATCCTGACGCCAATCCTCCTGGTGGTGTCCACGTCATTGGCGGACACTGAACAACTCGTGCAGGCCGGTGGATTCGTGCTCTGGCCTGAGCGGCCCACCTTGGAGGCTTACGCCACCATCTTCAAAGGCCCCATGGTCCTGCAATCCCTCGGCGTGAGCATGCTCATCACCGCCGTGGGCACCATCCTGGCGCTGTTCGTCACCATCACCATGGCGTACGCCACCAGCCGATCAGTCCTCTTCGGCCGCCCCGTGGTACTCGCAGTGTTGTTCACGCTCTTGTTCGCGCCGGGACTCATCCCGTCCTTCCTCATGATTCGACAGCTCGGGCTGCTGGATTCCCTGTGGTCGCTGATCCTCCCTGGCATATTCGGCGCCTTCAACTTTGTGGTGATGCGCTCGTTCTTCATGAACATCCCGGGCGAATTGATCGAAAGCGCCAGGATTGACGGTGCCAACGACTGGCAGATCCTGTGGCGGATCGTCATGCCACTGTCCAAGGCCGTCATCGCCGTGGTCGGTTTGTTCTATGCCGTTGGTTTCTGGAACTCGTTCTTCAACGCACTGCTCTACATCAATGACCACAGCAAATGGCCCATCCAGTTGCTGCTCCGCAACTTTGTAGTCCAGGGCAGCGGGGCGGCAGACCAGCTGGGAATCACCACCACACCTCCGCCGCAATCCATCCAGATGGCTGTAGTAGTGGTGGCGCTGGTTCCCATCCTGATGGTTTACCCGTTCCTCCAAAAGCACTTTTCCAAGGGCGTGATCACCGGCGCCGTGAAGGGTTAGCCGCTCCCGCGGCCTGCCTGCAACAAGAACAGCATCACCTACCAGTAAATAACCAGAAAGGGTTATGCCATGACGAGCACTACCTCAGGACAGGCTGGATTCAGCCGCCGCGGCTTCCTTGGCCTCGCAGGCCTGGCCGTCACCGCCGTCGGCCTGTCTGCTTGTGGGGGTGGGGGAGCTGCGAGCAGCGGAGGCGCAGCGGCCTCCGCTTCAGTCAAGCTGCCCACCTACAAGGAATTCACCGGTGTGACTCCGGACCTTGCCGGTAACGCCAAAGGCCTGCAGGCCGGCTACTTCAAGCTGCCCACCGCTGTGCAGTCCGTGAAGACTCCGCCGCTTAAGGGCAAGGTGACCGGTCTGACGGAAACCTTCGACACCATGAGCCCCGGTCTGAAGGACAACCCCTTCTGGCAACGCCTCAACGCCAAGCTCGGCGGTGACCTGGAACTGCAGATCGCCGAGGACATTGGAGACGGCTATCCGGCCAAGTTCGCCACTGTCCTTGCCAGCAATGAACTGCCGGACATGATGTGGGTGCCACCGAACCAGGGAATTCCCAATGTTGGCCCGATGCTCGAAGCGAAGTTCCAGGACCTGACGCCCTACCTCTCCGGTGACGCAGTGCTCGAGTACCCCAACCTGGCCGCGCTGAAGCCCGATTCCTGGAAGACCGCCGTCGTGAACGGCAAGATCTGGGGAGCGCCCATCCCGAGCACTCCGTTCGGCCAGGTGTACCTGGGCAACCACGACGCATGGGCACAAGTAGGTGGTTTCGAGGCTGCGAGCGCGGACGAGTTCCTGGACAAGGCCAAGGAACTGACCCGTCCTGGCGATCAGAAGTATGCCCTTGAGCCTGCCTATATCAATGCCCTGCACATGGTTACCGAGTGGTTTGGCGCCCCGAACAGCTGGGCCGTCAACAAGGACCGTACGTTAACGCATTTGTACGAAACTGATGAGTACGTGGCCGGCGTGGAGTTCACCGCCAAGATGTTCGCAGCCGGGGTTTTCTACCCGGACTCCAAGGCCACGGACATTCGTTCCCGCGTTGCCAATGGCAGTGTTGCGGCGCAGGTGGTGGTGGGTCCCCATGACCTCCGCAGCTACCGGGCACTGAATAAGAGCGCTAAGTTTGACATCCTCGTTCCGTTCAGCGCCGACGGGAAGGTCAAGCCAACCTACGACATGGGCTACGGGACGGTGGGTTTCACGCCATTCAAGAAGGCTGAGGAAGGCAAGATCCGAGAGCTGCTGGCCCTCATCAACTACCTGTCGGCACCGTTTGGCACGGTGGAGTACATGCAGAAGAACTTCGGCGAGCTCGGCCAGGATTACACCCTGGATGGTTCGGGCAACCCGGTGCGTACGGAGACTGGAACCACGAATGCGCCTGGCTTGGTCTCGGCGTTGAACATCATGTCCAGCCCGGAGAACGTCATCTTCAATCCGGGATTCGACGACGACACCCGCTATATCAGCCAGCAGGAAGAAAAATTGCTGGAGCTCGCATGGCGCAACCCCACCAATGGTTCCTACTCAGATACGAACGCCAAGGTGGGGGCGAAGATCACCAAACAGCTCCGCGACAAGGTGGTGGACATCATCACCGGACGGGCCAAGATCGATGAACTGAAGGACGCGGTCAAGCGCTGGAAGAGCGAAGGTGGTGACAAGATGCGCGACGAATACCAGGCCGCGTTGGATCCGGCTGCTCCCGTGTTCAGGAGCTAGCCTCAAAAAACAAGGCGACATCAGACACAAACAAGCAGGGGGAAATCATGGCAAAAGCGAGTAACACGGGAGTCCGGCCCACCATCCGCATGGTGGCCGAACTCGCGGGTGTTTCCACGGCCACGGTTTCCTATGTGTTGTCGGGTCGCCGGGGCGATGCGGGACCGGGAGTTTCGGATCCGACGGCGGAGAAGGTCAAGGCTGTTGCGGACCGGCTCGGCTATCGCCCCAACCAGGCTGCCCGGGCTATCCGGACAGGGCGGACGAACACCGTCATCCTGTCATTGACGATGCTGTCCGATCCTTGGTCGTTATCCGTCATCGAGGCCGTGCAAAAGGCGGCTGCTCCGTTGGGGATCACGCCGATGATCCTTGGCGACGCCGACTGGGTGAAGGTCCTTGGCACGCATAACGCAGACGCCGTGTTCGTGGACGCAGTCCGACCTGAGCAACGGGACGCCCTTCGGAAGCTCGCGGAGCACGGGACCACGCTTGTGGTCTTTGACGAGGAGCTTGGAACGGAGAATTTCGACGTCATCAGGTCCATTGCTGGACCAGGCTGCCGCATGGCCGTGGAGCACCTCCTCCACGGCCATCGGAGGATCGCTTGCCTCACCCCGGCCACGGCTGCCGGCGCCTCTGGCGGCACCCGCTACCGGGCCTACACAGAGGCCCTGGTGGACGCCGGCATCCCGGAAAACGAGGATTATGTGGGCCTCTTCGATGGCACATCTGCCGGTGCGTATGCTGCCACAACGCGGCTGCTCAGCGTGCCGGACCGGCCTACTGCCATCTACGCCACCACCGACTTCGCCGCCGTCGCAGCCATCAATGCGGCTCAACGGCTTGGGCTCGCCGTTGGTGTGGACGTGGACATCATCGGCGTGGGCAACACGGTGGAGGGGGAGAGGATGTCGCCGTCGCTCAGCACTGTGGGCCCCGTGGATTTCTTCGGCAAGCTTGCCCGGCTGCTCTTGCAGCGGGCCACGTCACCCGCTTCGCCTGACGCCAAGCGCGAGCCTGCGGTCCTGGACTTCCCGTGGCACCTGTTCGTGCGCGAATCGGCACCCCACCGCAGCTCCGCAACCAGACTTTATTAAACGAACCAGCAGAAGGAAATTGCACCTCATGGAAAAGGATTTGAAGGTCGGCATCGTGGGTTTCGGCCTGCGCTCCGGGTTGTGGAGACACGCCCATAAGCCGGGTAAGGGCTCTGAAGTCACCCTCGTCTGTGACGTGAGCGAGAGGGGACGTGCGGACGCCGCGGCGAGCATCCCCTCGGCCCGCATCACCAGCGACCTCGAAGAGGTGCTCGCCAGCGACCTTGACGCCGTCCTGGTCTTAACCCCCGATAACCAGCATGCCGCCGTCGCGGTCCGTACGCTCAAGGCTGGCCTTGCGACCTTCTGTGAGAAGCCGCTGGACATCACAGTGGAGGCAGCGGACCTGATCCTGACGACGGCGTACGAGACCGGAACGCGCTTGTACGTTGGGCACAACATGCGGCACATGCCCGTTGTAGTACAGATGCGCCACATCATTCAGGAGGGCAGGATCGGTGAGGTCAAGGCCATCTGGTGCCGGCACTTTGTTGGCGATGGTGGGGACTACTACTTCAAGGACTGGCATGCCCAGCGCGCCAATGTCACCTCGTTGCTCCTCCAAAAAGGTGCGCACGATATCGATGTGATCCACTGGCTTGCCGGCGGGTACACCAAGCGGGTTGCCGCCGTCGGCGATCTTGCGGTTTATGGCAACGTCACCAACCGCAGTGACAACTCCGGCAAGCGCATGGGCGAATGGTTCTCCAGGGACAACTGGCCCCCCACGGAGCAGAAAGACCTGGCTGAGGTAATCGACGTCGAGGACATTTCCATGATGAACATGGTCCTGGACAACGGCGTGCTGGCCTCCTACCAGCAGTGCCACTTCACACCTGATTACTGGCGCAACTACACCATCATCGGCACGAAGGGCAGAATCGAGAACTTCGGCGACGGCCCGGGGAACACCATCAACGTCTGGACCAGCCGGACTTCCGGCTACGCGGCACCAGACGAGGTGATCACTATTGAGGACGGAGAAGGTGGCCACGGCGGTGCGGACCCTCGCCTGATTGAGGAATTCCTGCGCTTTGCCTCCGAAGGCGGCCAGACCCAGACAAGCCCGATTGCAGCGCGACAGGCGGTAGTGGCGGGCATCCTCGCGGCAGAATCGTTACGCGGTGATGGCTCGGCTCGGGAGGTACCGGAGCTCGCGGCCGAACTAGTGGAGTACTTCGACGCCGGACAACCCGCCCTGACCCGGAACACACCTAACTAGCGGGGGCCGGATAGCTCGATAAGTTCGGTCATGACGGTTTGAAGTGACTCGCAAACCGTCATGACTGATTTCCGTTTCAGCGTTTCCGGGCGGGCGAGGATGTCGATCTTGCGCACCGAGTTCACGCCGGAAAGGGGCCGCAGCACAACACCGGCATCCAGGACGCGCCGCGCCGTGAACCTTGGCAGGAGTCCGATCGCGCCGCCCGCCGCGACAAGCGCGGCAACAGTTGAGTAGTCGTTGATGCGGTGCAGCACTTCGGCGGGCCGTCCACTCACGGCAACGACGGCGGCGAGCACGTCCGCGGGGGAGTAGCCATCGCGGCTGGTCACCCAGGTTTCGCCCACGACGTCGGACGGCTTCAGTTCGCGCCGGGATGCCAGTGGGTGGTCCGCGGGTAGGGCGACGTCCAGGGGTTCGTCCGCCAAGGGGATCACGGCCACTTTGTCTTCTGGCCACGGCGGGCTGTTATCCATCCTGTGTGCCAGTACGAGGTCGTAGCGGGCAACCAAGCCCGGGAAATCTTCCTGGGCCACATCCTCATCCGAGAGTCGAAGCCTTGGCGACTTCCCGCCGTCGGACGCTAACAGCGCTGCCAACGGCGCGAACAGCGCCTGCCCCGCACTGTGGAAGGCGCTGACGCTCACAGGCGCATCCGGAGCGTCGTGATAGGCGCCGATCGCTGCCCGCGCATCCGCCATCGCGTTCACGACGGCGGCACCGGCCTCGGCGAGGACCTTTCCGGCGTCCGTCAGCACCAGGGCGCGGCCTTCCTTGCGTGTCAGTGGAACGTCCACCGATTTCTGCAGGAGCGCGAGCTGTTGCGAAACGGCCGATGGGGTGACCATAAGAGTCTCGGCCACAGCTTTAACACTGCCCAGGTCGCCGAGTTCACGGAGCATCTGCAACTGGTGGATTTCCATTAGCAAATCCTAAATCGTTGATTGAGAAGAATCTAGTTGTGCTAAATCGTCAGCGGCGCTCTAATGGAGTCAGCAGCAGCGAAGCAGCCCCAGCAGTGAGGAATCCCATGAAGGCTCTCTACAAATCCGGACCACACGCAGGGTTCGAACTCGTTGACCGTCCCGAGCCCGAAGCGGGACCCGGCGACGTCAAGATCCGTGTCATGACCACGGGCATCTGCGGTACCGACCTCCACATCCAGAGCTGGGATGCCTGGGCCCAAAGCATCATCGAAACGCCGCTCATTGCAGGTCACGAGTTCTACGGTGAAGTAGTGGAAGTCGGCGAGGACGTCCGAGACGTCAAAGTTGGAGACCGGGTGTCCGGTGAAGGCCACGTGGTTTGCGGAATCTGCCGCAACTGCCGTGCTGGACGCCGCCAGATGTGCATCCACACCGTCTCCGTTGGAGTGCAGCGCGATGGTGCGTTCGCCGAATATGTGGTCATTCCGGAGACCAACGTGTGGGTCCACCACGACGAATCCGTCACGCCGGAACTCGGTGCCATCTTCGATCCCTTCGGCAACGCTGTCCACACAGCCCTGAGCTTCCCCTTGGTGGGCGAAGACGTCCTCATTACCGGCGCAGGACCCATCGGGCTGATGGCCATTGCCGTCGCCCGCCATGCTGGCGCCCGCAAGATCGCCATCACTGACGTATCTGCTCCCCGGCTGGAACTGGCCCGCCAAATGGGCGTTGACCTCGCCGTCGACGTTTCCAAAATGCGCGTCCGCGACGCACAGCGGGAGCTGGGTATGCGCGAAGGATTCGATATCGGCTTGGAAATGTCCGGACACCCCACGGCACTGCCTGAGATGATCGACAACATGAACCACGGCGGGCGGATCGCCATGCTGGGCCTTCCCAGCCAGTCCATCGACATCGACTGGGGCAAAGTGGTCACCCACATGCTCACGCTTAAGGGCATCTATGGCCGCGAAATGTTCGAGACGTGGTACGCGATGAGCGCCATGCTTTCTTCCAACCCTGTGCTGCACCGGAACATCTCCGCAGTGGTCACCGACAAGCTGTCGGCGACCGACTGGGAGAAGGGCTTCGACATCGCCCGCGCCGGAACCGGCGGCAAAGTAGTCCTCGACTGGACCGAACTCTAACCCCGCTGCCGCCACAGAACCTTTCCCGACGTATTCAGGAGCACCCCATGTACTCAGCCATCAAAGACCAACTCCAAGGCGAACTCGACGAGATCCGCAGCGCCGGCCTCTTCAAGACAGAACGCCACATCGATTCCCCGCAGGCCAGCCATATCGCCGCCGGCCAACTCGGCCAGCCAGCTAACACAGTGCTGAACTTCTGCGCCAACAACTACCTGGGCCTGGCCGACCACCCGGACATCATTGCCGCAGCCAAGGCCGCCATGGACGAACGCGGCTTCGGCATGGCCTCTGTGCGCTTCATTTGTGGCACCCAGGATCTTCACCTTGAACTCGAGGCCCGTGTCTCGGCCTTTTTGGGCACCGAAGATACGATTCTGTTCTCCAGCTGCTTCGACGCCAACGGGGGTGTCTTCGAATCCCTTTTCGGCCCCGAAGACGCCATCGTCTCGGACTCGCTCAACCACGCATCGATCATCGACGGCATCCGCCTGAGCAAGGCCAAGCGCTTCCGCTACGCCAACCAGGACATGGCTGACCTTGAGGCGAAGCTCGTTGAGGCCGAGGGTTCCCGCCGGAAGATCATCGTCACCGATGGTGTGTTCTCCATGGACGGCTACCTTGCCCCGCTCGAAGCCATCTGCGACCTCGCCGAGAAGCACGACGCCCTCGTGATGGTGGACGACTCCCACGCCGTCGGCTTCATGGGACCCACGGGTGCCGGTACTCCTGAGCACGCCGGTGTTTCGGAGCGCGTGGACATCTACACCGGCACGTTCGGCAAGGCCCTGGGTGGGGCATCCGGCGGGTACGTTTCAGGCCGCGGCGAAATCGTCGCGATGCTGCGCCAGAAGGCCCGCCCCTACCTCTTCTCCAACTCCCTGGCGCCGGCCATCGTGGCCGCCACCATCAAGGCAATCGAACTCGTCCAGGAATCCGGCAAACTCCGCACCCGCCTGTTCGAAAACGCAGCCCTGTTCCGCCGCCGCATGAGCGAGGAAGGCTTCGAACTCCTCGAGGGTGAGCACGCCATCATTCCCGTGATGTTCGGTGACGCCGTAATAGCCGCAAAGGTTGCTGACGAGATGCTCGGTCAAGGTGTCTTCGTTACCGCCTTCAGCTACCCCGTGGTGCCAAAGGGAGCGGCCCGCATCCGCGTCCAGCTTTCAGCCGCACACAGCAGCGACGACGTCGAAGCTTGCGTTCAGGCGTTCGTGAAGAGTCGCGCAGCGGTCGCCTAACCGTCCCGACGTTCTCTCACATCCTCCCGCTTTAGGCCCGACGTTCTCTCACTTGCTTGACGCAAGGGAGAGAGCATCGGGGCGTTGGGGGTGTGATGTGAGAGAGGATCGGGGCGTTGGGGGTTGGATGTGAGAGAGGATCGATCTGTGCACCCCTCGGGCCTTCTGACAGGATGGAGCCATGGCTTCGAATTATGACGTGGTAATCGTTGGCGGCGGCATTGCGGGGCTCTCTCTGGCTTCTGCGCTCGCAGGGAAGTGCACGCTTGCACTGGTTGAGGCGGAGCAGTCGTTGGCCTTCCACACTTCCTCGCGCTCAGCCCGCCAGTTGATTCCGAGCTACGGGCCGCCCATAGTGCAGGAACTCACCGTCCGGACCTTGGAGATGATGAGGGCGCGCGACGCCGAACTTCCGGAGCCCGTCCTTACCCCACGCAGGTTCATGCTGGTGGGCGATGAGGAAACAGTCCGGGCAGAAGCCAGCGGCAACATGCACACAATCACCCACGCTGAAGCCATGCAGCTCTGCCCGGTCCTGAAGCCGGACTCGTTCCAGGCCGCGGGGTTGGACAACGGCTCGTTTGGTTGCAATGCACCGGCCTTGTTGGAAGATCACCGGAAGAGGGCTCAGGCGGCGGGAGCTGACATCATCACCGGTGCGCGTGTCCACTCGGCCCAGCGGCTCGGAAGTGGCTGGCAGGTGGGTGCCGGAACGGAAGGTTTCCAGTCCGCCGTCGTGGTTAATGCCGCAGGTGCGTGGGCGGATGAGTTGGCGGTCATCAGCGGCGTGGAGAAGTTGGGACTGCAGCCTTATCGGCGGACCGCGGCGATTGTGAACGTCGAGCAATCGCTGACGCCGCAAATGCCCATGGTGGCTGCAGCCGATCACTCGTTCTACTTCCGCGCCGAGGGCAACCAGGTGCTCATCTCGCCGTCGGAAACCGTGCCCAGCGGGGCCGAAGACGCTAAGCCGTATGCCGGTGATGTGGACAAACTCATCAGCAGGCTCAACTCACTGACAACCTTGGGCATCCGTTCAGTGGATCGTGCATGGACGGGGTTGCGGACAGAAGCTGCGGACGGAATCCCGGTGGTTGGTTTCGACGCCGAAGCGAAGGGCTTTTTCTGGCTGGCCGGGCAGGGCGGCTACGGATTCCAGACGTCCTCGGCCATCGCCGAGCTGGCGGCCGCCCTGATCCTGGGCGAGGTAAAAGAGGACAGTCCGGAATCCCGGACAGCCGAACAGCTTGCGGCCGTTCGCTGGTCCATCCGGCGCTGAACAATAGGGACATGAGCGGAATCAGCAGTCCAGGACAAAACAGCACTCTTATCACCAACATCGGCGAGCTGATGACCCAGGACCTGGAGCATCGTGTCCTCAAAGACGCCGCGATCGTGTTCGAAGGCGAGCGCATTGCCTGGATCGGGTCCAACAACGACGCTCCTGTGGCGGATACAAAGATCGACGCCGAAGGCCGCGCCGTCCTGCCTGGCTGGGTCGACTCGCACTCCCACCTCGTTTTCGCCGGTGATCGCACAGCCGAGTTTGAGGCCCGCATGGCCGGGCAGAGTTACAGTGCCGGCGGCATTGCTGTCACTACGGGGGCTACCCGCGGCGTGAGTGACGATGAACTGACGACTCTGGTGAGGGACCGTGTCACTGAAGCCGTCTCGCAGGGGACTACCTACCTTGAGAGCAAGACCGGCTACGGCCTGGACGTGGAGAACGAAGCCCGCAGTGCACGCATCGCCGCGGCTCTGGTGGACGAGGTCACCTACCTCGGCGCGCACCTGGTGCCGGCCGGGTCCGATCCGGAGGAGTACACGGACCTGGTCTGCGGTGAAATGCTCGACGCCGTCCTGCCGCATGTGCGCTGGGCGGATGTGTTCTGCGAGCGCGGTGCGTTCACGGAAGAGCAGTCCCGCAGGGTCCTTACGGCTGCCCGGGACGCGGGGTTGGGGCTGCGCGTGCATGGCAACCAGCTGGGCGAGGGGCCAGGCGTTGCGTTGGCCGTGGAGTTCGGGGCCGCCAGCGTGGACCACGTGAACTACCTTTCGCAGATGGACATTGACGCGCTGGCGGGAACCTGGAAGGGCTGGGACCCGGCTACGGGCAGTGGCGCCCGTGGAACCGTCGCAACGTGCTTGCCCGCTTGTGACTTGTCCACGCGACAGCCGCTCGCGCCAGGCCGGGAGCTCATCGATGCCGGCGTCCAGATCGCCCTGGCCGCCAACTGCAACCCCGGGACGTCGTACACGAGTTCCATCGCATTCTGTGTCACCACGGCGGTCCTGCAGATGCACCTCAGTGTCCACGAGGCCGTTCGGGCGGCGACGTACGGCGGCGCCCTTGCATTAGGCCGCGAGTCCGGGAACGACGTCGACGGCGAACGGGCGGTGGGTTCGCTCGCCGTCGGTCATCGCGCGGACCTTCACATGCTGAAGGCGCCCTCGGCCACGCACCTCGCGTACCGGCCGGGGATCCCGCTGACGCATTCGGTGTGGCGGGCGGGCGTTCGGGCCGTCTAAAAACAGGTTGAAAGCAAGAAAGGGCAGCGTTCCGGTTGGCACGCCGCCCTTTCTTGCCTTGGGATCAGGCAGACCCTTGGCACAGCTGACAGACTGTGGACATGGCAAGGGGAATTCTTCGCATACGCTCGGGAGGGCTGGGCCGGGCCAGGACCACAGCGGGTTTTGTCTTGGCGGTATTCATCCCCGTTCTGACCACGGCGGTGATGTCGTTTGCCCCGGATCTGAACTTTGCCACCCATGTCCTGGTGCATTTGACCGGGGTGATGGCGGTGGCGTTCATCGGTGGTCTCTGGCCTGCCGTGCTGGCCGCGATTCTGGACTCGTTGCTGCTGAATTATTTCGAGACCGAACCCCTTGGGACTTTCAGAATCAATGACCCGCAGATTCTGTTTGCTTTGCTCGTGTTCCTGGGTGCCGGGATTGCTGTGTCCTTGGTGGTAGGCCTCTCGGCCAAGCGGGCTCAGGAGGCTATTCATGCCCGTGCCGAGGCGGCGACACTCTTGGACTTGGCCAGGGATGCTTTGATCGAGGACGACACCATTGCAGCATTCCTGGATAAGGTCCGTGAGACCTTCCATGTCCGCTCGGTGGGATTCTTTACAAGAACCTCCGGCACAAGGGATGGCTGGGAACTCCAGGCGCACTCAGGTGAATCACCGCCACAGCCTCCGGGCTCGCCCGAATCAGGCGGCGGTGCGTTCGAGATGGCAGATACCGGTACGGCTCTTGTGGTCTCTGGCAGGACCCTCACTGCCAGCGAGCGGCGGCTGCTGGCGGCCCACGCGACCCACCTGCTTTTACTGAGGCAACGTCATGCACTCCAGCTCAGGCTGAAGGCGACCACGAAACTCGCTGAGGGCAACAGCATCCGGACGTCCATTCTGAACGCTGTCAGCCATGACTTGCGGACACCATTGGCCGGAATCAAGCTGGCTGTGACCGCCTTGCAGCGCCAGAAGCCACGGCTTCCCGAAGAGATACAGGACGAGATGCTCCATACCATCGACTCCTACGCGGACCGCCTGGACTCCTTGGTGGCCAATCTGTTGGACATGTCACGGATCTCCAGCGGATCCACCGCCCCGCTCACATCCTCGGTGACTTGGCGTGATGCCATCGAAGATGCGCTGCGGGGACTGCCGGAAGGAGCCATCCGGATCGATCTCGCTCCTGACATGCCAGCCATTGATGCCGACCTGGGCATGCTGGAACGCGTTATTGCCAATATCGTCGAGAACGCCCTGAAATACGCGGCGGGCTCGGATATCGTCATCGTGGGACCTGCCAATGGATCAGGGGTGGCCACGATTGAAGGACGTGCCTGCGGAGAGCTGAGGATCGTGGACCACGGCCAGGGTGTCGCCGCGGCGGACGTTATCGCCATGTTTGAGCCGTTCCAGCGGCTGGATGACGCTCCGGCTGGCTTGGGCATAGGACTCGGACTGGCTGTTGCGAAAGGCTTTACCGAAGCGATGGGCGGCCAACTGAACGCTGAACCGACACCTGGAGGGGGACTGACCGTAGTCATCCGGCTTCCTCTTTCCACCGGGGACGGGAACCCGCATCACGCATCCGGCCACGCGGAACGAAGTGAGCCATGAGGACCGTACTTGTCGTAGACGACGAACCCCAACTGCTGCGCGCTTTGCAGGTAAATCTGCGCGCTGAGGGATACCAGGTGCTCACCGCACTGGATGGCACCGCGGCTCTGCAGCATGCCGCGGACAACCACCCTGATCTTATCGTTTTGGATCTTGGACTGCCGGACATTAACGGCGTTGACGTCATCACCAGGATCCGTCGTTCCAGCAGCACGCCGATCATCGTCCTGTCCGCCCGGCAAGGGTCCGTGGACAAAGTCCGCGCCCTCGACGCAGGGGCGGATGACTACGTCACGAAACCTTTTGGCCTGGACGAACTCCTGGCACGGTTGCGCGTCGCTGAACGCCGTCTCGGGACGTCCGACGGCGGCGAACAAGTCGTGATTGTCGACGTCGGGGACTTCGAAGTGGACCTCGAAAAGAAGAAAGTGACACGCGACGGCGCACCAGTGCGGCTCACCCCGCGCGAATGGGCCATCCTGCAACTGCTGGTCCTTAACCCAGGCCGGCTCATCACCCAGCAGCAGATGCTGGCCAGGATCTGGGGCCCGGGCTACGACGGAGAAACGCATTACCTCCGGGTCTATATTGGTCAGCTGCGCCGCAAACTTGAAGCCGACCCTGCCCGGCCCAGGCATCTGCTCACCGAAGCCGGAATGGGTTACCGCTTCGAGCCATAACCGGCAGCGACGTGGACGTCCTCGAGGGACAGCCGGAGCAGCCCGGAGGGGTGTAAATGATTCGTAAATAGAAATGCCTTTCCCGGTTCAACGCTTTCCGGCGGTGTTAGCTTCGGCTGTGACCGCGGCGAATTGTGCCGCGCGGAAAGGAAACAATGACCACGTTGAGCAGGCCCCCGGCTGACCCATCGGCGCCCAAGCCAGCCGGCAAAGCAGCACTGAAAAACTGGTTGCTGTTCGGGCTCCAGGACAGCAAAGGAACCCACCAGGGCCCCGGCGGACTAACCACCGCCCACGAGAAGAAGCATCCGTGGTGGCAGGTCATGTGCCTCACCGGCGTCGACTACTTCTCCACCTTGGGTTACCAGCCGGCAATCGCAGCACTGGCCGCCGGTGTGATCTCACCATTGGCGACCCTGGTGCTCATTGCCGTCACCCTGTTGGGCGCCTTGCCGGTCTACCGCCGCGTTGCCCGGGAAAGCCATCGCGGCGAAGGTTCCATCGCGATGCTTGAACGGCTCCTGCCACGCTGGGGCGGCAAGCTCTTCGTCCTCATCCTGCTCGGATTCGCCGCAACCGACTTTATGATCACCATGACCCTCTCCGCCGCAGACGCAAGCGCACACCTGATTCAGAACCCTGTCGCCCCCGGTTGGTTGCAGGGCCAGAACGTCCTCGTCACGCTCTTCCTTTTGGCGCTGCTGGCTGCCGTCTTCCTGCGCGGCTTCAAGGAAGCTATCGGAGTGGCCGTCGTCCTTGTCGTCCTTTACCTGGGCCTGAATGCCGTGGTGGTGGCCGTGACCCTCACCCAGGTGTTCACACAGCCGGTCGCCATGGGCGGGTGGTGGAACGCACTGTGGACTTCGCACGGGGACCCGATCATGGTCGTGGGAATCGCTCTGCTCGTCTTTCCCAAACTTGCCCTGGGTCTTTCAGGGTTCGAAACAGGTGTCGCCGTCATGCCCCAGGTCCGGGGAGACGAGGCCGACACCGAGGAAAACCCGGCGGGCCGCATCCGCGGAACGCGCAGAATGCTCACCACCGCAGCTGTCATCATGAGCGGATTCCTCATCACCACGAGTTTCATCACCGTCGTCCTGATCCCGGAACAGGAGTTCCAACCCGGCGGACAAGCCAACGGCCGAGCCCTGGCGTTCCTCGCCCACGAGTACCTCGGCGTGGGGTTCGGCAGCATCTATGACATCAGCACCATCGCCATTCTGTGGTTCGCCGGAGCGTCCGCCATGGCAGGACTGCTGAACCTCGTCCCGCGATACCTGCCCCGCTACGGAATGGCCCCAGGCTGGGCCAAGGCCGTCCGCCCCCTAGTGCTCGTCTTCACCCTGGTCGGTTTCCTCATCACCTTCCTCTTTGAGGCCGACGTCGACGCCCAGGGCGGCGCGTACGCTACCGGCGTTTTGGTGCTGATGACCTCGGCAGCCGTTGCCGTCACGCTCTCTGCTCGCCGACGCAGGCAGCGTAAACGCACCATCGGCTTCGGCGTTATCTCCCTGGTGTTCACCTACACCACCATCGCCAATATCTTCGAACGGCCCGAGGGCATCAGGATCGCCGGAGTCTTCATTCTGGGCATCATCGTGATTTCCCTGCTCTCCCGCATCCGACGCTCCTTCGAACTTCACGCCACACGCGTCCACCTGGACAGGCAGGCCCTGGAATTCATGTCCGACACCCTCGAAGGCCCCATTGCGATCATCGCCCACGAACCGCTCCGGCTCACCGCCGAAGCGTACCGGGACAAGCTCACCTCAGCGATCGAGGTCAGCCATTTGCCGCTGGAACAGCAAGCCATCTTCCTCGAAGTGATCGTCGACGATTCATCGGACTTCGAAACGGAACTGCAAGTACACGGTGTGACGCGGCATGGGTACCGGATCCTGGAGGTCCACGGTCCCGTCGTACCGAACACGATCGCGTCCGTCCTGCTCCACATCCGGGACGTTACCGGGCTCATGCCCCACATCTACTTCCGGTGGACCGAAGGGAATCCTTTCACCAACCTCCTGCGCTTCCTGTTCCTGGGCGAGGGCGAAATCGCACCCGTCACCAGGGAAGTGCTGAGGGAGGCAGTGCCCGATGTCACCCAACGCCCCTGGGTCCACGTCGGCTGACCAAGGAGGTGTTCGCGGATGGGCCCGCATCAAGAAGATACAGACGGCGGACTGAGGTTCGCTGCTCCGCCGGACTCAGTGGAGGGTTACGGAGGCCGCGGAGTAGACGGAGCGGCGTACCGCCCTCCGGCGGGCTACCTCTTCAGGGACGAAGAGGGAGATGCCTGGTGGATTATTTTCCAAGTATCTCCTGGCCCGGGTTCTCACGGAGCCAAGGTTCGTGGAGATGTCCTGGGCTGCAGCGAAGCCTACGACGAGCTGGTTCACGTACGGGTGCTGGCCGCCGACGTACTCCGTGCCGATGCTGATGCCGCCTTCCGCCAACAGTCACCCTCCAGCTACGAAGAGGCTGCAAACGTGGCCGCGGGCATCCCCCGTGCTGGCATATAGTTCCGTGCCCGGCATGAATGGGTCGGGGGCGTAAAGGAACCGTAAAGGATTCCCGATTTTCCTGTATCCACATTTTCTCCGGTGCTACGCTCCCGGAGATCACGTCGGCAGACAGGAAGACGAGGCAGTGACAACATCGGCCCGGAAGGACATTCCGGACAGCATCCCAACACCTGAACGCAAACGGCAATCAGGAAATCCGCTGGTGCGATGGTTGTTGGAACACCGCGTCCACCAGCCCGTCGGTCCTGAATCCGTTGAGGATCATGCCACGCAACAAAGCTGGTGGAAGGTCATGTGCCTGACGGGCGTCGATTACTTCTCAACGTTGTCATACCTTCCCGGCATAGCAGCCTTGGCAGCGGGTGCGCTTTCCCCGCTGGCAACACTGTTAATCGTCGCTCTGACCTTGCTGGGCATGCTGCCGATGTACCGAAGGGTGGCAAAGGAAAGCCCCCATGGACAGGGATCCGTGGCCATGCTGGAGAACCTGCTGCCTTTCTGGCGCGGCAAAATTTTCGTACTCGTCCTGCTCGGCTTTGTTGCGACATCGTGGATCATCACCATCACCCTGTCGGCGGCCGACGCAACAGTACACCTTCTGGAGAACCCGTTCCTCCCGCCTTTCCTTGAAGGCCAAGCAGTCACAGTGACCGTCGTTCTCCTGCTGATCCTGGGCGGAGTTTTCCTGATGGGCTTCAGCGAGGCCGTCGCCGTGGCGATCCCGCTCGTGGCGGTGTTTTTGGGACTGAACGCCATCATCATCGGCGTTGGGATTGTGGACATCGCAGCTTCTCCGGCGTTGTTGTCCTCCTGGTCCGAAGCGCTGACTGCCGCGTCCGGAGGTGGCCTGGGCGGACTGATCCTTCCTGCCCTGATCGCCTTCCCCCTCCTCGTCCTGGGTCTTTCAGGATTTGAGACCGGCGTCAGCATGATGCCGCTGGTCTCGGCGAAGGGTAAGACATCGGAGGAACGGCTCGCCGCCCGTATCAGGAACACCCGCAAACTCCTCACGACCGCTGCTGTCATCATGAGCGTCTATCTGATCGGCAGCAGTTTCGTCACGACCGTCCTGATACCAGCAGAAGCGTTCCGGGAAGGTGGGGCAGCCAACGGCCGTGCCCTGGCCTACTTGGCACACCAAAGGCTCGGTGAAGGATTTGGGTCGGTATACGACATCAGCAGTATCCTGATCCTCTGGTTCGCCGGGGCATCGGCAATGGCGGGGTTGGTCAACATCGTCCCGCGCTATCTTCCGTCCTACGGCATGGCGCCGGACTGGACCCGGGCGGTGCGTCCCGTCGTCCTCGTCTACACAGCCGTAAGCGTACTTATTACCATCGGCTTCAAAGCAGACGTGAACGCCCAGGCAGGAGCCTACGCCACGGGGATCCTCGCCATGATGGTCTCTGGATCGGCTGCCGTGACCATCTCCGCCCTCCGCCGAAAACAACGCCGGGCGGCCATCGGCTTCACAATTCTGACTCTCATTCTGCTTTACGCCCTGATAGCGAACGTCATTGAGAAACCTGACGGACTCACCATCTCCGGTTTCTTCATTCTGGGCATCATCGTTGTGTCCCTCGTTTCCCGGGTCAGCCGGACCACCGAGTTGCGCGTGGATCGAATCGAATTCGACGAGAATGCACGCCGCTTCATCGCAGATTCGCTCGACTATGACGGGCGGCTCAACCTCATTGCCAACCGCCCCCAGGCACGGGATGCTGCCGAATACGCAGCCAAGGAAACTGACCAGCGCGAATTGAACCCGGTCCCTGGCTCCGCTGACGTCATCTTCCTCGAGATCGACGTTAGTGACCCCTCCAGTTTCAGCGACACCCTCACCGTCACCGGCGTCGAAGTGGCCGGTCACCGCATCCTGCGGGCCCAAAGCCCCGCCGCACCGAACGCGATCGCAGCTATCCTGCTGGCTCTGCGCAACGCCACAGGCGTCCGTCCCCACGCCTATTTCGAATGGTCCGAAGGCAACCCGCTGGCACACCTGATGCGCTACCTGCTGCTGGGCCGAGGCGACACCGCACCCGTGGTCCGGGAAATCATCCGCGAAAACGAACCCGACCCGAACCTTCGCCCAGGCATCCATGTCGGCTAACCCAAAGCCCCGCTCGCGGACTCCTGGACCACCCCACACCGGGAACGGCAACGCACGCATGCTGTGGAAGCACCGGGACCCGCAGGCGCGCCGTGAGAACGTCGTCAGGCGCGCCCTCTCGCATCCAGTCCGCTCAGTACCCCTCGCTTTCCTGACGGTCATCCTCCTCGGCGCAGGCCTGCTGATGCTGCCCGTCTCCCGCAACGGCGCTGATCCAGCCACCTTCATGACGGCCCTGTTCACCGCCGTGTCGGCGACCTGTGTTACGGGCCTGATTACTGTTGACACGGCAACCTACTGGACACCGTTCGGGCATGTCGTGATTCTGGCACTCATCCAGGTGGGCGGGTTCGGCATCATGACGCTCGCGACCCTGCTTGCCCTGCTCGTCCGCAAAAGCATCGGCTTGCGCGGGCAGCTTGTTGTGCAGTCAGAAACGCACACCCTGAACCTCGGGGATGTCCGCTCCGTGCTCTTCCGGGTTGCCCGGATCATGGTCGTTTTTGAAGCGGTAACGGCAGCAACCCTGGCTGTCAGGTTCTGGCTCGTGTACGACTCAAACCCAGCCGTTGCCCTGTGGCATGGAGTCTTCCACGCAGTATCTGCGTTCAACAACGCCGGGTTCGCGCTCTACAGCGACAACCTCATCAGTTTCCGCGAGGACCCATACATTCTGGTACCCATCTGTCTGGCCATCATTTCCGGTGGCCTC
Source organism: Paenarthrobacter sp. 10L412 (assembly GCF_056395565.1). Lineage (NCBI taxonomy): Bacteria > Bacillati > Actinomycetota > Actinomycetes > Micrococcales > Micrococcaceae > Paenarthrobacter > Paenarthrobacter sp. 10L412. Next base: position 195,726 of record NZ_JBFTJT010000002.1, on the reverse strand, counting down.
GGCTTCCCTGTACTCATCCATTTGCTCAACGGCGGGGGATTGCGGGTCCGGAACTGGACGGTACATTTGCGGCTCACAGTCTTCGGCACGGTCTTCCTGCTCATAGCCGGCTTCGTGTTGTTCGCCGCGTTCGAATGGAACCGGGCCGAAACCCTGGGGCCGCTGTCCATCCCGGGAAAGATCGTCGGTTCACTCGCTGGAAGCGTGTTCCCGCGCACCGCGGGATTCAACAGCATCGACTACGGTGTGGCCTCACCAGAGACGCTCATGGTCAGCGACATTCTGATGTTCATCGGAGGTGGAAGCGCTGGAACTGCGGGTGGTATCAAGATCACGACTTTCCTCCTCCTGGCATTCGCCATCTGGAATGAAGTCCGGGGCCGGGACGATGTGACCATAGCCCACCGGTCCATTAGCCCGGCGTCGGTGCGGCAGGCCCTCTCGGTAGCACTGCTCGGCATTGGTGCCGTCATTACCGGAACCATGCTGCTGCTCATGTTCACCGACTACAGCCTGGAGAAGGTCCTGTTCGAATCCATCTCGGCGTTCGCCACCGTTGGCATGAGCACAGGAATCACGTACAACCTTCCTCCATCGGCTGAGTGGGTACTCATGGTCCTGATGTTTACAGGCCGCATCGGGACGGTCACGGTCGCTTCGGCACTGGCCTTATCCTCCCGACCGCGCCTGTTCAACCTGCCCGAAGAACGGCCCATCATCGGCTAACTGGAACAGGTTGAGCCTTCCCTGCTGCTCGTCACCGTTTCCACTGCCAGCACTTTGCCACCGTCCTGACTACTGGCCTGCCCAATTGCCGGATCCACTCCAGTAGATGATCCTTGTGAGATCGAAACTGATCGTTTAGTGTTTCTATAGATCATAAAACGTCATTGGCTGAGCAGGAGCGAAACACACGATGAGCGAGAACACACTGGGCGCCTTCATGGAAGAAGAGCTGGTATCACAGCCCGATGTCTGGCAGCGTGCCATTGACCAGGCCAGTGCTGAGAACCTGCTTCCCGCCGACGGTCAGCGGATCGCCGTCATCGGTTGCGGCACCTCCTGGTTCATGGCCCAGAGCTATGCTGCGGCCCGTGAATCCGCGGGCAAAGGCGTGACTGATGCCTTTGCGGCGTCGGAGGCTTTCCTGAACAGCAACAGTGCTGATCGCCAGTACGACGCCGTTGTGGCCATTACGCGGTCCGGCACCACCACTGAGGTGCTGGAGATCCTGACCGGGCTGAAGGGCATCGTCCCCACTGTTGCCATCATTGGCGATACGGCGTCTCCAATCGTTGATCTGGCCGACGCCGTGATCGGTCTCCCGTATGCAGATGAGCGATCCGTGGTGCAGACCCGATTCGCAACCTCGGCACTGGTGTACTTGCTCACCAGCCTTGGGATTGACCTGAAGCAAGCTATCGAAGACGCAAGGGATGCAGTGACAGATCCCGTGGCACAGGAACTCCTGGATGCTGAGCAATTCACGTTCCTCGGTACAGGATGGACTGTTGGCCTGGCCCACGAGGCAGGACTTAAGATGCGCGAAGCCGTGCAGGGCTGGACCGAGTCCTACCCGGCCATGGAATACCGCCATGGTCCTATCTCCATCGCGGCGCCAGGACGCGTGACGTGGTTGTTTGGCGCACAGCCCGAGGGCCTTGACAAGGACATGGCCGCCACGGGCGCCCTTTACCTCCACGCGGACAAGCACCCGCTCGCTGAACTGGCCCGCGTCCACAAAGTGACCCTGGAACGTGCGCGCGTCCGCGGCCTCAACCCGGATCTGCCCCGGAACCTGACGCGCTCCGTCATTCTCGACCCCTCCGCCTAGGCACCCGTCATGGTTCTCGGGCACGCAGAATCAGCAGTCCTCGCTTTCGACGTTGGCGGCACAGACGTAAAGGCCGGACTCGTGGATGCCTTTGGAAACGTCCTGGGCATGCGCCGGGTCCCCACGCCCTTGGATCCAGGACATCCAGGGGAAGCCGTGCTGGACAAGCTCGCAGGGCTCGCTGATGAACTCGCATCCGAGTTTCCGGACATCCCGGCCAAAGCGGCTGGCGTCATCGTCCCCGGCATCGTGGATTCCGCGGGAGGAATCGGGATCTACTCCGCGAACCTCGGGTGGCGCAACTTCCCGTTCACCGCCGAGGCAGAGAAGAGGCTGGGGCTTCCCGTGGCGTTCGATCACGATGTCCGCTCCGCCGCTGCCGTGGAACACGCTTTTGGCGGATCCAAGGAGTTCAACGACGTCGTGGTCATGGTGGTGGGCACTGGAATCGCCGCCGCAGTGTTCTCCGGTGGTGTGGCCGTCACGGCCGGTGGTTTCGCCGGCGAGCTCGGCCACGCCCAGGTACCGGACCCCGACGCCGGACCTGCAGCAACAGGGGCCACCATCCTTGAGGCCGTGGGTTCGGCAGGCGCCATCGCCAAGCGATACAGCAGGAAGTCGGGCAACACCGTGGACGGTGCCCGCGACGTCCTGCTCCGGTCCCACAATGGAGATGCCGTGGCTGCCCGTGTGTGGGCGGACGCCGTGGACGCCCTCGCCTTCACGATCTGCCAATGCGTGAACATCATCGGCACTGAAGCGGTAGTGATCGGGGGAGGCCTGGCCGAAGCAGGCGAGGACCTCCTGGAACCGCTCCGGGCACGGGTCGACCAGATCCTGGACTTCCAACGACGCCCACGCCTCATCCAAGCCCAGCTGGGCCAGGACGCCGGGCTCCTTGGCGCAGCACTGAACGCACGTGCGCTCCTGGATGGTGCGCGATGACCGGCCCCGCCGCGGCCGGACGCGGCACCCGAAACGGCGCAACGCGCATTGTCACCGTGACCCCCAATCCAGCCATCGACATGACCTACACCGTCCACGGAATCACCGAAGGCGCCAGCCACAGGGTGCCCACACCCATCAGCCGCGCCGGTGGCAAAGGGCTCAACGTTGCCAGGGTGGTTCACCAAATGGGCCATCCGGTGCTGGCCATTGCTCCCACCGGAGGAGCCGCGGGACAGACCCTGGCTGCTGAACTCTGGACCAGCGGCGTGCCCCACACGCTGGTGTCTGTCGCCGCCGAGACCCGCCGCAGCATCGCGCTCGTGGACACCCTCGCCGGCGAGACTTCCATCTTCAACGAGGAAGGCCAGGCGCTCCTGCCGGACGATTGGCGCTCGCTGACCGCCGCCGTCGTTAAAGCCGTACGCGGCGATGACGGAGAAGCTCCGGCAGCTGTGCTGGTGGGTTCCGGCAGCCTGCCACCGGATGCACCAGCCGATTTTTACCCGTCCCTGGTGAAACTGGCACATGACGCCGGCATCCCGGCCATCATTGACACCTCGGGACCCGGAATCATCACCGCAGCCAAGGCGGGTGCCGATGTCCTGAAACCCAATCACCACGAGCTCGCGGACGCCACGGGGGAGTCGAGCGTGGAAGCCGCTGCGCTCTCGCTGATTGCCATGGGCGCGCGGACGGTCCTCGTCAGCGCCGGTGCGGACGGAATGCTCGCCTTCGACCACGCAGCACCGGGAGGGTACTGGAGCGCCAGCCTCCCCGGGCCGCTGAGCGGCAACCCCACAGGGGCGGGCGACGCCGGTGTGGCAGCTGCCGCCGTCGCCCTCGCCGAAGGCATCACCGAACCCCGCGAGATTCTCCGCCGGGCCACCGCCTGGTCCGCCGCGGCAGTGCTCATGCCAGCGGCAGGCGAGATCTCGCCGCGATACCAGGAACTTGAAGAACAACTCATCGTGACATGGAAGGAGACCCGGTGACCCTTGTCAGCACGCGGGAATTGATGGACAAGGCCGCGGCTAACGGTACGGGCCAAGGCGCGTTCAACGTCATCCATGTGGAAACAGCGGAGGGACTGGTGGCGGGTGCCGAGACCGCGGGAGTTCCACTGATCCTGCAGATTTCGGAGAACTGCGCCAAGTACCACGGTGGACTCGAGCCGATCGCGGTGGCGACTTTGGCGATCGCCCGCGACGCATCCGTGCCCGTCGCGGTTCACTTGGACCATGCCGAATCCGAGGACCTCGCTCTCGCTGCCGTGGACCTGGGCTTTGGCTCCGTCATGTACGACGGCGCGCACTTGCCTTATGAGTGGAACGTCGCAGTCACGCAACGGGTGGCCCGCTACGCCCACGAGCGAGGCGTTTACATGGAGGCTGAACTCGGCAAAGTGGGAGGCAAGGATGGTGCCCATGCACCCGGTGTCCGGACCGACCCTGCGGAGGCGCAGGCGTTTGTTGAAGCAACGGGTGTAGATGCGCTCGCGGTAGCCGTTGGCTCCTCACACGCCATGACCGAACGCAGCGCCGCACTGGACCTGCACCTGATCACGCGGCTGAAGTCCGCGGTCGGAAAACCGCTGGTCCTGCACGGCTCTTCAGGCGTCACAGATGAGATGCTCGTAGCTGCGATCGGCGCAGGTATGACTAAGATCAACGTATCCACACATTTGAACGGGTTCTTCACCCGCGCCGTCCGTGAGTACCTCGATGCCAACCCTGCAGTGGTGGATTCCCGGAAGTACATCAAGGCCGGCCGGGACGCACTGGTGCTGGAATCCGCACGTTTGCTCACGCTGTTCGCCAAAGCGAAATAGCCAGACCCGCGAAAGGCTCGTCATGACCCGCACCGATCGGCTGACCGCCATCCTTGACCTCCTGGCCGAATCCGGCCATGTGGAAGTCGAGGACATCGTGACGCGGCTTGGCGTGTCACCGGCCACGGCACGCCGGGACTTGGACAGCCTTGCGAAACAACGGCTGCTCAGCCGTACCCGCGGTGGCGCCACCACCGGATCCGTATCCTACGACCTCCCGGGCAGATACAACCGTGACGACCACGCCTTGGCCAAGCAGGAGATCGCCCAGGCCGCTTCGGCCTTGATCCGCCCCGGAGCGGTGATCGGCTTGAGCGGGGGAACCACCAACACGGCGCTGGCCCAGCTGTTGTCCACCCGCGAGGACCTCAACGCGCCGTCCAACAGGCCCACTCTCACGGTGGTGACCAACGCGATCAACATTGCCTCGCAGCTCGCCGTTCGTCCGAACATCAAGATCATGGTCACCGGGGGAATCCTGAATCCGCGCTCCTACGAGCTCGTGGGGCCCTACACCGACGTCATCATGCAGAAGGTTGCCCTGGACATTGCGTTCATAGGGGTCAATGGTGTTGACCCGGACCTCGGCCCCACCATCACCGATGAAGGCGAAGCCATGGTGAACACGGTCATGGCGCGCCGGGCCACTGAGTCCTACGTCGTGGCTGACTCCTCCAAGGTGGGCCGCCGCTCCTTTGCGGCCATGGCCGGGTACGACTTCCGGCACCTCATCACGGACGCCGGGATCAGCGCTGAGGATAAGGCCGCGTTCGAAGCCAAAGGCACGGAAGTCATCGTCGCGCCCGGCAGCTAAGTGCACCCCGCTAGAAACGCATTCTCGGCGCGTGGAGCACTGAATCGTCAACATCCCTTGGCACCCACTGGCTGAACGGTTTGTCCAGACTGTACTGACCGTCGTCGGTCCTTATCAGCGTGCGGAGTTCGGCGTTGTCCGGGTTGTTCAGCGATTCGAAATACTCAACAGTCCAGTGGAACCAGCGCATGCAGAACAGCCTCATGGTCAGTCCGTGGGTGACCATCAGGGTATTTGGGGCATACGTCGGCTTTTCCCAATGGCGGTAAAGGGTCTCCATGAACGAGGACACGCGGTCGTAGACGTCCGAGCCTGACTCGCCCTCGCGGAACCTGTAGAAGAAGTGGCCATACAGGTTTCGCAGCTCCTTCTGGTCCTCGATCTCCCCGGCGATCTGGAAGTTGGCCCAGTCCTGCTCACGCAGCCTGGGTTCTTCGATCACCCGCTCGATCAGCGGGCCCAGGTCCAACGCCTCAAGAGTCTGGTAGGCCCGCAAATAGGGGGATACATAAACGCAGACCTGCTCGCCGTCGAGCTTCCGCCGGAGGGCCTGGCCTGCTATCCGGGCCTGTTCAATTCCGAGTTCGGTCAGCGGAATGCGGTAGTCCGGCACACGGTTGTAGATTGACGTGTCGGCATTCGCGGCGGACTGGCCGTGCCGGATCATGAAGATTCTCCCTGGGGCACTCATCCCACCAAGCATAGGTCTGCCTGCGGGTGGAACCCGAACGTGCGCAGTTCACGGCAAAGTGGCAGGAACTGCAGGCAAGATAGGTACATGCTCCTTGCTTCCCGCCGCCGCCTGCGCGCCGAAGTACTCATCGTGCTGGGCCTGTCACTGGGCCAGTCAGCCGTGTACTCCGTGGTGCAGCTCCTGGACAAGATGACGCGCGCGCCGCTGTCCGAGGCAACTTCGACACTTAACCGGTCCCAAAGCACCCGCGAGTACTTCGATCTCACATACCAACTGCTGGACATTATCTTCGCTTTGGTGCCGGTGGTCCTGGTGTTCTATTTCCTCTCATCGCATGGCCAAGGCGGCCGGGAAGGTGCAAGTGGCTCAGGCTTTGCCCGGCTGGGGTTCAACTTCGCACGCCCCGGCAAGGACCTTTTGCACGGATTGGGACTCGCAGCTGCCATTGGTGTCCCGTCACTTGGCTTGTACGCGGCCGGCCGGGCCCTCGGAATCACCACCGCCATTGTGCCCAGCGGCCTGGAAGCTTACTGGTGGACGGTGCCTGTGTTGATTCTCTCGGCGGTTCGCCACGCGATCGTTGAGGAAGTGATCGTCGTGGGATACCTCATGGACCGTTTCGGAAAATTCGGCTGGAGTACGCCGCTGGCCATTGTCGTAAGCGCGGCCCTTCGTGGCAGCTACCACCTGTACCAAGGCTTCGGGCCGTTCATCGGCAACTTCGCTATGGGATTGGTCTTCGCCTGGATCTATACCAAGACGAAGCGGGTGATGCCTTTGGTCATTGCCCATGCTCTGCTGGACATCGTCGCGTTCGTTGGCTTCAGCCTCTTCGGCAAGGCGATCGGCCTGGGTTAGCGCCAAAAGAAATTCGGCCGCCATCGGTGGGTGACGTCGTTGGCACCCGCTGATGGCGGCCGAAGCTTGACCGGACACACTGGACCGGGAGGGGACCAGGGCCCCAGGGAAGGTGCGCGTCAGATCGTGACGGCGCCGGATGCGGTTTCGAAAGTGACGGACATGATGCCGGGCGTACCGTGCGGGGCCATCCACTGGACAGCGACGTCCTCGAGCGGCTTCTCAACGGGTTCGCCCAGCCATTCGGTAACGCGTTCCGCCGAGCCTGCAATGGTGAGGCTGGACATCTTGACGTCACTCTCATAGACCTTGGACGGGTGCAGTGAGGGGTCGCCCTCCCACTTGAGCAGGTACGGCACCTGGGGATCGGCGATCAAGCCGAGAATGCCGATCTGCTGCCAGACAAGTTCGCGGCCATCCGGGAACTTGCGGTTGCCCGGAACTGCGGACCGGCCGAGGCGTTCCTCGAAGGGGGCGAGGTCGTCAACGGCGACGCACCAGCCCATCCAACCGCCGCCAGCCGCCGAGCGTGCGCGGACTGCCTGGCCAAAGGGTGCCTTGTCAGAAGCAGGGTGGTCCAGGACCTCTACGACTTCCAGGTATTTGTTATCCGCCAAGGGAATGATCATGTTCCGGGTACCGAAGCGCGGGTGCACTCCGCCCCGGACTGCGTCCACTCCCAGAGCTGCGGAAATTCGTTCGGTAGTGGCCAAAAGGCCATCTCGTTCACAAGCGTAAGAGACGTGATCCATGCGCATGGCTTCATCTTGGCACTTTGTGATCGGGGTCTCAGCTAAGGGAAGCCTAACTAACATGGGACCTTATTGCGCGCCGCAGGAACGCGTCACGCCGGGTCGCGTAAAGACTGAAAAATACTGCCTTCGTCACAAAGCTGTCCAAGCACACGGGCGCTTCCTAGACTGGCCCCAGCCCACGCCTACAGCGATCAACGGCAAACCCGCGCGCCACTAAGAGGAGAATTCAATGTCCCAAGGATGGTCTTTCGAAACACGCCAGATCCACGCAGGGCAGGAGCCTGACTCTGCCACGGGAGCGCGGTCGCTTCCGATCTACCAGACCACGTCCTTCGTTTTCCCCAGCGCAGAGAGCGCAGCCAACCGCTTTGCCTTGGCCGAGCTCGCCCCGATCTACACCCGAATCGGCAACCCAACACAAGATGCCGTGGAGCAGCGGATCGCCAGCCTCGAAGGCGGGCTTGGCGCATTGCTCCTTAGCTCCGGACAGGCCGCGGAAACCTTCGCCATCCTGAACATTGCCGAGGCCGGAGACCATATCGTCGCCAGCCCCAGCCTTTACGGCGGCACCTACAACCTGCTGGCGCACACGCTGAAGAAGTTCGGCATCTCCGTGACGTTCGTGGAGGACCCGGACAACCTGGACCAGTGGCGGGACGCCGTGCAGCCCAATACCAAGCTGTTCTTCGGCGAGGTGGTGTCCAATCCGCGCCAGGACGTGCTGGACATCGAGGGTATTTCACACGCCGCGCATGAGGCCGGAGTGCCGCTGATCGTGGATAACACGCTCTCCACCCCATACCTCATTCGTCCCATCGAATGGGGTGCGGACATCGTGGTGCACTCGGCTACCAAGTATCTGGGCGGCCACGGTGCGGCGATCGCGGGCGTGATCGTGGACTCCGGAAACTTTGATTTCGGCAAGGACCCGGAGCGCTTCCCGGGATTCAACACTCCGGACCCCAGCTACAACGGGCTCGTTTACGCCCGGGACCTTGGCAAGGATGGCGCGCTCGGAGCCAACCTCTCCTACATTCTCAAGGCCCGTGTGCAGTTGCTGCGCGATCTGGGTTCGGCGGTTTCCCCGTTCAACGCCTTCCTCATCGCCCAAGGGCTGGAAACCCTGAGCCTGCGCGTCGAGCGCCACGTCTCCAACGCCACCAAAGTGGCGGAATGGTTGGAAGCCCACGACGACGTCGAATCGGTCGCCTTCGCGGGTCTGCCGTCCAGCCCTTGGTATGAGCGCGGCCGTAAGTATGGGCCGAGGGGTACCGGAGCAGTGGTGGCATTCAACATCAAAGGTGGCGTCGAGGCCGGCAAGCGATTCGTCGATGGCCTGGAGTTGCACTCCCACGTTGCCAACATCGGTGACGTCCGCTCGCTGGTCATCCACCCGGCGTCGACTACCCACAGCCAGCTCACGGTCGAACAGCAGCTGGTTGCGGGAGTGAATCCCGGCCTTGTCCGCCTGTCCGTGGGAATCGAGCACGTAGACGACATTATTGCTGACCTTGAGGCTGGTTTCCGGGCTGCCAAGGGCGCTTAGCGGAGCGGCCGCCCGCCGACGAAAATTCGCCGGGCGGCCCCTGGCCGTGCGTGTTCCTGAACGAAGCGGCCCCAAACCGTCACACAGCTGTCACATTCTTCGCCAAAACAGCTGTATTTTTCCTAGACTCTACGTATTAGGTCATGAGTGCCAGTGACAGCCCCGGCTTGCTGGCCGGCAACCCTCCTCCGCGGTGGGGTGCCCCGGGTGAAGACCTGGCCTGTCGCACGCAAGGCGGCAGGCAAGCGCGAGGTTAGGTGTCAAAGGAATGACCATTACTGCTACAGCACCCCCCAAACCGGGCAAAGAAGACGGGACGGTCAAGTACGCCGGCGTAGGTTCGCTGGAACTTGAAGCCGGCGGTTTTCTCCCGGACGTTGTGTTGGCCTATGAGACCTGGGGGCAGTTGAACGCGGATGCGTCCAACGCAGTCCTCGTCCAGCACGCACTGACGGGAAGCACGCATGTGGCCCGCGGTGCCACTGATGAGGAAGGCTGGTGGGAGCAACTCGTTGGCCCGGGCGCGACGATCGACACCAACCGGTTCTTCGTTATCTCCATCAACATTGTGGGCGGCTGTTACGGCAGCACGGGCCCATCGTCCCAGGCGCCGGACGGGCGGCCCTGGGGATCCCGCTTCCCCCTGATCACTTTGCGCGACAGCACGGTGGCTGAAGCCCGCCTCGCCGACGCGTTGGGGATCAAGTCATGGCACGCCGTCCTTGGCGGTTCCATGGGTGGGGCGCGGGCACTTGAGTGGGCGGTGACCTTCCCTGAGCGTGTCCAGCGGTGCGCAGTTATTTCTGTCGGCGCCTACAGCACAGCCGAGCAAATCGCTTTCGCCCAGTCGCAGACACTCGCCATCCGCCAGGACCCGAACTTCAACAACGGCGATTACTACGGTGGACCAACTCCTGAGGCGGGCCTTGCCCTGGCCCGACGGATAGCCCACATCACGTACCGATCAGCGCTGGAGCTTGATTTCCGCTTCGGCCGGGAAGCCCAGCATCAAGAGACGCCCCTGGCTGCCCCGGTCCTGGGGGAGCGTGGCCGCTACCAGGTGGAAAGCTACCTCGACCACCAAGGCACCAAGCTGGTGCGCCGGTTCGATGCGAACAGCTACATCGCCATCACTGAGGCACTCATGTCCCACGACATCAGCCGTGGCCGGGGCACCTTGCAGGAGGCCTTGGCCAGCGCCACTGCTGAATTCTTTGTAGCAGCCGTCGACTCCGACCGCCTCTATTTCCCGGCCCAGTCATTGGAACTGGCACAAAATCTGCCTGGCGACGTGCCCGTCCACGTGATCGAGGCCCCCATCGGGCACGATGGCTTCCTCACCGAAATCGGGCAACTGTCAGCCCAACTGCATCAGGCCTTCTTCGCCTAGGCCGGCTTAGCCGTTCATGATCTCGCCGCGCTGCTTCATGTAGTCCTCCATGGCGATCTCGCCGTTGCTGAACTTGAGGTCCAGTTCGGCCAGTTTTCGCGCACGGAAGCCTTGCTGCTCAGAGCCGCTGTTGCTGGGGAACGTAGGTGAAGAAGCGTTCGACGGCGGTCCTGCCGGCGGTTGCGCATCGGCAGGGCGGACGGTGGCGGGCTCTCCGGGATAGCCCGGGTAGCTCTGCTGCGGGTACCCCGGTCCCGGAAGATTCTGCGGGGGATAGCCGGGGCCCGGATAGTTCTGGCCAGGGTAGTTCTGACCCGGGAAGCTGCGGTCCTGGAAATTACGATCCTGGAGCCGCCGCGCCCGGGACCTGTTGTATAGGCGGATTCCCATGGGAATCAGCCAAGAGCAGACGATGATCCAGAAGATCAGATTGTTCACGGTGCAGGCCTCCTAGGTCTTAAACCCAGCTTAGTCCCGCCGTTTCACACCAGCTTTGTCTCCATGCCCAGGAACCTCCCATAGCGTTCCACCTCTGCCTCCAAAGCTTGTTGTTCGGCTGTTGTGACGGGCCGGTTCATTCGGACATCGAGTTCGCAGATCCCACCGGAGAAGCCGTGGCGCCACCATCCGGCCAACCTGCCATCCAGCAACACCACGTGAATGGGAGCATCGCCCTCCGGGAAATAGGGTGCCCTTCCGCCGAGGTAGTGCCTCGATTGGGAATAGCCCATCACGTATTCGTCGTAGCACTGGATGAGATCGACGCGGGGGAGCAGCGGCCCATCATGAGCTGGCGGGGGAGCCGCAGCAAGTGCTTCCACGTCTTCTGCTGGCAAGTAGAAGTCCAGGCCCTCAATCGCCACAGGCACCAAGGCGCCGGGAGCGGACTCTTCAGCTGTCTGTAAGCCAAGCCGTACATCTTTCACGGTCAGTCCGGACCACGCGGCACAGTCCTTGATGGTTGCAGGTCCGCGGCTGGTGAAGTATCGCAGGGCCAGCTGGCCCAAGGCCCACCCACGCTCATCCCCGATTAGCGGATCCTTGCCGGTAGCGAGCACACGTTCGTCGAACAAGGCGTATGTCTGTTTGAGGGCACCCCCTGCAGAACGGACCGGTGCGCCGCTCACCAGGATTTTGCTGATCTCCGCGTGCATGAGGTGGTAAACGAAGCCAAGGCCTTTGCCGGGGAGCCCTGCCTGTTCCAGGACCCCGGCTAATTCTTCGCGTGTTTTGTGGGCTCCACCGGCCACAGCTTCAGCGAGGATGTGCCCGCTGCGGGCGGCGGCGTGCTCATCAACTCCCGTCTGCCTGTACATGCCTTTGTTGACTTGATGAAGGCGATCCGCAGACAACCCCATCAACCAGCCGAGGTCCTCACGATGCACAAAATGCCACGTCGGCCGCAGGATATGCGTACGCAGGATCCTGCCGTCAGCCACCGCCTGCTCCACCTCGTCGGCAGTGGTTCCGGGCGTTCGCTGGGCAAGGCTCCACCTCGCATAAGGAAATTCCTGCGACTGCACCGCGAGGAGGTTGCGCAGCACGTCATCAACGCCTTCGCCGTACGGAGCCCGCAACTGCTGACGCCGAAGCCTGGATTGCACAACCTCGTCCGGCGCCAGTGGAATGTCAGCGTGCATCGCGGAGCTCTTTCCGTGCGTCAGTCCTGCAAGCGATCCTCACGTTAGCCGCGCGGCAGCATGGTGCCGTTGGGACCGAAGACCGGTCCCGCCGTCGGGCGTTTGGGGGTAATGCCGTCGCCGGAGGATCGATGCCGCAACCTGCGGATAACCCAGGGAACAAAGTACTCACGGGCCCACACCAGATCCGAGGAACGGGCTTCACGCCAGGTGCGAACCGGCAGGGGCTTCGGCACCAGGGGTTCGAGGGTGTGCTGGACGTTCAGCGCTTCCAGGACCATCATCGCGATGGTGTGGTGTCCCAGCGGTGAGAAGTGCAGGCGGTCTTCGTCCCACATCCGGGGATCGGCCAACTGCCTCAGTGACCACATATCCGCGATGATTGCGTCGTGCCGTGCAGCCACCGTCCTGAGGTTCTCGTTGTAAATGGCCACCTTGCCGCGGATACGGCCCAACACCGAGGACGCAGTGTCCGGTCCGTTGAACAACACCACAGTGGCACCACCGGAGCCCAGTTCCTGAACTGCAGCGTCCAGCTTCTCCGCCAACAGGTCCGGGTCGCCACCGGGCCGGATGAGGTCGTTGCCGCCAGCGGAAATCGAGACAAGGTCCGGCTGGAGTTCCAAGCAAGGACCAACTTGTTCATCCACTATCTGCTGCAGCAAGCGCCCACGGATAGCAAGGTTGGCGTAAGCGAAATCCTCATGACCGCGGCCTAGTTCTTCCGCTACACGGTCAGCCCATCCGCGGAAGCCGCCGGGGTTCTGGGGCTCGGGATCACCGATGCCCTCCGTGAACGAATCCCCCAGTGCCACGTAACGGCTCCAAGGGTGTGTTTGAACCGGATCGCCCGGCTTCACCAATGAATTGACGTCACTCACGCTTTCCATCCTGCCTTGAACCTGCAAACCTACGCCACCGCAGGTTGTTACCCATCAGTAACTGCAAGAATAGACCCATGACTGAAGCCGTTGCATTCCCCGCGCCCGTTGTCCTGTGGTCCCATGACGAAGCCGAGCGGGAGGGCAAGCCGCTTCTGGTGCTGCTGCATGGCTATGGCTCCAACGAGGACGATCTCTTCAGCCTTGCCGGCCTGCTTCCCGAGGGATTTGTGGTGGCTTCCTTGCGCGCGCCCATGCCCATGGGCCCCGGCTTCACCTGGTTCCCGCTCACGGCGTCAATCGAATATTCCCTTGAAGCAGTAAAGCTTGCCGCTGAGTATGCCCTTGAATGGTTGGACACTGTCAAAGCCAATCATTCTTCAGTGACGCTGCTGGGCTTCTCGATGGGCATGGCCATGGCGACCACCATGCTCCGCTACCGTCCCGCGGACTTCGCTGCCGTCGTCGGGCTTTCGGGTTTTGTGGTGGACGCAGGCGATGACCCCGCCTTCCGCGATGCCGAACTGGACGGCACCTTGCCGATGTTCTGGGGCCGCGACCAGCAGGACCCCGTCATTACCCCGGACAAGATCGAATACACCATGGGATGGGTGCGCAAGCACGTGGACCTCACCAAGGTGCTCTACACAGGCATGTGGCACGGTATCAACCAGCAGGAAATCGGCCATGTGGGGGAATTCCTGACCCACAAGGTGCTGTCCACCACGTAGAAAAGCAACGCGGGGTCACTTATGGCCCCTTGGGAGCCTCACCATGGGCCATAAGTGACCCCGCGTTGCTTCAGGCGGTGGTGATCCGGACGGTCTGGCCGTTGACGGTAACGGTATCTCCGGCGTGCAGCTGGCGGCCGCGGCGGTCGTCGATTTCGTCGTTGACCTTGACCAAGCCGTTCTTGATGAGCTCCGTTGCTTCAACGCCGTCCTCCACGAGGTTGGCAAGCTTCAGCAGCTGGCCGAGGCGGATCATGTCGTCGCGGATGGGGATCTCTTCGATTTCCGGGTTGCTCATAGAGCAATGATGCCTGAAGTAGTGTGGGGTCGGTGCCGCAGTCTTCGCTCCGTTCAACCCTTCCGCTCGCCATTGGCCTCCCTGTTGCGGTAGCAACTGGCCTGGTCATTCCGCTTCAAGGAAGGATCAACGGGGCGCTCGGGGCCCGGCTGAACGATGGCATCGCCGCTGCCGTGGTGAGCTTCACCACAGGCCTGGTGCTCATTGCGGCCATTTCCCTTGCCACGCCCAAAGGCAGGGCGGGTCTTCGCCGCATCGTCCCGGCTGTCCGGGACCGTAGCTTTCCCCGCTTCTACGTCATGGCCGGCGGAATCGGCGCTCTCTTCGTCTTTGCCCAGTCCTTCACCATTGGCCTGCTGGGTGTGGCCTTGTTCACCGTTGCTGCGGTCACGGGGCAGACCCTGAGCGGCCTCCTCGTGGACCGCATGGGCATAGGTCCCGGCGGCAAACGGTCCATTACGGGAGTGCGGATCCTGGGCAGTGTGCTGACGGTGGCCGCCGTTGCCTGGGCTGTTTCCCCTCGGTTCGGGGGCAATACCGACATCGCCTCGCTGGTGTTGCCCGTCCTGTTGCCTCTGGCGGCAGGGTTTCTCATGAGTTTCCAGCAAGCCATGAACGGAACCGCCACTGTTCACTACGGGACGCCTGTGGCCGCCACGCTGGTCAACTTCATTGCCGGTGCCGTCATCCTCTGGATTGCCTGGCTGATCAAGCTTTCCGTGGCAGGCGCGGGCAACCCGCTTCCGGGTGAATGGTGGTTCTACCTGGGCGGCCCCATGGGCTGCCTTTTCATTGGGCTTGCGGCGCTCTTGGTCCGAAGCCTTGGTGTGCTGGTCACCGGTCTGGGTATGATCGCCGGCCAGTTGGTGGGTTCCTTAGTGCTCGACGTCGTGATCCCCAGTCCCGGTGCGGTGGTCGCCTTGCCCACGGTGTTGGGTACGGTGCTGACGCTCGCGGCCATCATCGTGGCCACGCTGCCCTGGCCCAGGGGAGCATTCGTACGAAAGGTCCCGGGCAAAGGCCGGTAGGCTAGGACACGCAGCTTTCTGCACAGTTATTATCCGCACCAATTCCCCAGCCCACCCCGCCGGACAACCTCGTCCGGGATCCGGGGCAACCACCGCGGACCGCACCCAGCGGCCCTGTAGAACAAATGGAGTACCCATGGCAGCAAAATCCGTCCTTGACCAGGTCATTTCCCTCTCCAAGCGGAGGGGCTTTGTCTTCCAGGCCGGTGAAATCTATGGTGGCTCCCGTTCGGCGTGGGACTACGGACCCCTTGGTGCGGAACTGAAGGAAAACATCAAGCGCCAGTGGTGGCAGAGCATGGTCCGCGGCCGCGAAGACGTCGTAGGCCTGGACTCCTCAGTCATCCTTCCCCGCCAGGTCTGGGAAGCCTCCGGCCACGTAGAGGTGTTCTCGGACCCCCTGGTGGAATGCCTCTCCTGCCACAAGCGCTACCGTGCTGACCACCTTGAGGAAGAGTACGAGGAAAAGAAGGGCCGTCCCGCCGAGAACGGCCTGAAGGACATTGCCTGCGCCAACTGTGGCACCCGTGGCCAGTGGACCGAGCCGCAGGAGTTCTCCGGCCTCCTGAAGACCTTCCTTGGCCCGGTGGCCAACGACGAAGGCATGCACTACCTGCGCCCGGAAACGGCCCAGGGCATCTTCGTGAACTTCAACAACGTCCTCACCACGTCCCGGAAGAAGCCGCCGTTCGGCATCGGCCAGATCGGCAAGTCCTTCCGCAACGAGATCACCCCGGGCAACTTCATCTTCCGTACGCGCGAGTTCGAACAGATGGAGATGGAATTCTTCGTCGAGCCAGGCACAGATGAGGAATGGCACCAGTACTGGATGAAGGAGCGCATGTCCTGGTACACCAGCCTGGGCATCCGTGA
The DNA here is from genome assembly GCF_056395565.1 of Paenarthrobacter sp. 10L412. Lineage (NCBI taxonomy): Bacteria > Bacillati > Actinomycetota > Actinomycetes > Micrococcales > Micrococcaceae > Paenarthrobacter > Paenarthrobacter sp. 10L412. Next base: position 179,608 of record NZ_JBFTJT010000002.1, on the reverse strand, counting down.
AGAAAACCTCCGCTTCTTCGAGCACCCGCTTGAGAAGCTGAGCCACTACTCCAAGGGCACCACGGACATCGAGTACCGCTTCGGTTTCCAAGGCTCCGAGTGGGGCGAGCTCGAGGGCATCGCGAACCGCACGGACTTCGACCTCTCCACGCACGCCAAGGCTTCCGGTACGGACCTGAGCTACTTCAACCAGGCCACCAACGAGCGCTACACCCCGTACGTGATCGAGCCCGCCGCCGGCCTGACGCGCTCCTTCATGGCCTTCCTGATTGACGCCTACACCGAAGACGAGGCACCCAACGCCAAGGGCGGCGTGGACGTCCGCACGGTCCTGAAGCTGGATCCGCGGCTGGCCCCCGTCAAGGCAGCCGTCCTGCCGCTGAGCCGCAACGAGGACCTGTCCCCGAAGGCAAAGGCGCTGGGCACCCAGCTGCGCAAGAACTGGAACATCGACTTCGACGACGCCGGCGCCATCGGCCGCCGTTACCGTCGCCAGGACGAGATAGGTACTCCGTTCTGCATCACAGTGGACTTCGATACCCTCGAAGACCAGGCCGTGACCATCCGTGAGCGCGACACCATGAGCCAGGAACGCGTGTCCCTGGACAAGGTTGAGGCTTACCTGGCAGCACGACTGATCGGCGCCTAACCGTGGCTTTGGAATACCGCGAGTGGAAGGAAGGCGACGACCTCGCCCTCCTGGAAATCTGGGGCGGCCCGGAGACGCTGCCCGCAGAACAGTTCCGTGCTGCTTTGGCGCCTTCGAGCAACCAGCCTTGGCGCCGCTGCATCGTTGCCGAGGACGTCGTTGACGGCGTTCGCATCCCCGTTGCCGCCGGCGTAGTTCATGAAGCGTCCCTGCATCCGGAACGTCTCTGGGCTTATATCGAGGTTGCCAAGGACCATCGCCGGAACGGCGTTGGGGCCACCCTGCTGACCATGCTGCGCCGCGAAGCCGGGAACTCGCCGTCGGGCGTTTCCAAGCTTCGCAGCAAAGTTGAGCCGGGCACGCCGGGGGCCGCTTTCGCCGAGGCTGCAGGTCTTGGACCCATCCAGCGTTCCCAGTTGGTAGTGGTGGAGCCTGAGCCGCTGAAGCTCCCGCGGTTCGGCGACGGTTCCGAGGAAGCTGCGTCGGAGCGTGTCGAGGATCTCGCCACCGGATCCGTGGAACTCAGCGAAGTGGTGGGCAGCTACTACTCAGCCGTCCATCACTGGGACAGCCCAGGTGAGCTCAGCATTCCTACGGTGCAGCGGCTCTTCCTGCACGATCTCACCGGGGCGCACGGGGCCATTGTGCTTCGTGCACCGAAGGAAAGCGCCTTTGGTGGGGGAGTGCCGGCCAGCCGAAAAGGCAAGATCCAGGCGTTCGCCATCAGCTACGCCCAAGGCAACTCCGAGGAGCCTTCGGATGTCTTCCTGGGTCACGATCCGAAGCTGTCCGCCGACGACGCAGAGGCTGCCGTACGGGACCTCCTGGCGCTCATTGCCTACCAGCACCCTGTGTTGTTGGAAGTGGACGAATCCATGACGGCGCTGCGCAGCGTCCTGGCACCCTTGCTGGAGTCGGGCAAGGCCCACGTCCGTGGCGCTGACACACTGATCGTGAGCGACTGACCACTTATCTGCATGTCCGGATCCCGCTTTGCCCATCGCCGATGGGCAGGGCGGGATCCTGGCTTTAAGCTCAGTTCGTATTCATGCTGGAAAAGTCTTGACGCGCCCATGGCGCAGGAGTAGGAAGGCGACGTAAGCCACGCGCCGGCACACTCGGAGGGAAGCGGCGTCTGTGGAACAGCTCCGGTCTCCTTTGAATCGGCGGTAACAACAATGAACGGAACGGCCTTGGACGGGCTGCGGGATCAGCTGCGCGGACAGCTCATCACTCCCGAAGACCCTGAATACGATTCGGCACGGGCAGTCTTTAACGCCATGGTCGACAAACGTCCTGCGGGCATCGTCAGGGTGGCCCAGGTGGCGGATGTGATCGCGGGAGTGAACTTCGCACGAGAGAATTCCATGCCCCTGGCAATCCGGGGCGGCGGACACAGCGCCCCTGGATTTGGAACAGAGGATGACGCACTGGTGCTGGACTTCGTCAACCGAACAGGGGTCAGGGTGGACCCGGAGACCGCCACTGCGCGGGCCGAAGGCGGAACCACATGGGCTGACTTCAATCACGCAACCCATGCCTTCGGACTGGCCACCACTGGCGGGATCGTCGGTTCCACGGGAGTGGCCGGGCTAACCCTGGGCGGCGGGATAGGTTACCTGGCCCGCAAGTACGGTCTCTCCTGCGACAACCTCGTTTCAGCCGATGTGGTCACGGCGGATGGAAAGTTCCTGGTTGCCAGCGAAGACCAAAACGAGGACCTGTTCTGGGCGCTCCGGGGCGGTGGCGGCAACTTTGGCGTGGTGACCTCGTTCGAGTTCAAACTCCATCCCGTTGATATGGTCCATGCCGGAGTCATTCTCTATGGCGCAGAACATACGGACACCGTTGCCCGGTTCTACCGTGATTACATCGCGAACGCCCCGGAAGAGTTTGGCGCGTTCCTGGGATTCCACCAAGGACCACCTGTTCCGTTCCTCCCCGAAGAGTGGCACGGCAAGCCTGTCTGTGTGGTGGTGGGGATGTGGACGGGGGATATGGGAGAAGGCGAAGCACGCTGGCAGCCCTTCCTGGACGCCGCTCCTGTTGCCGGCTCACTGGTAGCTCCTATGCCTTACCCAGCCCTGAACGTTGCCTTCGACGCCCTGAACCAGAAAGGAATGCAGGGCTACTGGAAGGCGAACTTCCTCCCCGAACTCAGTGATGGCGCCATCCAAGCTCACGCTGAGCACGGCGCGACGGTCACCAGCGTCAATACGGCCGTCCATATTTACCCGATCGACGGCGCCGTCTCACGCGTTGGCGTCCACGACACTGCCTTTGCGCATCGGGACATGAAGTTCGCGCCGGTCATTGCCGCGCAATGGATGGAGCCTACGGACAACGAAGCCAACATCGCCTGGGCGCGGGGGTATGCGGCGGCTCTTGCACCGCACTCGGCGCTGGGCGGGTACATCAACTTCATGGACACCGAAGACCAGAACCGGGTCACTGACAATTACGGCCCCAACTGGGATCGTCTGGTGCAGGTCAAGAGCAAGTACGATCCCGGCAACCTTTTCCATGTGAACCAGAACATCAAGCCCGCCTGAGGGAAGGCTTTGCATGTGACCCGGCTAGGCTTGAAGCCATGAGGTTTTGCAGCTGATGGGTCACGGACACTCCCACGGTCACGGTCATTCTGAAAGTTCCGAGCCAACCCCGCAGGCCGTTGCGTCCCGGAAACGCGCCAACTGGCTCCTGGCTGCGGTGCTGGTTCCCCTTGGAGTGCTCACTGTCATCGCCATGATGGTCATGTGGCCCTCGGGCAGTCGGGACGGAATCTCCTTCGCGAGTCCCTACCAGGCTGCCCCGGGGGTGACGTTCGATACCGGAAAGATCCAGAGCGTGGTGCAGGAAAGTTGCACACAAACCGGACAGTCCACGCAAGGACAAACGGATACTGGCCAGACGGACACCGGTCAAACGGGCCAGTCCGGCGGATCCGACTGCACTTTTGCTTTCACCCAGCCGGACAAGGGCGGGGAAGCCGTCAAAGTAGTGATCAACCCCGACGTCGCCAAATCCCATGGGGTGGATGTGGGGGACTCGATCCGCTATCTGAACCTTTCCGGTGTCCAGGGCGCATCGCAAGGCAACGGCTCGCCGTCGTACGTTTTTGTGGATTTCGTGCGGAGCCTGCCAATTGCCCTGCTGGCCGTGCTCTATGCGGTGGTAGTGATCGCTGTGGCGCGCTGGCGTGGCTTCCGGGCGCTCCTTGGCCTGGTTGGCGCCTATGCCGTGCTGGTCAGCTTCATCCTGCCGGGGCTCGTGGAGGGGAAGCCGCCACTCATGCTGGCTTTGGTGGGTTCCACGGTGATCATGATCGGGGTCCTGTACTTCGCCCACGGCTTCTCGGCGAGGACGTCCACGGCCCTGCTGGGAACCATCTTCGGGTTGGGCATTACAGCGCTGTTGGCGGCGTGGGCCACGGATGCTGCCAACCTTGCAGGCGTCGGTGACCATGACGCTGCCACGCTGATTAATATGTCGGACAAGATTTCAATCTCCGGCATCATCCTGTGCGGACTGATCATCTCAGGCCTCGGCGTCCTCAACGACGTCACCATTACCCAATCCTCTGCTGTGTGGGAACTTTACGAACTGGCCCCGAACACCAGTGCCCGGAAGCTGTTCTCCTCGGCGATGCGGATTGGCCGGGACCACATCGCCTCCACCGTTTACACCATTGCGTTCGCTTACGCTGGTGCCGCCCTTCCGATCCTCATCATCGTGATGCTTTACGACCGCCCACTTGCCGAGGCCCTGACCAGTGCGGAGCTGTCCGAAGAAGTCATCCGGACGCTGGTCGGCTCCATCGGGCTCGTGCTCGCCATCCCGGTTACCACGCTGATTGCCGTCCTGGTGGTCAAAGCCACGGGCGTGAAGGGGGCGGTCCCGGAGCCCACTCTGTCCGTGAATCCGGACGACGTTGACGATACCGGTACGCTCGCAGCCGCGGCCGCCGTCGTGGGTTCTGGCCGGGTCGAAACGCTCGACGGCGGCCGGTCTTCCCGCGTGGTCGGCAAGCCTGCCCGCCCGGGGAGTCGCCGTGCCCAGCGTGAGGCGGAGCGCCGCGGCGACGATGACGGTGCGCGCGGCTCCATGTGACGGCAGGGCAATGACATTTGTCATCTTGGACCGGTGACAGCCTCCACGGGTCCGGGTGGGCAATCCCGGCTTGAATGGATGGTGGAACAAGACCGCCAACCAGGGAGAACCATGGGAATCACGGGAGTGCCGGCAGTCCACGCCGTCGGATTGCACAAGAGCTTCGGGGAGGTCCGCGCGGTTCGTGGCTTGGATCTGACCGTGCAACAAGGCGAAGTTGTGGCCTTCCTTGGGCCCAATGGTGCAGGCAAGACCACCACCATCGACATGATCCTCGGTCTTAGCACCCCCGACCAAGGTGAGGTTTCGATTTTCGGCCACTCGCCACGCGGCGCCATTGCGCGGGGCCAAGTGGCAGCGGTCATGCAGACCGGCGGGTTGCTGCGGGATATTACTGTCCGGGAAACGGTGCAGCTAACGGCCGCAATGTTTGACTCGTCGCGACCAGTGGAACAGGCACTGACCCGTGCCGGCATCCTGGATATCGCCAACCGCAAGGTGGAGAAATGCTCGGGCGGCCAGCAGCAGCGCCTGCGCTTTGCGATGGCCCTGGTTTCTGATCCCGGCCTGCTGATCCTGGACGAACCGACCACTGGCATGGACGTCGCTGGCCGACGCGACTTCTGGGCCGCCATCAGGGCGGACGCCTCGCGCGGCCGCACAGTAATTTTCGCCACCCACTACCTTGAGGAAGCGGACGCTTACGCGGATCGGATCGTCTTGGTCCGTCAGGGCGAGGTAGTTGCCGATGGCACAGCGGCCCAGATCAAGAACCTTGCCTCCGGCCGCACGGTCAAGGCTTCCTTGCCAGCCACTGACCGGCATCTTCTGGCGGGACTCCCATCAGCGGACAGCGTGGACTACGACGCCGGAAAGCTCACCGTACGCACGGCGGACTCAGACTCGGTCGTCCGCTACCTGCTGAACAGCACTGCAGCACACGATCTGGAAGTCGTGGCCAACAACCTTGAGGAGGCCTTCGTGGCGCTCACAGGGGATGGAGCAGAATCAGAAACCACTGAACCCGCACTCGAAGGAGACCGGGCATGAGTACGGCAACGGCAATGCAGGACCGCAAGCCCTCCGCGGGCGGTATCAACCGGACGTTCCTGTGGATCGAGATTAAGCGGATGCTCCGCAACCGCAGGACAGTCATCTTCACAGTCGTCATGCCCGCGATCTTCTTCTTCATCTTCGGCCTGTCCAACAAGAACCAGCAGTTGCCCAACGGCCACAGCTATGGTCAGTACATCCTGATCAGTCTGACGGTGTACGCAGCCATGACCGCGGCCACCGGAGCCGGCAGCCAGGTGGCGGTGGAACGTGCGCAGGGGTGGAGCAGGCAACTCCGGCTTACTCCTTTGCTTCCCGGTGCCTATATTGCTGTCAAAGCTGCGGCAGCCCTGACGTTGTCGCTCGTCGCTGTGATCGCCCAATTCATCATCGGCGCTTTGGCCGGGGTCACCATGGACGTTCAGACGTGGGTGACAGCTGGATTGGTTGCCTGGCTGGGTTCCTTGGTCTTCGCCGCCCTGGGCTTGTTCGTGGGGTATCTCATGCCAAGCCAGAATGTGATGCAGATCCTTGGCCCGGCGCTGGCTATCCTGGCCATGCTCGGCGGGCTCTTTATGCCGATCGAGATCATGGGCGAGACCTTTGGTGCCATCGCCAAGTTCACCCCGGCATATGGGATCGGGCAGTTGGCCCGGAGCCCCATCACTGGACAGTTCGACGCCATGTGGATCGTTAACGTCGTGATCTGGCTGGCGATTTTCGTTGGCGGAGCCGCGCTGGCATTTCGCCGCGACACCAAGCGCGTCTGATCCTGTCCACTTTGACTAGGGTGGGAGTCATGAGCTCCGAGAAGTCCGGCGGAACGTTCCTTGGGAGAGGACCCGGCCGGTGGTATGTAGGCGCCGGATTTTCCATTCTTCTCTGGGCTTGGCCCACGTGGAACCTGGTGTGGTCCGTCGACGAACCGCTTCCCTGGAAACTTTCAGCCTCCACATCGTTGATCGCCTTCTTCGCCGCCTATGCCATTCTTCCCATGTACAGCCGACGCCGGGGCAGCGCGACCGGTCTGGTGTGCGTCAGCATTCTGTTGGCGCTGAACGGCCTGGTGATTTTCCTGGTCGGCCCGGAGGCACTCTGGACGTGGCCCTTCCTCGCGTGCGCGATTGCCATGACCGTGTTGCCGCCCCGCGTCGACTTCGCCTTGATCATGGCGCTTGCCGCAGTCTCCTTGGGTACCGGGCTGTCCACAGGGACACCCGAGCAGGCCTTCTTCCAGCCTGCGCTCATCTTGTCGTTGGGTCTCATGATGTCTTCCTTTGCACGTATGATCCGGCAAACATCCCAGTTGCGTGCGGCGCAAAGCGAATTGGCGGATGCGGCGGTTGCTGCCGAGAGGAGCCGGGTTGCCCGGGACATGCATGACATCCTGGGACACTCCCTGACAGTGATCGCCGTCAAGGCTGAACTGGCAGGCCGGTTGATGGAAGGAGCTACCGGGCCTTCCCTGGACAGGGCGGCGGCGGAGATCACGGAAGTGCAGGACCTCGCCCGCGGCGCGCTGGCTGACGTCCGTGCCACCGTGGCCGGATATCGTGGCGTCAATGTCCTCGCCGAACTCGCAACCGCCAGGACTGCACTGGAATCGGCAGGTATCGAGGCCGAGTTGCCGTCGACTGTTGAGCAAGTTCCAGCCCGGCATCGCGAGCTCTTCGGCTGGGTACTGAGGGAAGGCATCACCAACGTAGTGCGGCATTCCCGTGCCACGCATTGTCGGGTCATGCTGACAGCCTCCGGCGTCCTGGTGGAGGACGACGGCGTGGGGCCGGGTCCCGAAGCGCGCCCCGGCAGCGGACTGGCCGGAATACGGGAGAGGGCGGCCATGGCAGGCGGAAGCGCCAGCATCGGCCCCAGCGAACTTGGAGGTTTCAGATTGGCAGTTGACGTATGAGCATCCGATTGGTGATCGCAGACGATCAAGCGCTGGTGCGGGGTGCCCTGGTGGCCTTGCTGGGATTGGAGCCGGACATCGAGGTGGTTGCGGAACTGGGCGATGGGACAGGAGTCGCCGATGCGGTGGTGGAGTATTCCGCAGACGTCGCAATGCTGGACGTCGAGATGCCGGGACTGGACGGAATCAGCGCAGCCGCTGCCGTCCGCCGGGCGGCGCCCTTGTGCCGGGTGCTGATGGTTACCACCTTTGGTCGGCCCGGCTACCTCAAACGAGCCATGCAGGCCGGGGCATCCGGCTTCGTCGTCAAAGACACGCCGGCGCGGCAGCTCGCCGAGGCCGTGCGTCGCGTTCACCGTGGGCTTCGCGTGGTGGATCCGGCACTGGCTGCAGAATCCTTGACATCCGGCGACAGCCCGCTGACTCTGCGCGAGACGGAAGTGCTGAGGGCTGCCGCTGCCGGTGGGACTGTGGCGGACATTGCCAAAGCAGCAATCCTTTCCGAAGGGACCGTGCGTAACTACCTCTCTGCGGCGATGGCCAAGACCGGCGGAAGGACACGAGCCGAGGCCGTACGAATCGCAGCCGATAACGGCTGGCTCCTGTAGGCAATTTCCGGAACAGCCGCCGGAACGCGCCATGCCCAAAAGTCTCTCGATAGTCGATTTGCCCTGATTTGCAACAATGGATGGGTGACTGTAGTAGCAACGCCCCCTGCCCCAAAGCTTGAGCTTCCGCCTTTGCAGCTCGGTGGGATCACCGTGGACACTCCCGTGATCCTTGCCCCCATGGCGGGCATCACCAACTCAGCCTTCCGCAGGCTCTGCCGTGAATACGGTGGTGGCCTGTACGTGGCTGAGATGGTGACATCGCGTGCGCTGGTGGAACGGACTCCGGAATCGTTGCGCATCATCTCGCACGATGAGGACGAGAAAGTGCGTTCCGTGCAGCTCTACGGTGTTGACCCCGTAACGGTCGGCGCGGCAGTCCGCATGCTCGTCGAGGAAGACCGGGCTGACCACATCGATCTCAACTTCGGCTGCCCGGTGCCCAAGGTCACCCGCCGGGGTGGCGGTTCCGCGCTGCCCTGGAAGATCGATCTGTTCACGTCGATCGTGCAGACCGCCGTGAAGGAAGCCTCCAAGGGTGGCATCCCGCTGACCATCAAGATGCGCAAGGGCATTGACGAGGACCACCTGACGTACCTCGACGCCGGACGGATCGCCCGCGATGCGGGAGTGGCCGCCGTCGCCCTTCACGGCCGCACCGCCGCCCAGTTCTATTCCGGGCAGGCTGACTGGTCCGCCATCGCCCGCCTTCGTGAGGCGCTGCCTGACATTCCGGTCCTGGGAAACGGTGACATCTGGTCCGCAGAGGACGCTGTCCGTATGGTTCGGGAAACCGGTGTGGACGGCGTAGTGGTAGGCCGTGGTTGCCAGGGACGACCGTGGCTGTTCGGCGATCTGCAGGCGGCATTCGAAGGCAGCGACCAGCGGCACCGTCCGGGCCTGCGGGAGGTCGCCGAAGGCGTCTACCGTCACGCAGAGCTCATGGTGGAGACCTTCGGCAACGATGAGTACAAGGCACTGCGGGAAATCCGAAAGCACATGGCTTGGTACTTCAAGGGTTACGTAGTTGGCGGGGAGCTTCGCGCCAAGCTGGCCACGGTTCCCACCCTTGAGGTCCTGCGCGGACTCCTTGAAGAGCTGGACATGGATTTGCCGTATCCGGGCATCGATTCCGAGGGTCCGCGCGGCCGTGCCGGATCACCGAAGAAGCCAGCGCTGCCCAAGGATTGGCTCATGAGCCGTCAACTGAACGCGGAACAGAGTGCCGAAATCTCCGCAGCAGAGCTGGACGTGTCAGGCGGCTAGCTTCACACGTGTAAGACTGGCTCAAGAGGCACCATTACAACGGCGCTTGAAGGAGGCAGATACCCATGGGAACCGAAGCGATGCTGGGCCGCACTGGAACGGCGCACGACTACGTGCTGGCAATTCCGGGCTACACCGAAGCGGATTCTGCGCGGTGGGTGGAAGAGCCGCGAAAGACTACGTACCGCTCCGATTTTGAACGCGACCGGGCACGGGTCCTGCATTCCTCCGCCCTGCGACGGCTGGGCGCAAAAACGCAGGTTGTTGCTCCGGATACGGACGATTTCGTCCGCACCCGTCTGACGCACAGCCTGGAGGTTGCGCAGGTAGGCCGTGAACTTGGCCGTTCGCTGGGCTGCGATCCGGACGTCGTGGATACTGCGTGCCTTAGCCATGACCTCGGCCATCCACCGTTCGGCCATAACGGTGAGTCTGCCCTGAATGAGGTGGCACACACTATTGGAGGGTTCGAAGGCAACGCGCAGACGTTGAGGTTGTTGACGCGCCTGGAACCGAAAGTCCTTGCCGAGGATGGCAGGCCCGCCGGGCTCAACCTGACCCGCGCCAGCCTGGATGCTGCGTCCAAGTACCCGTGGTCCGCCGTCGACGCCCCCGTTATCCATGGCCACCGCACCAGCAAGTTCGGCGCCTATGAGGACGATCTTCCCGTGTTCGAATGGCTGCGTGAGGGCGCTCCCGGTAACCGCTCCTGCATCGAGGCCCAGGTGATGGACCTCGCGGACGATATTTCCTATTCGGTCCATGACGTCGAGGACGCAATTGTTGCCGGCCACTTCCAACTGAAGTGGATGGAAAATCCGGACCACCGCGCCCGCGTCGTGGGCTACACCAAGCAGTGGTACCTCCCACACAACGATCCTGCTGACATTGATGCTGCCCTTGCCAGGCTTGAGGCCACCACGGTGTGGGTCCGCGAGGCCGATGGCAGCCGAAAGTCCATGGCAGCGCTGAAGGATATGACCAGCCAGCTCATCGGCCGGTTCTGCCAGAGCGCCATGGAAACCACGCGTGACCATTTTGGCCCCGCAAACCTGACCCGCTATGGCGCCGAGCTGATGGTCCCGGAGGACACCGTGACCGAAATCGCGGTCCTGAAGGGCCTGGCCACCACGTTCGTCATTTCCACGGATCACCGCCAGCCCGTCTACGAACGCCAGCGCGAAGTCCTGCACGCCTTGGTGGGCGTCCTGAACGCCACAGGCGACCGCCACCTCGAACCGATGTTCGCTGCTGACTGGCGCGACGCTGCCGACGACGGTGCGCGGCTGCGGGTAGTCATTGACCAGGTGGCGTCGCTGACGGATGGTTCAGCCCTGGCCATGTACGAGCGCCTGGTGGGGAGCCTCCCGTCACTCTGGTAGCACCGGCACTCTGACGGGACGCCAAGCTCGAGCGGCTAGGATGGTCACGTGGCTGGCTTGATCAAACGTGAAGATATCGACGAAGTACGCCAGCGCACGGATATCAAGGAAGTCGTTGACGGTTACGTCACCCTGAAGAGTGCTGGCTTGGGTAGCTTCAAGGGCCTGTGCCCCTTCCACGACGAACGCTCACCATCCTTCACTGTGCGCCCCCAAGTGGGCAGATATCACTGCTTCGGCTGCGGCGAAGACGGGGATGCCATCTCCTTCGTCCAGAAAATGGACCACAGCTCCTTCCACGAGGCAGTGGAAAAGCTGGCCGCCAGGATCGGCTACGAGCTGCGTTACGAGGACGGCGGCACCGGTCCGAGCCGCGAAGAAGTGGGCAAGCGCCAGCGCCTCCTGGATGCCCACAAGATCGCCGACGAGTTCTTCCGCGCCCAGTTGCTGACGCCCGGAGCCGCCGAGGGCCGCAACTTCCTCGATGGCAGGGGCTTTGACCGCGCGGCGGCCGAACACTTCGGCGTGGGCTATGCGCCGCAGGGGTGGGATTCGCTCCTTAAGCACCTGCGCGGCCGTGGGTTTACCGATGCTGAACTCAAGCTGACGGGCATGTTTTCTGAAGGAAACCGGGGCATTTACGATCGCTTCCGTGGCAGGCTCATCTGGCCCATCCGGGACATCGCCGGGGACACCATCGGCTTCGGCGCCCGGAAGCTCTACGAGGACGATCAGGGTCCAAAGTACCTGAACACGCCTGAAACCACGCTCTACAAAAAGTCCCAGGTCCTCTACGGGATCGACATCGCCAAGCGCAACATCGCCAAGGACCGGCAACTGGTGGTGGTTGAGGGGTACACCGACGTCATGGCCTGTCACCTCGCAGGAGTCACGACGGCGGTCGCCACCTGCGGCACGGCGTTCGGCACCGAACACATCAAGATCGCCCGGCGCCTGCTTTCGGACGACGGCACCGGGGGAGAAGTGGTCTTCACCTTCGACGGAGACGCCGCCGGCCAGAAGGCCGCCCTCCGCGCCTTCGAGGAAGACCAACGATTCGTCGCGCAAACGTACGTCGCGGTAGAGCCCACTGGCGCTGATCCCTGTGATCTTCGTCAACTCAAGGGCGATGCCGCAGTACGCGAACTCATCGACAGCAGGAAGCCGCTCTTCGAGTTCGCGATCCGGGCCTCGCTCCGCAGGCACAACCTGGACACGGTAGAAGGTCGCGTCGCAGCGCTGCGGGAAGCGGCGCCCGTTGTGGCACAAATCCGCGACTCCGCCATCCGTCCCGCCTACATCCGCGAACTCGCTGGCTGGTTGGGCATGCCGATTGAGGAAGTCAGCCGCTACGTCGGGGCCGCAGCCAAGCGCGCGGCATCCGGCGCTGCTCCGTCCGGCGGGGCTCAGTCCGGCGCTGTGGAGCAATCCACGACGACGGCCGCATCGTCGAACGGTCAGGCGTCGAGCGGTCAGGTCTTCAACCGTCCCGACCCGCGGGACCCCGTGGCAGGGATGGAGCGCCAAGCACTGGAAGTGGTCCTCCAGGAGCCCTCAGTCCTGGGCGACGGGGCATGGGAGCGCTTTGAGGCGTCCCATTTTGCTACTCCTGCCTACGCGGCGGTCCACGCAGCCGTGCGTGCCACAGGACTGGCCCACGCGGCTGATCCCGTGGCATGGGTGGAGCACATCCGGCAGGAAGTCCCGGAGCCTCTTCGGCCCTTGGTTTCTGAGTTGGCGGTAACGCCTTTGCCGGCCAGTACCCCGGAGGCCATGCAACGCTATTGCCGGGACATTTTGGCGAGGCTTTTCGAACTGCAGATCACCCGCATTAAAGCGGACAAGATGGGCCAGCTGCAGCGCCTTGACGCAACTGCATTTCCCGAGGAATTCCAGCGCCTGAACCGGGAACTGATGATGTTGGAAATGCAGCGTCGAGCCCTGCGTTCAGACTCGTGACGGTCTCTGCCGAGGGCTGTCGGAAGGGGCTTGGAGGCTCGATTTCGTTTTCCGGCGGGGCCCTGTTAAGCTAGTAACCGCTTCATTCCTCCGTAGCTCAATTGGCAGAGCATTCGACTGTTAATCGAAGGGTTACTGGTTCAAGTCCAGTCGGAGGAGCGCACAATACCCCCGTTTCGGAGTCTCGGAACGGGGGTATTTTTATACCCCCAGGGGGTATCTCCGGCCGATTCGCATTCGCATAAAACCTTTGCTAAAGTCATAACCGCTTCATTCCTCCGTAGCTCAATTGGCAGAGCATTCGACTGTTAATCGAAGGGTTACTGGTTCAAGTCCAGTCGGAGGAGCGCAAGGACCCCGCACCGGTTTCGTACTGGTGCGGGGTCCACTTTTTTACACAAAATCCATCTCGACCTGGAGGAACCGTGCCGCTTCGGCCACGGCCGCCAGGAAGGCTTCCTGTTCGGTCGGCGGTGTCCGCGGTTCGCGCGGATGCCATTCATGGGGTGCGGAGTAGACGCGGGTGAAACCTCCGCCCGGGGGCGCATAGAAGATTCCAAACCGCTGGACCGGCCACTCAGGTGAGGTCTCCGGGGCAACCAGCAACGCGGCGTCGGCTTCGGGGTTGTACCACTGGGCGATAGGCCGGCGGCGATCGTCCGTGAAAAGGCCGGCTGCATACAGTGCCGCAGACTGGGGACTGGTCACAGAGCACAAACGGTCCCACCACAGCGGCAGGATGCGTTCATCCCGACGCTGCCAAGGTGCCGGAAGCGGCTGCAGCTCTTGCCAATGTGGCACATCTCAACTTTATCGCCGGGGGCGGGCCGGCAACAGGCCCTGCCTAGCCGGACAAACCAAGCCTGGGATACAGCACCTCGAACCCTTTTGTCAGGCCAGCGTTCAATGCGATGCCTACATGCCCGCCATTTGGCACCTCGTAATAGGTCACCGTCATTCCGGAAGCTTTTGCAGCCGCGGAGACAGCCTTCGCAGCTGCAACATAGGTCACATCATCCGAGCCCACGGTGAAAACGGCTGTGGTGTCTGGAAATTGCTTACCCTTCATGATGTTGATGGGTTTCTGTGCGTCATAGGCTGCCTGGTTGCCGCTAAAGATCTCTGCCAGGTTGCCTGCAGGGTCCTCCGCCCCGGGAAACTCCTCGCCTGAGATGTCCACCACATTGCCCCACATCTTCGGGTATTTGAGGGCAAAGGAGATGGCGCACTGCCCGCCGTTGGAGTATCCGGCGATGGTCCAATGGTCGCGGTCCGGGAGGATGTTCAGGTTCGCCTTGGCCCAGTTCACCACGTCAACGTTGATGTACTTCTCCACGTTTCCGTACTTGGCTGTGTCCAGGCACAGAGTGTCGTCTTGATCCGGTCCGATCTGGTCGGCCACGATCGCGACGGGCGCCAAGCCGTTGTTCTTCGCAGCAAATTCGTCCAACGCGGCCGAAACGTACTGGGGATCAGGGAGGCCCGGCTGGCCCATCATGAGGACGAACAAGGGCAAACGGGGAGGGTTCTCCGTCAGGGCTGCAGGCGGCAGGTAGATCCCGGCAGGGCGGGCATTGAAACCCGAGGCGGTGGCTGGAATGACCTGCGTTCCCACCTCGCCCTTTGTTGGCATGTTGGCTGGTGGTTTCCAGTTCTGCCAGAGGGGCCCGGAAGGAAGGGGAGCGTCCGGGTCCGGCTTGCTCAGTTGGATGGCTTCCTCAGTGGAGATCCCCAGCGCTGAGCCCAGGGTCCTGTTGAGCCCGAACTCCATGTTGACGCCCAGCGCAGTAACCAGGAGGAACACAGGAATCGATATCGCCGCCACCACCTTCCGCCACCGGGGACTGTGGCGAAAACTAACCACGGCCAGCCCAAGGGCAGCGAAGCCGGTGATCACCCAGAACCACACGCGAGGTGTCAGGCCCACGTGGAAGACGTCCAGGACATCCTCCACGATCCAGACCGTAAACCAGCCCAGCGCTGCTGTTACCAGAATGCCAACGAGCGCGGTGATGACCCAGCGCGAAGACGGCCTGAGGAACAGCAACAGGAAAAGCCCGACGCCGATGACCACGGCTATCGTCATGACCACCGGCCCGCTGATCTCGATTTCCAGGAGGCCCTTCATGACGGCCGCGTCTGTCCGGCGGCGGTCATGCGGCTGGTTCCCGGGCAACCATTTGCCGCAGCAAACCGGCGCTCTGTGCGCGGGACAACCCCGGCAAGTACGCCGAGCCAACGGCAAGACCAATGGAAGGCAGGGCCAGCGGGTCCCGGTAATACATGTAAAGAGTGCGGTGCTCGGGCTGGAACCGCGATTTGAAAGCTGCCAGGGACTTGAAGCCGTACATAGGTTCCAGTGCATTGCCCAGCATTGCCAGGACCCGGTCCAAGGCACTGTGGTCACCGTCGTCCGTCCCGGCCCCTGTATTGGCCAGCGGGGAGCCTGACAGCGAGATTCGAGGAACGTCGTCCTTGAAGTGCGTAACGGCAGAGGCGATCAGGAATTCCATGACGCCCTTGAATCCGGTGGTTCGGCGGCGCATGAAGTCCAAGGTCCAACCCGACACGACGCCGTCGGTAAAGACCGGCAGCCAGCTCGTGACCCCATGGACCAAGCCATCATCGTCCACCGCCACGCAACACATGACTTCGGGATCCTTCAGTTCATCGAGTCCGCCCAACGTGAACCCCATCTCGGGGAGGGCCTTGTCCGCCACCCACTCTTCCGAGATTTCGGCCAGTTGTGCCCGGATCCCCGGTGGCATTTCCGCGTAGTGGTACCAGTGGTCCTTGATGGACAGCTTCTCAGCCCTGTTCAGCGCGGTCCTGACGTTCTGCCATTCCTTGCCTTTGAACGTCATGGCCTGGATGTTCAGCAGGGTTTCTTCCGCCACCTCCAGTTTGCGGAAGCCACGGGGGAGGATGGCCTCGTCAAGCTCCGCCGTGGCCGAGTAGAAGCACGGTGTGAGGCCAAGTGCCGCGCAATGCGCCAGGAAGCCTGTCGCAGCCTCGGTGTGGTGCTGGCGGGCCCCGAACGGGCCCGCCACCGTCAGTGCCACTCCGTTGTGCACTTGGTAGGCGAGGCCGGCCCTCCTGTCCGGAGTGAACCAGTATTGGTTGTTGTCCCACAGGGCCATCCAGGACAAGGTGCCCCCGCCGTCGTGAAGCAATTCACGGGTGTGTCCCAGATCCGCAGCAGGGTCCTTTGCCAGCGTCCGGAACCGCTGGAAATTGTTCAGGACCATCAAAAGGATGCAGAGCCAGATAACGTCCCCGCCCAGTCCGTAAAGAACTGTGCTCAGCAGTCCCTGCGGCAGTTCAACGACGAAGGGAACGGGGAAGGGGACCAGGATATGGGTCAATTGGCCTGCGAGGTCCCACAGGGATGAGCGGCCCGGGTTCCCTTCTACGAACCAGAAGACCACGTAGAGGGCCGCCGCCACAGCAGCCATGATGAGGGTTGTCCTGCCCAGGACGCGATATCCGGCGTCGCTGGATTCCACCCGGAATTTGTGGCGGTTGATCACCAGCAGGACCGCGATGATCAGCGGCGCCAGAATAGCGGGAACGGCATAGAGCAGGAGGTAACCGATGTCGTCATTGCCCAGTGTCACTTCCGGATCCGTCACGTACTGCAGGATTGCCACGCTCGTCACGAACGCCAGGTAGAGCTGGATGACCAGGGTTAGTCTGTAGGCGAGGCGGCGACCCCGGCGCAGCCCCTCAGCACAGACAAGCAGCAACAGCACCGGGATCACTGACAGGATGGTGGCGCCGAAACTCTGCACACCCACAACGCTCTGCAGCGTGACGCAGCTCTTGTCGTTGTCGCAGGCTTCCTTCACTTCGTCCACGCTGGGGCTTGCTTGCAGCATCACCTCGGAAACCACAGAAAGCGGCCCCACCTCCAACGTGCCCGTTAACTGGGTGAGCAAGGGGCCCAGGGCGAAGACACCCACCACGGTGCCCACAAGGAACCGGGTCTCACGAAGACTCGAGGAATGAAGCGAGCCCGCACGTCGCCGCAGCACCAGGGCCTGAACGGCCCAACCGGCCAGAATGCCGATGACAGCGCCGGCCAGGGCCTGGAGTGTTTGTGCGACGCCCACAAACAACGCGAACATCAGCGTGGCGGCCAGCAACCACGTCCGGAGGCGACGACGCCACAGTGCCTCCAGCGCCGTCGTCGAACATCCCAACGCGGCGGCGGCACCACCGTAAGCGCCCACAACGTACTCGCCACCCAGGAAACTAAGCCATTGGTCGCTGTTGTCCGTTCCAAAAGCAACCAGCCCCATCAACACCAAGGCGCTCAGGGCAGAACCAAAAATAAATGCTGCCAGGGCCAGCCATGGACCCATGGTGCGCTCGGCGATACCCACGCCCACCAGGATCATCACGGTGCACGCCAGATAGTCGAGCAGGGAGGTGGCGAAGAAAGATGATGTGAAGATGGACCAACCCGGCCCCGGATCCAGCGCCAAACCCAGCCCGACTTGTTCCAGGAGTGCCTCGTTGGGGCCGGCGATCAGGCTCCCTGTAACTGCCCCGACAACCCAAAGGAACAGCACGAGTCCCAAGGTCACCGGCAGCCGCCGTACGGTCGCCAGGCCATAAACAGTGCCCCGATATCCCACAGCCGCACTCATGTGATGTCCCCTTCACCGGCGAAGCGGGGGAAACCCCCGGCTGGCCACCATTCTGCCCTGCCAGGCGCCGTAAGGGGAGGGCTTACGCGGGCCGATAGACCCGGGGCCGATGGACCCGGTTACGGTTAGTCCCGATTCCAGGGGCCCGGGTTCACCCGGTACAGCAGGGCCGCTCCAATGACGGCGCCAAGTATCGCCCCGAACAGCGCACTCCCAGCGAGGCGGCCCAACAGTGCCCCGACGACGGCGCCAAGCAGGGCCCCGAGGAAAAGGCCCCTGCCGTTGCGGTGCGGTTTCTTGGTCATGGTCACAGCCTATGGTCCGGTTCTGGGGAATGCCGTACTAATGGATTGACGGGACTAGTGGATTGAAGGGACAGTCCGAGGCCGGACCACCAGCCACAGTGCGGCAATGGCTCCGGTGATGCAGACAGCCTGGACCGCGCCCATGGGTACCGCTGAATCGACACCGAGCCAGCCGACCACAGGGGGGACAATGCCCGCCATCATGAATTGCGCTGCGCCCAGGAGCGATGCCGCCGTCCCCGCTTGGGCTCCATGGTTCGCCAGGGAGAGGACCTGGACGCAGGGGAACAGGAAGCCTGTAGCGCAAATGTAGAACCACAGCGGAATCAGGATGCCCCAGAGACCCACGTGCAGGAGATCGAGCACGATAATCAGGGCCGCCATCAGCAGCATGAACACCGTGGCTCCGGCCACAATCCACTGTGGAGCCACGCGCCGGATCAACCTTGAGCTGATCTGGACGCCCGCCACGATGCCCAGCGAATTGACGCCAAAGAGGAGGCCGTATTCCTGGGGAGAGAATTCGTAAATGTTCTGGAACAGGAACGTGGAGGCAGAGAGGTAGGCGAACAAACCACCGAAGTTGAGGCTGCCTACCATCAACATGCCCACGAAGATCCGGTCCGTCAGCACCGTCTTGTACCGCTGCCGCACCGTGACTGTGGATTTCCCGCGCCGTTCCGCCGGGAGGGTTTCGCGAATGAAGAAGATCGCGGCCAGTATCACCAACGTGCCGTAGCAAGCCAGGAAGTAGAAGATGCCGGGCCACGGGAACACCAGCAGCAACTGGGAACCGATGATTGGGGCCAGGATCGGGGCAAGCCCGTTGACCAAGGACATCCGGGAGAACATGCGGACCATCGAATAGCCGTGGAACAAGTCCCGGACCATGGCCATTGCGACAACGCCTCCACCCGCGGCGCCGATACCCATGAGCACACGGAAGAGGGACAGGAACCCAATGTCCGTAGCCAATGCAGCGCCCAACGAAGATCCAATATGCAGTGCAGTGGCCAGGATCAAGGGCAGGCGACGGCCAAACTTGTCGCTGAAGGGACCAACCACCAACTGTCCAAGGCCAAACCCAACGGTGGTGCCGGTCAGTGTCAGCTGGATCGCCGTGGCTGATACGCCAAAACTCTCCTCCAGCGCAGGAAACGCAGGAAGGTAGAGATCCACCGTGAAGGGCCCCAGAGCGGTCAGGGCACCGAGAAGGACAATGTAGACAAGCTTTTCGCGTCGGCTCAGGGAATCGCCCGGAGCAATTGGATTGGTCACGATCATCTATCCTATGGCCGTCACATCATATTTATGCAGCTACGTCAGGCGCGCCGCGGTGTCATCGGCGAAAGTTGAGCCGGAACCTGAATGATAGTTTTGAGGACAGGTGCCCGCGGCGATCTTTTTCCGGCCGCGTTCGCCCGACACGATGCCCAGAGGAAGCAGTTAGGCGGAACCCAATGAGTGGACGTCACACCGGCCGGACCAGCACGCGACCAGCCATCCGTACTTTGCCGAAGACCCTCAAGCTCGTTGCCCGTTTGGCTCCCAGGCAACTCAACGATGAAATCGCCCTTGCCAAGGTCGAACTCAAGCGCAAGGCCACCCAGGTTGGGGTGGCCGGAGCGTTCTTTGGCGTAGCCCTTGTTTTCATGTCCCTCCTGGTGATCGCGCTGGTGGTGGCCGCGATTCTCGGTTTGGCTACCATCATGCCGGGCTGGCTTGCAGCGTTGATCGTCGCAGCGGTCTTTCTCGTGATCGTCGCGCTCGGAGCCTTGATCGGCGTCGCCAAGTTCAAGAAGGCCATGCCCTTGATCCCGGAAGACACCATCCGTGGACTCAAGCACGATCTCGGAATTGCGAAGGAGGGCTCGGCCTTCGACGAATCGATCCTGGATCCCAATTCGCCCGCTGCCAAGGCGGAGAAAGCCGCCAAGGAAGCTGCCGCCGAAAAGGCGAAGGCAGAAAAGGCTGCAAAGGAAGCGGCCAAGGAAGCGGACGCAGCCAAGGCGCCCACGGAGGCAGAACTTCGCCTGCGCCTGAACAAGCGGCGCGAACACCTCACCGGCGTGCGCGATGAACTTGGCGAGCAGTTGGACGTCAAGAAGCAGGGCCAGGCTTTGCTGGGAACAGCCACCATGAAACTCCAGGAGGGAAAGGACTTTGCTTCGGAGAAGTTCGCTGACCTTGGGGAGGCCGTCCCCGAGGACCTCACCGGACGCCTTGCTTCCCGATGGAAGGACCTCGTGGCTTTCGCCGCCGCGGCTGCAGTCTTCGTGGTTGCCCTGCGGAAGCTGCTGAAGAAGTAGCAGCCTGCCGCGGTACCGCACACACTGGAGGAGAGGAAAGGGGGACACCATGAGGTTCATCGGTGCTGGTTCGCATCCGGACCGTCCCCAGGTGGACCACGACCTCGTCTTTACTGTTCCCAATGTGCTCACCGTTCTGCGCTTCATGGGCGTTCCGCTCTTTGTGTGGTTGGTCCTGTGGCAGAAGGAATATGGCTTCGCTGTGCTCGTCCTGGTCATCATGGGCAGCACGGACTGGGTGGATGGTTATATCGCCCGCCGCTACGACCAAACCTCCAAATTGGGCAGGATCCTGGACCCCCTGGCGGACCGGGCCGCGCTCATAGCCGTTGCCATCACTTTGGCGATCGCCGGCGTCGTGCAGTGGTGGTATCTGGCCGCGCTGGTGGTGCCTGACGCCATTCTTGCCATTGCCTCGCTGATTTACTTCCGCAGCCATCCAGACCTTCCTGTCAGCATCATCGGCAAGATCCGCACCGGGCTCCTGCTGGTGGGCACGCCGTTGCTGGTACTTTCCAAATTGCCGATTCCCTACACCGACGCTTACTTCGCCGCCGCTTGGGTCTTCCTCGGCCTCGGCCTGCTGGGCCACTGGATTGCGGCCTACAACTACTACTGGGCCATCCTGCGAAAAGGCAAAGAACTGCGGGCCAACGACGGCGGACACGGCTGATGGTGTGGCTGGCGGTTTTCCTTGCCGTACTTGGCGCCTTTTTCCTTGCCATTGGTGCCCAACGCCAAGGAAGCGCGGTCAAGGCCGATACCGGCGGCCTGGCCCTGAGCTCCAACGGGTTCCTGCGGCTTCTGCGCAACCCCCGATGGATGCTCGGGCTCTTGCTGTTGTGCCTTGGCATGGTGATGAATGCGATCGCCCTCGTATCGGCACCCCTGACGGTGGTACAGCCCATTGGTGCGATCGCACTGGTCATTACCACCGTAGTCAATGCCAAGGACCAAGGCCTGAGCATCAACCGCGCCACCGTGGTTGCCATCACCGCCTGCGTCACCGGATCCGCTTTGTTCGTACTCCTGGCAGTTAACGTCACGCAGGAAAACCACCATGTTAACGCTGAAGACGAACTGACAATCGTGCTGCTCCTGGCCCTGGCCGTGGGGCTTTTCGGCACCCTTGCAGTGTTGTTCAAACACCGCATGAGCGCCTTCATATACATTGTGGGAGCGGGTGTACTGTTTGGCTTCGTGGCCGTCCTGACCCGGATCATCGGCAAGCACCTCCTGGATCCCAACGGCCTGTTCCTGCTCAACGTGCAGTGGTACACGCTCATTGCCATCGCGGCGGCCGGCGGCCTTGGTTCCTGGTTCGTCCAAAGCGCGTATTCAGGCGGCCCCCCGGATCTGGTTATTGCCGGACTCACCGTGGTGGACCCCATGGTGGGTATCGCTATCGGCATCGTCATTCTTGGTGAGCTTCGTCCCGATGTCCAGCCTGTGATGGCAATCGGCATGGCCGCCGCAGCTTCCCTTGCTATCGTGGGGGTTATTGCCTTGAGCCGGCACCACCCGGAAGTCACCAAGCGTAAGAAGGACGCGAAGGCGGCTGCAAACCGGAAGGCCTAGGCAAAGCTTTAACTTGCGCCACCGCTTCCCAGCGGTCCGGCAACCCGGCGACACCACAGCATTGACCCGTTCAAGGCTGTTCCGCACCGTGACCATCAGGAGTTCTCCACGTGACCATTCCCGACACCAACAAACCCCTTACCATCCTGATCGCGGCGGATACCTACCCGCCGCACTTGAACGGTGCTGCGCAGTTCGGCTACCGCCTGGCCAAGGGAATGACCGCGCGCGGACACAACGTGCACGTGTTGGCCTGCCGTCCGGACACAGGCAAGAGCTACACGGAGTTCCGTGACGAGGCCACAGTGCACCGCCTCCGCTCGCATGGAGTGTTCACCCACGAATACTTCCGCATCTGCTTTCCTTGGGAAATCAAGAAAGAAATCACCCTCCTGTTCGACAAGGTCCAACCGGACGTGGTGCACATTCAAAGCCATTACATGATTGGCGAACACGTACTGTACGAGGCCGTAAAGCGTGGCATCAGGGTTGTTGCCACCAACCACTTCATGCCTGAAAACCTGAATCCGTTCCTGCCTTTCCCGCAGTGGTTCAAGGACATCGTGGGCCGTATCTCCTGGAAGGATATGGGCAAGGTGATGGGCCAGGCGGACGTCGTCACAACACCTACCCCTCTGGCGGCCAAGGCCATGCACCAGCACGCGTTCCTCCGTAAGGTCCTGCCCCTGTCCAACGGCATCGACTCCGCAGCCTATGAGCTTCAGCCGGGCGAGACAATCGAACCCCATGCCAATCCCACGGTTCTTTTCGCGGGACGCCTTGCGGAAGAGAAGCACGTCAATGTGCTCATCGACGCCATTGCCAAGACCCCGCGGGAACTCAACGTCCACCTTGAGATCGTGGGCGGCGGGGAAGTCCGCCCGGCCCTGGAAGCACAGGTTGCCAGGCTTGGCTTAGGGGATCGGGTGAAATTCCTTGGACTGGCAAGCGATGAAGAGCTGCGCGAGGCCTACATCAAGGCCGACATTTTCTGCATGCCCGGCACTGCAGAACTTCAATCGTTGGTGACGCTCGAAGCCATGTCTGCCTCCACTCCGGTGCTGTTGGCCAATGCCATGGCACTCCCGCATCTGGTCCGCGACGGCGAAAACGGATACCTCTTCACACCGAACGACAGCACGGAGCTCGCAGCGAAGATCACCAAGCTGGTGGAACTTCCCGAGGACCAACTGAAAGCCATGGGCAAGGTGAGCCGCGAAATGGTGGAGCCGCACAGCATCAACGGCACCCTTCAGACGTTCGAGGACCTCTACCGCGGGGCTTCCTACGAGGACATGGTGGTGTGACAAAAGCACTCTCGAGTAGCTATTAGTATTGCTAGAGTGCATTTGCCCCGACTGCTGCTTCTCAGCGGCTGGAGGGGCGTCACGGGGCTATAGCTCAGCTGGTTAGAGCGCGGGACTCATAATCCTAAGGTCCTCGGTTCAAGTCCGAGTAGCCCTACCTTTACACGGGAGCCGTGGTTGGCGTTTCATACGTCGGCCACGGCTCCTTTGTGTTCCCGCTGTGCGCCATCGCCGGGTAAGGGATCCCGCTGTGAAAATCCCTGAAGCCTGAATTACTCCAGTCGTCTCGTTGCGGTGAACCGTGCAACTGCGGTATGTTACTCATCAGTAACTTACTACTCGCCGGTAACTTCCGGGGCCGTGACGTGGTCGCAGGTGACCACCCTTGAAGGAGCGCACATGTCCAACGCTGCATTCGATGCCAACAACCTCCCTTATGCCGATGGTGACTTCTACGCCTTTGAGCAGCTGCTGACGGGGAAGGAGCGGGACCGCCTGGCCGAGGTTCGCGAATTCCTGGCCCGCGAGGTCAAGCCCATCGCCGTGGATTGCTGGAACCGTGCTGAATTTCCCATGGAGCTCATCCCCAAGTTGGCGGAGATTGACCTTGTCAGCCCTGTGCGTCGGCAAGGCTATTCGAACCTCTTCGCGGGCATTCTCCATGCGGAAGTGACCCGCGCCGATGCTTCCATTGCGACGTTCATGGGCGTGCATGATGGACTGTTCACCGGCTCCATCGAAGCCCTCGCTTCCCAGGAGCAGAAGGATGCCTGGCTTCCGGACATCTACTCCCTGAAGAAGATCGGCGCCTTCGGCCTGACCGAGCCTCTGGGTGGTTCGGATGTGGCCGGTGGTACCCGGACCACCGCACGGCGCGATGGGGGCCACTGGATCCTCAACGGTGCCAAGCGATGGATCGGCAACGCCACGTTCTCCGATTGGGTGGTCATCTACGCCAAGGATGTGGAAGACAACCAAGTCAAGGCATTCCTCGTGGACACCTCGCTGCCCGGATACTCGGCAAGCAAGATCGAGAACAAGATCTCCCTGCGTACCGTTCAGAACGCGGACATCATCCTGGACAACGTGGTGGTGCCGGACTTCTTCAAGCTGGCCAACGCCAACAGCTTCCGCGATACCAACAAAGTCCTCAAGGTGACCCGGCTCGCCGTCGCCTGGCAGGCGGTGGGGCTTCAGCTCGCCGCCTTCGATGTTGCCCGATCGTACGCCGTGGAGCGCCAGCAATTTGGCAGGCCCTTGGCGGCCTTCCAGCTGGTGCAGAACCAGTTGGTTCAGATCCTGGGCAACGCGGTGGCATCAATGGGCATGATGGTGCGTTTGGCCCAGCTTGAGGACGCGGGGGTTGCAAAGGACGAGCAGTCAGCCTTGGCGAAGGCGTTCACTACCGCACGTATGCGGGAAAGTGTTGCCCTTGGCCGCGGAATCCTGGGCGGCAATGGCATTGTCACGGACTACGAAATGGCCAAGATCTTCTCCGATGCCGAGGCCATCTACTCCTATGAAGGCACGCACGAGATCAACACCCTGGTGACTGGGCGGGCTATCACGGGAGTCTCGGCCATCGTGTAGGTTTTCTGCCATCGTCTAGATACCAGGCTCCCGTTCCTGCCCTCTATTCCAGCGGCAGCAGGATGGATGGCCTCAGGTCCTCCACGAATCCCAAAGGGTTGACGTAATCCTCGCCGCGGCGGACGCCCCAATGCAGGCAAGCTGTGGGGCTGCAGTGTCCGGAGGCCAGGGAGCCAATCGCCTGGCCTTTGCGAACCGTATCTCCAGGCTTCAGATCACTGGTCACCGGCTCAAAGCTGCTGCGTAGGCCCTCGCCATGATCGATCGTCAGGACCGGACGGTCAACCACGACGCCGGCAAAGGTCACCACGCCATCGGACGGCGCGGTGACCGTAGCGCCGTCGAACGCTTGCCCCAGGTCCACGCCGCGGTGTCCGCTTAGCCACGGCTTGTCCGGCGGATCGAACGTCCGAAGGACGGCGGGTTCAGGGGAGAGGGGCCAGCTCCACCGCGCCTCTGCCGGCGATGTGGCGCCGGGGATTCCGGCCAGGGTTACGGCGAGGACAAAAGTGGATATGGAGAGCTTCAAAATGGCCATGAACCAAGGCTTTCCGCTCCCGCCCTGCCGTACCATCCCCGGACTGTCTTATGTGGACAACATCCGCGTTCGGGCGGTCAAACGAGTGGTGCCGCTGTAGTACACTTGGTGGAGCAGTTTGCTGTGCCCTCAAGCTAATTCAGGAACATGTCTCATTCAGATATGTGAGGGTCCAGAGCTGACTACGCGTATCCAGCCCTCCACCAGCGAAGCCTCTTGGCTTTAGGCTGCGGAGGATTGTGCCTCTTGCGGTCCGGTTGAGCCTTTGCGGCCCCACCCCGGATGGGAAGCGCAATGGATGCCAGGAGCCGCGCCCATCCGGGCAAAGGCTAAACAACCGTCAACTATTGGCAGGGTAAGAGCAGCCCCATGGGCTCTCTCATGAATGACCTGCCGGAAGGAGCGTCGGCATGCCCGTCGTAACTATGCGCCAGCTGCTTGACAGCGGCGTCCACTTTGGACACCAGACCCGTCGTTGGAACCCGAAGATGAAGCGCTTCATCTTCACGGAGCGCAACGGCATCTACATCATTGACCTCCAGCAGTCGCTGTCCTACATCGACCGCGCCTACGAGTTCGTCAAGGCTACTGTCGCCCACGGCGGCACCGTCCTGTTCGTCGGCACCAAGAAGCAGGCTCAGGAAGCAATTGCCGAGCAGGCTACCCGCGTTGGCCAGCCGTACGTGAACCAGCGTTGGTTGGGCGGTATGCTCACCAACTTCCAGACTGTCGCCAAGCGTATCCAGCGCATGAAGGAACTCGAAGAGATCAACTTCGAGGACGTCGCCGGCTCCGGTTACACCAAGAAGGAGCTCCTGCTCCTCAAGCGCGAACTCACCAAGCTTGAGTCCAACCTCGGTGGTATCCGCAACCTGACCAAGGCCCCGTCTGTTCTGTGGGTTGTTGACACCAAGAAGGAACACCTTGCTGTCGACGAAGCCAAGAAGCTGAACATCCCGGTTGTTGCCATCCTGGACACCAACTGCGATCCCGACGAAGTTGACTTCCCGATCCCGGGCAACGACGACGCCATCCGCTCCGTCAACCTGCTCACCCGCGTTGTTGCCGACGCCGTTGCTGAGGGCCTCATCGCCCGCAACCAGCGCGCCACCGGCACCACCGAGGCTCCGGAAGAGCCGCTGGCCGAGTGGGAGCGCGAGCTCCTCGAAGGCAGCAAGGCTGAAGAAGCTCCGGCCGCCGAGGCTGCTGAAGCTCCCGCTGCCGAAGCTACTGAAGCTGCATCCGGCGAAGCCGAAGAAGCCAAGTAAATCTGGACCTTCCCTGAGGCCGGAAACGGCAACGGGGGCATCTGACAGGATGGCGGCTCACATGGTGGGCTGCCGTCCTGTCAGTCCGTAAACACACAACTTTCTAGACAGAGGGGTTCACATGGCGAACTACACTGCTGCTGACATCAAGGCCCTGCGCGAGCGCACCGGCGCCGGCATGATGGACGTCAAGAAGGCTCTTGACGAGGCCAACGGTGACGCCGAGAAGGCCATCGAGATCATCCGCATCAAGGGCCTGAAGGGCGCTACCAAGCGCGAAGGCCGCTCCACCGCTGAGGGCCTGGTTGCTGCCAAGGTTACCGGCGGCGTGGGCGTAATGATCGAGGTCAACTGCGAGACCGACTTCGTCGCCAAGGCTGACAAGTTCATCCAGCTCGCTGACAAGGTCCTCAACGTTGCAGTCGAGTCCGGCGCTGCCGACCTCGAAACCCTGCTCGCCACCGAGGTCGACGGCAAGCCGCTGTCCGAGATCGTCATCGAAGAGGGCGCTGTCCTCGGCGAAAAGGTTGTTGTCCGCCGTATTTCCCGCGTTGAGGGCACCACGGTTGACGCTTACCTGCACAAGACCTCCAAGGACCTTCCTGCACAGGTCGGCGTCCTGTTCGCTGTTGACGGTGAAGGCGAAACCGCTGCCACCGCAGCACACGACATCGCCGTCCACGTGGCAGCCATGGCTCCGAACTACCTGACCCGCGAAGACGTCCCGGCCGAACTGGTCGAGTCCGAGCGCCGCATCGCTGAAGAGACTGCCAAGGCTGAAGGCAAGCCGGAAGCTGCACTCGCCAAGATTGTTGAAGGCCGCGTGACGGGCTTCTACAAGGGCGAGGTCCTGGTTGACCAGGCATTCGCCAAGGATTCCAAGAAGACCGTTGCACAGGTCCTCGAAGAAGCCGGCGTCAAGGCAACCGCAGTATCCCGTTTCCGCGTCGGAAACTAGTAATTCATGAAAAGGGGTGGTCACTTCGGTGGCCGCCCCTTTTTCATGCACCCGTCCGGGTAGTATCTGCGCGGACCCACAGCACGATAATCTAGCCAGAGTCCACCAACGGGAAGGCACCATGGAAACCGTCAATACTGCAATCCAGCCCGAGAAGACCCGCCGCCGTGTACTTCTGAAACTGTCCGGCGAGGTCATCGGCGGAGGCAAGCTCGGCGTCGATCCTGAAACCGTCCGCGCTATTGCCAAGCAGATCGCTGCTGCGGTCGCTGACGTTGAAGTAGCCATTGTGGTTGGCGGTGGAAACTTCTTCCGCGGAGCCGAACTATCCCAGAGCGGCATGGACCGGTCCCGTGCGGACTACATGGGCATGCTCGGCACGGTCATGAACTGCCTTGCGCTGCAGGATTTCCTGGAGCAAGCGGGCGTCGAAACCCGCGTCCAAAGCGCCATCACCATGGGCCAGGTAGCAGAGGCGTACATTCCGCGCCGGGCCATCCGCCACATGGAAAAGGGCCGCGTGGTCATCTTCGGTGCAGGAGCCGGCCTGCCGTACTTCTCCACGGACACGGTAGCTGCCCAGCGTGCGCTCGAAGTCCACGCCGACGTCGTACTGATGGCCAAGAGCGGTGTGGATGGCGTCTACACCGCAGATCCCAAGAAGGATTCCTCCGCCGAAAAGCTTGATGTCCTCAGCTATGACGACGCCCTGCGCCGGGACATCCGTGTCATGGACCAGACAGCCATGACCATGTGCAAGGACAACAACCTGTCCATGGTGGTCTTTGGCATGGAGGGCGAGGGCAACGTTACCCGCGCCATCCTGGGTGAAACGCTGGGAACCCTGGTTACTCCCTAGCAGCGGCTAGGATATTTCTAGGACCGTCCGCCCCTCGTGGCGGATCTTTACTGTGCATTCCTGTAACGTGCATTGCCGCCCGCAGTTGGGCAGCGACTATTTTCTGAGGAGAAACCCGTGATCGAAGAGACCTTGCTCGAAGCCGGCGAGAAGATGGACAAGGCGGTTGAGGTAGCCAAGGAAGATTTCGCCTCGATCCGTACGGGCCGGGCAAACCCCGGGCTCTACAACAAGGTGATCGTGGAGTACTACGGCACTCCCACTCCGTTGCAGCAGCTGGCATCCTTCGCAGTTCCGGACGCCCGGACCATCCTCATCACGCCGTACGACAAGACGGCCCTGCGTGACATCGAGAAAGCCTTGAGTGACTCCGAGGTTGGCGCCAACCCCTCCAACGACGGCAACATCATCCGTGTCACCATCCCGGAGCTCACCAAGGAGCGCCGCAAGGAATACGTCAAGATCGTCAAGGGCAAGGGTGAAGACGCCAAGGTTTCCATCCGCAGCATCCGCCGCAAGGCCAAGGACGCTATCGACAAGTTCGTCAAGGACGGCGACGCCGGCGAGGACGAAGGTTCGCGCGGTGAGAAGGAACTCGACGCCATCACCAAGCAGCACGTCGACAGCATCGACGAACTGCTCAAGCGCAAGGAAGCCGAGCTGCTCGAGGTCTAATGAACCAGGCAGAGCCGGCACCCGCTGGGAGGGTCCCGACACGCGATACGAGCAAACGCGTCAGGCGTTTGCGAGGGAACCCGACGCCGAAGGCAGGCCGGAATCTTCCGGCTGCCATCGGCGTCGGGCTTGCCATGCTTTTCGCCGTTCTTGGGGGATTGCTGTTCCTTCCGCTTGGATTCGTCCTGCTCACCACATCGTTTGCGGTGCTGGGCGTTTGGGAAGTTTTCAGGGCACTTGAGGCCCAGGGAACCAGGATGCCGATCATCCCCGTGATGATCGGAACGCTGGTGATGCCGGTTTCCGCCTACTTTGGCGGTTTGGAAGGCCTGTTGTTCACCATGACGGCAAGCTGCGTCGCAGTGCTGCTGTGGCGCTCCATCGAGAGTGCTGCAGGCGCTCCCCGCAGCGTTTTCGCGGGTGTCTTCACTCTCGCCTGGATACCGTTCCTGATCAGCTTCGCCGCGCTCCCGCTGCATGCAAGCGGTGGCGCGACTCCAGTCGGCTTATGGCCCGACGGCATTCCAGGGGGAGCCTGGCAGATTGCCACGATGCTGCTCCTGGTCGTATCGAATGACACCTTCGGTTACATCGTGGGCGCCTCCTTCGGGAAGCACCCCATGGCACCGAAAATCAGTCCCAAAAAGTCCTGGGAAGGATTTGCGGGTTCTGTCGCGGGTGCCATGATCATTGGCGTTCTCGCGTGTGTCCTCATTTTGGACAAACCGTGGTGGGTTGGCCTGGTGCTGGCTACCGGCATGGTTGCTGCTTCGACGGCGGGAGACCTCGCCGAGTCCATGGTCAAGCGCGAACTTGGCGTGAAGGACATGAGCAGCATCCTCCCCGGCCACGGTGGCGTCATGGACCGTTTGGACTCGATCGTCTTCGCGGCCCCTGTAGCCTATGTTCTGTTCGCGCTGCTGAGCGGCGTCTGACAACCCCGATGAAGGAAAATTAGTGGCCTTGGATATTCGTCGCCAGATTCCCGCAACGTTCGATCGCGTTGAGCGCAGCAAGTACGGCTACAACGCCAAGCAAGTGGATGCGTTCCTTAGCCGTGCCAGGACTTCTTTCGAGAACCCTGTGGGTGCCGCCGATCAAGTGGCCAGCACGGATGTGCGCGATGTAGCTTTTGACCCGGTCAAGGGTGGTTACGACGCCAACAGCGTCGACGCCGCGTTGGACCGGCTTGAGGACGCCTTCGCGCGCCGGGAACGCGACGACCTCATCAGCCAGCAGGGCGAGGAAGCCTGGTTGCGGCAGATCGGTAAGCTCTCCGGCATCCTTCGTGGACGGCTGCACCGGCCCGACGGCGAACGATTCCGCCGCCCGGCCAAGAAGAAAGTCCGCAGCTACAACGTCCAGGACGTGGATGCACTTTGCGCCGAACTCATCGGTTACCTGGAACATGATCAGCCCCTCAGCGTGGACACCGTGCGGCGTGCAGTCTTCCGCGCCGCCAAGGGGGACGAAGGCTATGACGAGGCCCAGGTGGATGCATTCCTTGACCGCGTGGTTGAACTGATGGCGGCCATCGACTAAAAGGCCACAAAACTACCGTGGCGTTGGTGAGATGGGTGGGTTGTTCTTCCACACATCGAGGTAGCGGCGCCTGCCGCGGCCCATTACCGTAACGAAAAAAGCGAGCGCTGCCACTATGGCAACGCTCACCGCGACAGCGCCCGGCAGTCCGGCAACCAACAGCGCCGAGCCAACCAACAAGGCGATCAGGGCTGCGTTTACGGTTGCCATGAATACCATGCTGCTGCCAGCCACCTGGCTGAAGTCCTTCCTGCCGCCGAAGAAGTAGTACGTTCGTTTCGAACCTTCCCTGTCGTCGTGGAACCCAGCCATCAGGTACCTGGCCATGTCTGGGTCCAGCTCCACGTACGCGGCCCGCAACCGGTTCATGGCGATGACGTACATCAGATCCTCCATCCCGACGCTTATGACGCGTATGTGGGTGAGGAGGCCCACCATGAGGTCGATGGTGAGGATGGTCAGCGCGAATGCCCTGAAGGCTTCGGAGAATTGCGTAGCCTGACCCACGAGGGCCACGCTCAGCAGGCTGGCGGACGTGAAGGTCAGGAACATGCTGATACGCGTGAGCACCTCACCTTGCGTGGTGCTCCTTGAAGCAAGAAGGCTCCAGTGTTCGGTGGCCAGCAACTGGGCCCGGATGCTCAGGGACGCTGCCGGTTCCGGTTCTTCGGACATGGCGTCATTGTCCACCTTGCCCTATGCGCGGACAACAGGTGGCCGGTTTCAGTGCCAGTGGTCGTCTTCGCCAGTGGTCTGTCCTTCGCCAGTGGTCAGCGTTCGGTAGCCACTGGCCGTTCTGGAACGTGCAGGCGTGACATCACGCGGTTCACGGAAGCCGGCACGCGGTTCTTGGTCCAGACAGAAACCGCCACCGTCACTGCGAAAGCAGCCGGGACCGTCCACGCAGCCGGTTGGGCCAGCCATGCAGGAGCGTTGCCTTGGCCCAAGACAGTGCCAATCACCATGGCCCCGCCGCACAGCAGCGCACCTGTCACCATCCCCGCAATTGCCCCGGCATCGGTCAGCCCACGCCACCAGATTCCCAGCAGCAATACGGGACAAATTGTGGAGGCCGTAAAGGCAAAGACGAGTCCAACACTCCCGGCCAAGGCCAGGGTGTCTGTCATGAAAGCAAAACCCAAAGGCACGACGGCGGCCAGCAGCGCTGCGAGGCGGAATCCCCGGACGCTTCCTCCAAAGAGGTCCTGGCTGATGACGCCTGAGAGCGAAACTACCAGCCCGGACGTGGTGGACAGGAACGCTGCGAAAGCACCGGCGACGACGAGTGCTGAGAGGAGTTCACCGGCTGTTCCTCCCACGAGTTTGCCGGGCAACAGCAGGACCAAGGCATCGGCCTGTCCGGACTGCGCAAGTTCCGGGGCGAAGATTCTTCCCAGAGCACCGGAAAGAGTGGGGAAGAGGTAAAAGACGGAAAGCAGCCCCAGGACGATCAGTGTAGTGCGGCGTGCGGATTGTCCATCGGGATTTGTGTAGAAGCGCACCAGGACGTGCGGCAGGCCCAGTGTCCCGAACAGCAGTGCCACCATGAGTGAAATGTTCTGATATGCGCTGGCGGCTGGCTGGCCAGTGGGATTGACCGGGAGTTGGGCTTGGTGCGGGGTGTCGTTTCCAGCCAGCACCAGGAGCACGAATATCACAGGAACGGCCAACGCAGTCAGCTTGAGCCAATATTGGAAAGCCTGAACGAACGTAATGGACCGCATCCCACCAGCCACCACCGTCAGGCACACCACCAGCACCACCGCCGTCGAGCCTACCCACGACGGCAGGCCCGTGGTGATGCGGATGGTGAGCGCAGCGCCATGAAGCTGCGGCACGATGTACAGCCAGCCGACGGCCACCACCACCAGGCTTGTGACGCGTCGCACCATCCTGGAATCCAGGCGCGCCTCCGTGAAGTCAGGGATGGTGTACGCGCCGGAGCGCCGCAGGGGAGCGGCAACGAAAAGCAACAGCATGAGGTAACCAGCCGTGTAACCAACAGGGAACCACAAGGCATCGGTTCCGGACAGCAGGATCAGTCCCGCGACTCCCAGGAAACTCGCGGCGGACAGGTATTCGCCCCCAATCGCTGAAGCATTCCACCACGGCGGGACTGTGCGTGATGCAACGTAGAAGTCACCCGTCGTGCGTGAGATGCGCAGGCCATAGAAGCCGATGACCGCCGTCGTGATCGAAACTGCCAGAAAGGCGACCAAGCCAACAGCAGGGTTCACTTGTCCTCCACAAGGTCCCGATATCGGGCTTCATTGCGTGCCGCCGCGCGGTTGTAGAGCCAGGCACTGAGGCCGATCACAGGGTAGATCCCCAGCCCCAGCAACAGCCAGTCGAGCGGAATGCCCAGGATCCTTGTCTCAGCCACCCCTGGTCCGAAGACCAGCAACACAGCGAACGAAGCAAGGATCAGCAGGAAGCCGCAAGCCACCACCAAGGCGAGCCGCAACTGCGAGCGGATAAGGGAACGGACGAAAACACGTCCCACATCCGAATCCTCGGCGACTTCCCCACCGTAAGGGAACCGGGTGGGGGCCGGTATCGCTGTTCGGCGTGGTGCTGTGACCCGAACGCGCGTCATCCTTGAGGCCGGATGCGGGTGGATTGCAGCTTGTCACGCACCGATGGCAGGTGGCGCCGGCTAATGGGCAGTTCCGCGCCAGCCACTCTTACGCTGGGGGCGGTGGCAGAGAGCTTCAAATGCCCCACATGGTCCAAGGCAATCAGGTAGCTGCGGTGGATCCGGATGAACCCGGCTTCGGCCCACTTCTGTTCCAGATCGCCGAGCGGGACGCGGATCAGGTAGCTGGCTTCGGCCGTGTGCAATCTGGCGTAATCGCCCTGCGCCTGCACGTAGCTGACATCATCCCGACGGATCATGCGGGTGGTGCTTCCCAGGTCCACCGTGATCATTTCGGGAGCAGGAGCGCCGTCCTTGATCAGCTCGCTGATCCGGTCCACGGAACGTGCCAGCCGTTCGGCACGGAGCGGCTTGAGGAGATAGTCAATGGCCGCGAGGTCGAAGGCCTCCAACGCGCAGTCTTCATCAGCGGTGACAAACACGACGGCGGGCGGGCTGCTGCTGCGCGCGATGGCGCGGGCGATGTCCAAGCCGGAAAGGGCAGGCATATGGATGTCAAGGAACACGGCGTCAACTGACTCCCGTTCCAACATCCGCAAAGCCTCGGCCCCGGAAGAGGCCCGATGGATGGTGCCAATGCGCGCATCCCGCCCGAGCAGGAAAGCGAGCTCCTCCACGGCGGGCAGTTCGTCGTCAGCGACGAGCACGTTGATCATGATTAAAGATTAGCCCCGTGTGTCAGGCGTCATGTCCGGGCTGGGATTTGGGCACCCGCATGGTGATCAGCGTCCCCTCGCCTGGGGCCGTTTCGATGACGAGGCCGTGCTCGTCCCCATAGACCTGCCGCAAGCGGGCATCGACGTTCCGCAAGCCCACGTGCTCACCGTCTGTATGTCCGGCAAGCACGGACCGCAGGTGCTCCGGGTCCATGCCCACGCCGTCGTCCTCGATGGTGACCTCGGCGAACGCGCCCGAATCGTTGGCGCAAATGCTGATGTGTCCAGGGCCTTCCTTCGCCTCAAGGCCGTGCCGGACCGCGTTCTCCACCAGCGGTTGCAGGCTAAGGAACGGTATGACAGTGCTCAGCACCTCGGGTGCGATCCGAAGGCTCACCTGCACGCGCTCGCCGAACCGGGCCCGTTCCAGAAGGAGGTAGCGGTCGATGCAGCGCAGTTCCTCGGCCACGGTGGTGAAGTCGCCGTGCCTTCGGAAGGAGTACCTCGTGAAGTCGGCGAACTCCACCACGAGCTCCCTTGCCCGGGCGGGATCAGTATTGATGAAGGAAGCGATCGCGTTCAAGGAGTTGTAAATGAAATGCGGGCTGATTTGGGCACGAAGAGCCCGGACTTCGGCCTCCATCAGCAGCGTCCGCGAAGCCTCCAACTCAGCCAGCTCAAGCTGGGCGGCAATCCAGTCAGCCACTTCGCTTGTGGCCCTCACCAGCCCGGCTCCAGCTGCAGGCGCCAGTGCTGCCACCGAACCGACCACTTTGGAGCCAGCACGGATGGGGGCAATGACGGCACTGAAATCGTGGTTGCCGTGCTCGGATTTTGCGGACGTCGAATGCCCGACGTGGGGCACCACGGCAGTCCGGCCCGTCGCCAGCACTTCCGCGGCGAGACGCATGAGGGAAGGCCGTAGCTCCTCCGCAACCCCGTCCCAGGCAAGGACCGAACCGGTGTCCGTGATGGCCAAGGCATCACAGCCGAGGAGCATTCGCAGTTGCTTGCTCGCCTTGGCCGCGCCGGAGGCCTGAAGTCCGCCACGCAGATGCTGCCCAGCACGCGAGGCAGCATGAAGTGTGTTGTAGGTGGCCCGCTCAGCATCCGTGCCCAGGTCCCGGAAGGAGCGGATCACCTTCAGCCCAACACCCACGACGACGGCGACCGCCAGCACGATCACGGCGATCGCGGCTGCAGTGAAGAGCGGGGAGTCAGGCATAGAGCCAGCGTAGCGGGATGCCCGCTCACATCCTGCGCCGTTTTCCCCAACGTTCTCTCACATCCCCACGGGTTTTCCCCAACGTTCTCTCACATCCCACCGTTCGGCGCAGCATCCTGACCGTTGGGCGACGGTGGCAGCTGGTTCTCTGGAACCGCTGGCACGGCGCGTTCGATAGTGATTGCAGTCACATTGGCAAAGCGTGTGGAGCTGATGTGGACACATCACAATCAGGAGGAACCATGGGTAATGAGGCCCAACCCCAAGACGCAACGGCGTCCGTGGACTTCCAGGAAGTCCAGCAGACGGAGCGGTTCAAGACGCTGCGCAAGCGGCACCGCAGTTTTGTCTTCCCGATGGCAGTGGCGTTCCTGCTTTGGTATTTCGCCTACGTTCTCTTGGCCGACTACGCCGTCGGCTTCATGTCCATCAAAGTTTGGGGCAACATCAACGTCGGCCTGATCCTCGGGCTGCTCCAATTTGTCACCACTTTCGGCATCACCGCTTGGTACGTGAGCTACTCCAACAGGAACCTGGACCCCATCGCGGCCGAGATCCGCAACGAGATCGAGGGCCACCAGTTCGATAAGGACGGCAATGTGATCCGCGGGGCAGCCAAATGAACACGAACCACATCAGCACCATTGTCCCAGCGGTCAACGTCGCGGCATTGAAGGATACGACGCTGCTCAATATGGGCATTTTCGCCCTCTTCGTGGCGGTCACCATGGTGATCGTCTTCCGGGCCAGCAGGAATAACAAGACCGCGGC
Organism: Paenarthrobacter sp. 10L412; assembly: GCF_056395565.1. NCBI lineage: Bacteria > Bacillati > Actinomycetota > Actinomycetes > Micrococcales > Micrococcaceae > Paenarthrobacter > Paenarthrobacter sp. 10L412. Next base: position 143,783 of record NZ_JBFTJT010000002.1, on the reverse strand, counting down.
GGACTACTATGCGGCAGGCCGTTCGTTCACCGGTTCACAGAACGGCACAGCGATCGCTGGCGACTACCTTTCGGCGGCCTCGTTCCTGGGCATCACGGGCGCCATTGCTATCAACGGATATGACGGGTTCCTTTACTCCATCGGCTTCCTCGTCGCATGGTTGGTGGCATTGCTCCTCGTGGCCGAGCTCTTGCGCAACACCGGCAAGTTCACCATGGCCGATGTCTTATCGTTCAGGCTGCGCCAGCGGCCGGTCCGCATCGCGGCTGCCCTCTCCACCCTTGCGGTTTGCTTCTTTTACCTCCTCGCGCAAATGGCAGGAGCCGGTAGCTTGATTTCGCTCCTCTTGGGCATCAGCGACTGGGGCGGACAAGCTTTGGTGATCATCGTCGTCGGCGCCTTGATGATCATGTATGTCCTCATCGGAGGCATGAAGGGCACCACGTGGGTGCAGATCATCAAAGCCATCCTGCTGATCGCAGGAGCTGCAGTCATGACTGCCTGGGTACTGGCGATCTACGGCTTCAATCTCTCCAATCTGCTCGGTTCCGCGGCCGAGGCCGCCAACAACCCGGCCGTTCTCAACCCAGGCCTGCAGTACGGCAAGACGGAGACGACCAAGCTTGATTTCATGTCCCTGGGCTTGGCGTTGGTCCTTGGCACGGCCGCCCTCCCACATGTTTTGATGCGTTTCTACACGGTCCCCACCGCCAAGGAAGCACGCAAATCCGTGGTCTGGTCGATCTGGCTGATCGGCCTGTTCTACCTGTTCACGCTGGTACTGGGTTACGGTGCAGCAGCTTTGGTTGGAGCAGACACCATCAAATCGGCACCAGGCGGCGTCAACTCTGCCGCGCCCCTGCTGGCCTTCCACCTCGGCGGTCCGCTCCTGCTCGGCTTCATATCCGCCGTCGCTTTTGCAACTATCCTGGCCGTCGTTGCCGGCCTCACCATCACAGCGGCGGCGTCCTTTGCCCATGACATCTACGCCAACGTCATCTCAAAGGGCAAAGCCGATGCCACCACAGAGGTTAAGGTGGCCCGGCGCACCGTAGTAGTGATCGGTATCCTGGCCATCCTCGGTGGCATCTTCGCCAACGGCCAGAACGTCGCCTTCCTGGTGGCTCTTGCCTTCGCCGTGGCAGCTTCTGCCAACCTGCCAACCATCGTCTACTCGTTGTTCTGGCGGAAGTTCACCACCCAGGGCGCCGTATGGAGCATGTACGGCGGCCTGGCCTCGGCCATTCTGCTTATCACGTTCTCGCCCGTGGTTTCCGGTGCAAAGACGTCCATGATCCAGGGAGCCAACTTCGCGTTCTTCCCGCTGAGCAACCCGGGCATCGTATCGATCCCCCTCGCCTTCCTGCTGGGCTGGCTGGGGACCGTCCTGGATAAGCGCCGCGAGGATCCGGCCAAGCAAGCGGAGATGGAAGTCCGCTCGCTGACAGGTATCGGTGCAGAGAAAGCGGTGGATCACTAAAGTTCAACAAGGATCAGGGCCACACGCGGGGGCTCCTTCTGCCAAACGGCGGGGGAGCCCTCAGGCCTGCACCACTGATTCACTTCTTGAGGCTGAGCCATTCCTTCAACTGTTCCAAAGGCCAAGTGGTGACGATCCGTTCCTTTGGCACCCCAAGTGCCTCGGCACGTTCGGCGCCGTACTGAAGGAAATCGAGTTGGCCGGGGGCATGGGCATCACTGTCAATGCTGAAGAGGCAGCCCGCATCAAGCGCCATCTTGATCAGCGCGTCCGGAGGGTCCTGCCGCTCTGGGCGTGAATTGATTTCGACGGCGACACCCCACTCGGCACATTCGGTGAAGACCTTCATGGCATCGAATTCGGACTCAGGCCGGGTGCCGCGCGATCCTTGGACCAGGCGGCCAGTGCAATGCCCCAAGACGTTCGTGTGTGGATCACTGATCCCGCCAAGCATCCGCTTGGTCATGGTCTTCTTATCCGAGCGCAGCTTCGAGTGGACACTGGCCACCACCACGTCCAGCCGATCCAGCATTTCCGGCGATTGGTCCAGTGTCCCGTCCTCCAGGATGTCCACTTCGATGCCTTTGAGCAACCGGAAGCCGTCCTGATCGGCGTTGATCCCTTCCACCACGCCGAGCTGTTTTTCAAGCCGTTCAACGCTGAGGCCGTTGGCGATGGTCAGGTTGGGGGAGTGGTCAGTGAGGGCAAGGTATTCACGGCCCAGGGTTTTGGCTGCAGCCACCATGGTTTCAATCGGTGAGCCGCCGTCGGACCAATTGCTGTGGCTGTGCAGGTCACCGCGTAACGCAGCCTTGAGGGTGTCGCCACCGGACGCCAAGGATTCCGCGCCACGCTCGCGAAGGTCGGCCAGATAATCGGGGACCTTGTCTTCCATAGCCTGGGTGATGACTTCCGCGCTTCGGTCCCCAACACCTTTCAGGCTGGTGACTCTTCCGTTCCGGATGAGCCTGGCCAACTCGTCGGGCGGAAGCTGCCGAACGGCGTCGGCCGCTTTCCTGAAGGCCTGGACCTTGAAGGTGGGGGCTTGGCCGCGTTCCAACCAAAAGGAGATTTCTTCGAGCGCCTCAACGGGATCCATGGCTCCATGATCCACGAACCGGGCGCACCATCAACAGTGGGCAATGCTGATGGTGCGCCGGTCCGGGGCCATTGCCACTAGTGGTGGCGGCTTGGAACCAGTGTTGGAGGTGTTCCTCCAGAGGGCGCCAGTCCATGTTCCCCATGGGGCACGGCGTGTTGGCCGGCCATGGATGCGGCCAATCCCGGCGTGGCCACTGATGCAACAACGACGGCGGCCCCGAACGCGGCTGCCAGAAGCCGCCCGGTCCTTGGCAGGCCGTGGGCGCCGCCGTCGTTGGTCTTTTGCTGCCGGCCCAGCCAACCGCCTCCGCCAAGTGCCATCAGCGTTAGCCCCAGGGCGGCAAGATGGCTCACTTCAAGCGAGCGTTCACTGGCCGCCAAAGCCCCTGCGAGGACGGCGATGTGGGCAGCGGCGGCAACCGCCAGAGCGGGAAAGGCAAGCCGACGGAAGACAAGGGAGTTCCGGTGGAGCCCCCACAAAGACCACGCCAGGAAGGCCAGGCCGGCTCCGAGAGCCACCACTCCGAGAACCACCAAGCCAGGCGCGCCAGCTTCTGTGAGGTAGCCGGACGCAATGGACAGCTCCACCATTCCGCTGGCCATGGCAGCGAAGTAGACGAACAACAACGCGGCGGCGTTCAGTGTGGGGTGGTGTTTGACTGCCATGGCACTGTCCTCGGTCTCGATGGTTTCGCGGTCAGGGGTTCCCTGATCAGGCGCGGGCTGAGACGACGACGGCCTTGTCCTGGGACAGGGCCACACCCAGAAGCACCACAGCGCTGGCCAGGTGCAGCACGTTATCTGCCCCGTTCAGGGCGATGATGTTCAGCGAAGTTCCCACGAGGAACAGCCCGAGGATACCCACCAGCAGGTAGACGCCGCCCACAGCCGTGTTGACGGATTTGGAAAGCGTGACACTGTTCATGCCCGCATAAAGAAGGGCTGCACCGATGGCCAGGTGAATGACGTTGTGCAGGGGGTTCACCGCGAAGATGATCAGGTTGGAACCTTCCGTGGCGAAGAACCCGGTTCCCGCGGTGACGAAGAATCCGAGCACGCCTACCAAAAGGTACACGGCTCCGAAAATGGTGGCGATCAAGCGATTGGGCGAAGTGCGCATTGGTCCGAACCTTCCGGTGATGGCCGGGGCTTTCCCAGCCGTCCTGTGGAGCCCCGGACGGGGCTCTCAAACAGTGATTCGGACCATGCGTTGACGCGGATGGGTGGAAACCCGGGATATTTTTTTCCGCCGTTATGGACGGAGGCGGATGCTGCTCATTTTGAGGTCGTCCGTCCCTTCGAAAACGTACTTGAGATCGATGGTCTTGCCACTGCATTGCAGGGTTCCCGCGATGTCCGCTTTATTATTGCCGTTGTTCGAGTTCACGCTCACCGAGCTGTAATTGGGTTTGCATGAGTCATCAAGTTCCAGGCTGGCAATGCCGTCGATGAAGGACTGCTTATCCAGTTCGTCCTTCAAGGCCTGGTGCAGGTAGTTGTCGTAGGCCTGCTCTGTTTGACCTGAAACCACCAGGTTGGTGAACTCGTCAGCCAAGGACCTCGCCTTCGACGTCGCGCCGCCCACGACGTTCACCAGCACCAGGACGCCCACTACGGCCAGGATGATTACTCCTGCCACAATGCTCAGGACAATCCAGAGCACCTTCTTATTCTTGGCCGGCGGCGGAAATTGCTGACCGTACTGCCCCGGGTACTGGCCGGGCGAATACTGTCCCGGCGCATACTGACCCTGGGGGTACTGGCCTTGCGGGTACGGGTTTTGGTCCGGCGGGTACTGTCCCGGGGCGTACTGGCCTTGGGAGTCCGGGGACGACGGCGGCTGTTGCCACTGCGGTGGAGTCCCGTTCGGTTGCGGGTAACCGGGGCCGGGCGGGACGGGTGGTGGGTTCTGGCCGTATTCGCTTCCACCGTATTGATTTCCGCTGCGCTGTCCGTCGCGACCATTCGGTTCTTGCGGGTTGCTCACTGTAGTGCCCCTTTCGGCAGCCTGCGGCAGCGCCACCACGTAGCCGGAAACCGCTGGCCGGCCCCCGATGCGTCCATCTGAATCAAATCGCATTCACAGTTCGAGAGGCAAGGGCCAAAAGGGTAATAACGGCATGCGAAAACGAGGGTTCAGCCTTCAGAGCGCCGACCCAGCAGGGGTTGCACCCGGTACGGAATCATTTCCCGCATGGCCAAGGCAGTGTCGGTGCGGTCAACGCCGTCGCAGGCGAGGATCTTGCCGTTGATCCGGTAGAGGTCTTCGGCGTCCAGCGCCACCACCCGCAAGAGCAAGTCGGCTGATCCGGTCAGCCCGAAACCTTCAAGGATCTCCGGGATGTCCGCAAGGTCCTTCGCGAGCGAGGCGAGTTTCTGTTGCTGGACATGCACGGTGATGAACGCCGTGAGGGGGTAGCCGAGGGCAACCGGATTGATACGCCGCTCAAAGGAGAGAAAAGCATGCTTCTTCTCGAGTTGGGCCATGCGTGCCTGGACAGTATTGCGGGACAAGCCAAGTCTCTGGGCGAGGGCCACAACGGTCCCTCTGGGATCCTTTGCCATCGCTGAAAGGAGCCGGGTGTCAGTGCCATCCAAAGGTTGCATAATGCGCAAGATTAGCACGGCCCGGCCTCTCCCAACATGGCAGAATGCTCAAGTTTTTCGACGGTAGTTGTACCCGATGCGTCTTGTGAGTAGGGTCACAATTAACGCTGGCGAAGGAGCCAGGGGGTCGGTCTGCGCTTGGATCACAAGTCCAGCAGGGCCGGCAAAACCTAGCCGGAAGGTTGCGATCACCTGTGTTGACGGATAAGGCGGGCCAGGGAGTGCAAAATGACGCTCCGCGCCCCGGACAAAGTGCACATAATCCTCTGCGGACGGGGGGCGACCTCCTACAGTTGGTATCGCCGGAAGGCGAACGGATCAGCCACCCGGAATTTGATCTCTGGATCAAGGACATCGGCGATGAGCAGTTGGGCTCCTTGTTGGAGGACATGACAGTCATCCGCCGCATCGATACTGAAGCCACAGCCCTCCAGCGGCAGGGCGAACTGGCCCTCTGGCCGCCGCTGCTGGGACAGGAAGCAGCCCAAATCGGTTCAAGCCGCTCCTTGCGCGACGACGACTTTGTTTTCCCCAGCTACCGTGAAAGCGGCGTCGCGTACATCCGCGGCGCGCATGTCTCCGAGATCGCCCAGGTTTGGCGCGGAAATGCCCTCTACTCGTGGGATCCAAAGCGGATCAACATGGCGACGCCCCAAATCATCATTGGTTCCCAGAGCCTCCACGCCACCGGTTACGCCATGGGCGTCCAACTGGACGGCGCCAGCACGGCGGTCCTTGCTTACTTCGGGGATGGCGCCACGAGCGAAGGCGACGTGAGCGAGGCCATGGTGTTTGCGGCCAGTTTCCAGGCTCCCGTGGTCTTTTTCTGCCAGAACAACCATTGGGCCATTTCCGAACCTGTGCGCGTGCAGTCCCACGTTCAATTGGCCGACAGGCCAACAGGGTTCGGCATCCCCAGCTTGCGCGTTGACGGAAATGATGTCCTCGCCGTCATGGCCGCTACCCGCTGGGCTTTGGACCGTGCCCGCAGCGGCGGCGGCCCAACCTTTATCGAAGCAGTCACCTACCGCATGGGCCCGCACACTACTGCCGATGATCCCACGCGATACCGGGACCCGAATGAGCTGGAGGACTGGGCTGCCAAGGATCCTATTCTTCGTCTGCGGCGGCTCCTTGACGCCAAAGGCCTGCTCACCGAAGAACTGGAAGGCAGAGTCAAAGCCAAGGCCGACGCCGTCGCAGCCGAGCTCCGTACCAGTTGCGTCAACATGCCCGATCCGCAACCGTTGGACGTCTTTAACCACGTCTACAGCACACCCAATTCCTGGATTGAACGCCAGAAGGATCACTATTCGCGCTACCTGAACAGTTTCAGCCAGCCCGTCGAGGAAGGTGCACTCTGATGTCCAAGCTCACATTTGCCCGGGCTATCAACGCCGGCCTCCGCAAGTCCCTGGAAAACGATCCCAAAGTCATCCTCATGGGCGAGGATATTGGTTCCCTCGGTGGTGTCTTCCGAGTCACCGACGGACTCCAGAAGGACTTTGGAAAGCACCGTGTGATTGACACGCCCCTGGCCGAGTCCGGCATCATCGGAACCGCCGTGGGCCTGGCCTACCGGGGCTACCGCCCAGTGTGCGAGATCCAGTTCGACGGCTTCATTTATCCTGCTTTCGATCAGATCGTCAGCCAGGTAGCCAAGATGCACTATCGGACGCAGGGGCGGGTCAAGATGCCCATCACCATCCGCGTTCCGTTCGGTGGTGGCATTGGCTCACCGGAGCACCACTCGGAATCGCCGGAAGCTTATTTCACTCACACTTCAGGGCTTCGTGTGGTGGCGGTGTCCAACCCGCAGGACGCCTACACCATGATCCAGCAGGCCATTGCCTCGGATGATCCCGTTCTCTATTTCGAACCCAAGCGCCGCTACCACGACAAAGGTGACGTCGATGAGTCCATCGACCTCTCCAAAGCGATGCCATTGGACAAGGCAGCTGTGGTCAACGCCGGTTCGGACGTCACCCTGGTGGCTTACGGCCCTCTGGTAAAGACCGCCAAGGATGCGGCACAGGCTGCCGCTGATGAAGGAGTCTCCGTGGAAGTCATCGACCTGCGCTCGCTGGCTCCCGTTGACTACCCGGTGGTGGAGGCGTCCGTGCGCAAGACGGGCCGGCTGGTCATCACGCACGAGGCCGGACAATCCGGTGGCCTCGGAGCGGAGATTGCCGCCAGCATTACTGAGCGCTGCTTCAACTATCTGGAGTCCGCACCCGTCCGTATTACCGGCTTCGATGTTCCGTATCCCTACTCGAAGCTTGAAATGCACCATTTGCCGGACCTGGACAGGATTCTGGATGGCGTGGACCGCACGTTGGGCCGCCCCAACTCCCTGAGTGGACTGGAAGGATGACCGCCACCATGATCAAGGAATTCAGGCTGCCGGACCTTGGCGAAGGCCTGACCGAGTCGGAAATCCTGAGCTGGAAGGTCGCAGTGGGGGACACCGTCACCCTCAATCAGGTCATCGCCGAGGTTGAGACGGCCAAGGCCGTCGTCGAGCTGCCGTCGCCTTTCGCCGGCGTCGTAGCGGCCCTGCACGAGCAGCCCGGTTCCGTGGTGGAGGTCGGCAAACCGATCGTCTCCTTCGAAGTGGACGACGCCGGAGCCTCCAACGGGGGCAACGGACCTGCCGCTGGACATCAGGCTGCCGGCGAACCGGAGTCCACTAGCGAACCTGGATCGAACGGGGGATCTGGATCGAACAGCGCGTCTGGATCAAACGGAGGGCCGCAACCAGTCGAGGCGAGTGGGGCGGCCGCAAGTCCCGCCAAACGTGAGCCGAACCTGGTGGGGTATGGCGCCGTCGTCGAGCACGCCGGACGGCCGACGCGCCGGGTCCGTGCCAACGTCCAACCCGTCCAAACAGAAACCGTCCAACCAGAAACCGTCCAAGCCGAAACGCCGCAGGCTCGCCCGGCGGAAGTGGCGCGGGAGTCAACCCCTCACCCTGACGCAGCCACGGCTGAGCGTCCACGTTCCACACCGCCGGTCCGTAAGCTGGCGCGCGATCTTGGGATCGACCTGCAGCTGGTTCCCGGCACTGGCCCAGGGGGACTCATCACACGGGAAGACGTCCAGAACTTCACGGGTGGGGCGGAAGCCACAAGCGCAGTACCAACAGGGCCGGCAGCGATCGGCGAGCGTGAAACGCGTACACCTATCAAGGGTGTGCGGAAGTTCACTGCGGCCGCCATGGTGCAGAGCGCATTCACCGCGCCGCATGTGACGGAATTCCTGACGATCGATGTCACTGCCACCATGGAATTGCTGGCGCGGCTTCGGGCCAGCAAAGCGTTTGAGGGCTACAAGCTCACTCCGCTCACCATTGCGTCCAAGGCGGTCCTGATAGCGCTACGGAACAACCCAACGTTGAACTCGCGGTGGGACGAGGCGCGCCAGGAGATCATCCAGTACAACTACGTCAACCTTGGTATCGCGGCTGCTACGCCCCGGGGACTGACGGTACCGAACATCAAGGATGCCGATCGCCTGACCCTACGGGAACTTGCTACAGCGTTGTCGGAACTGACAGACACCGCACGTGCAGGCAAGACGTCTCCATCAGACCTTTCGGGCGGCACCATCTCCATTACCAACATCGGAGTATTTGGGATCGACGCCGGAACGCCCATCCTGAATCCGGGCGAGGCTGCCATCGTGGCCTTGGGTGCAGTGCGGAAGGCGCCGTGGGTGGTGGATGATGAGATCGCTGTACGGCAGGTGATGTCCCTGAGCTTGTCCTTCGACCACCGCTTGGTGGATGGGGAACAGGGTTCACGCTTCCTGGCGGACCTTGGCGCTATCCTGTCCGATCCCGCCATGGTGTTGACTATGGTCTAGCTTCACGAACGTAGGAAGCTGCGCCGGCCCACCCCTTTACGAGTGCTTGCAGGAAACTGCGGCTAAGGGGTGGGTCGTCGCGCGTTCAGTCTTCTGTGGGCGTGGTCCGATTGGAGTGGACATCACGCCAGCTGTGTTCCGGTTCAAAGCCAAGGAGCTGCCGGGCTTTGTCGATGGACAGCAGCGTTTCATGCTGGCCCAGTTCCTTGACAACCTCGACGCCGGGAAAGACTTCCGCGGCAAGCTCGGCGCTGCTTCGGCTCATCACGGTGTCAGAAGCGGCGATGATGAAGGTCTCGAAACCGGGTGCACCTTTCTCCAAGGCGCGGACAACGGCCTGGGCGCCGTCGCGGGCATCGATATAGCCCCAGAGATTCCACTTGCGCAGGGTGGCGTCCGAGTCAAAGGACGGGAAGGCGTCGTAGTCTTCGGGCTCCATCACGTTGGAGAACCTTAGTGCGGTGATGCTCAACGCCGGGTCCCAGCGCGTGAGCTGGATGGCCATCTGCTCCTCGAGGTGCTTCACGAGGGAGTACGTGCTTTCAGGCCGCGCCGCGTACTCCTCATCCACCGGAATGTAGGGAGGGTCGATGTCGAAGGGGAGTCCCAGGACCGTCTCGCTGGAGGCATAAACCACCTTCTTGATGCCCGCTCGCCGGGCTGCCTGAAAGACGTTGTAGGTGGAGAGCATGTTGTTTTCAAAAATTGCGGCGTCCGGAGCCAAACCCGGTGCGGGGATGGCGGCAAGATGGACGATCGCGTCCAAGCCGCTGTGTTGGTCGTCCAAGCCGAGGACGACGTCCAGGACCTGCCCATAATTGCGGAGGTCCACGTTTACGTAGCCCCGGCCCCTCTTGCCTGCGCGGTCAACGTTGAGCACGTGGTGGCCATCCTGCCTCAGCCGGCGGACCACGCTCCTGCCCAATTTTCCGCTTCCGCCGGTTACGGCAATCCTCATGGTGCGCTCCTCGATAGTGGCTGGTACCAACCCTGTTGCTTTATGGATTCAGTATGGGTTCGAGCTTCAGCCTAGGCTCCACTTCCGCCCCGCACAGCCCCCGAAGCTGGCCCTGTGAGTCCTAGGAATACTGGAACGGCCCAAGAACATACGCGCGCAGGCACCCGGCACCCATCTGTGCAGCGAATCCGGCACCCTTGAGCATCAGGCACACTTCCGCATACCGGGGCACCGCCCTGGCCGTACCCGGCATCCTTGTCGGGCAGGTTTATGTTCTCTGGGGTGTGTGGTGGTGGTTGCGTCGTGGTGTTTGTTTGGGGTCGATGTGTGGTGGTGGGGTGAACCAGGGCACGCCGGTGGTCATGTCGATCCGCCAGTTTTCCTTGTGGATGAGGTGGTGGTGGTGGCTGCAGAGCAGGGTGCCGTTCTCGGTGGAGGTGGTGCCGCCGTGTGACCAGTAGGTGATGTGGTGGGCTTCGCACCAGGGGGCGGGCATGGTGCAGTCGGGGAACGCGCAGCCGCCGTCGCGGGCGGTGATGGCTTTGCGGATGTGGGGTGGGAAGATCCGGGTGGTGCGGCCGATGTCCAGGACGCGGGAGTCGCTGCCGAGCAGGACGGGGAGGATGTCCGCGTCGCAGGCGATTTTGCGGATGGTGTTGGGGTGCATCGGGCCCAGGAACGTTGCTGTGCCGGTGCTGAGTCGTTGGTGGTCGGTGCGTCGTTCGAAGAGGTCGCGTTCGTCGATGGTGAGTGTGAGTTGGGGTCGGAGTCCGCCGTTGGCTGGCAGTTTCCCGGTGGTCATCGCGACGGCACAGGCTCCGACGAGTCCGTCGAGGAGTTTCATGGGGCGGGAACGCCGGTCCAGATCCGGTCCGGTGGGATTACTATCCGTGGTGAGTCGTGGGTTGGTGGCGGTGTGCATGGCGGTGGCCAGGGTTTCGTATTGTTCTGCGGTGGCGAAGATTTCGATGTGGTGGAGCCCGTGGCGGCGTCGGCGGCGGAAGAACGCGCCTTGGAGTTGGCGGAGAACTTCTTCGGACGGTTCGGGACCGTCTTGGTCGATCGAATCGACCCAGCGTTTGGCCATTTTGGTGACGAAGTCCGGGTCGGACTCGATGGCGGTGCGGGTGAGGGCGTGTTCCATCCGGGTGAGGATGTCGTCGTCGGTGAGGAGGCGTACTTTTTCCAGTGCGCTGCTGATGATCGTCGCGGAGCGGGAAGGCACCAGGGCTGAGGAGAGGGCTTCGGCCAGCACTTCGCGCCGGGCCGGGATCTCTTGCCCGGCCAATCCGGCCTGCCGAAGGACGTCGGGTGCGAGGGCGAGCCTGCGCCGGGCTTCCCCGATGCTGATCCGCAACCGGGCCCGAAGGAACTCTGCGGCATTCCGGTACCCGTCGTCCAAAGGGCTCGCTTTGCCGGCGGCGGCCCAAGCCGCTGAGTCTGCTGCACTCACGGAACTGGCGTCACCCACGGAAGGTGCTGCTTTTGGGGAGCGTGCTTCACAAGCGGAAGCTGACGCCACATCTGATCCTGGCTCCGGTTCAGTCAAACCTGTCCGCCACTTCGGTGCGCCAGCCGACGACCCGGATCCTGCTTGCTGTGCTTCCTTCCGGGTCCTTTCCACCGCCTGCGCTGCGACAACCTGCAAGTACTCCAAGGACCGGGAGATCTCCTCGATCCTGCCGGCAAAGTCAGCGGCCTCAAGAAACCCAAACAGCCGCGCCGCATCGGCCGCTGCGGACAACCGCAAGGGGTCCAGAAGAGCCGCGCCGTCCTCAAGAAGAGCCGCCAGGTCCCGTCCGGGCGCCGCAGGACTGGGGTGCCTGTTTTCAAAATGGGGGCCCGGCTGAGCCAGCCCGGCTCTGTTGCCCAGCCCGTGGAAATGGCCGATCGCGATGATGGACGCGGTCGAATCCTTGAACCCCGCCTTGACCAAGTCCGGCATGCTCAAGAAGCGCTGCGACCGGGCCGCGGCCAGGGCAGCGACAACAGGGGACGGTTCCGTCCGAAGTGCCGTTAGCTGCCCCATATCTTCCATGATCAAATCATTTCATCGGGGTCCGACAATTTAAGGGGGACCTGGAAGAGGGCCGCCAATCTCCCGAAAAGAGTAGACAATCAGGCTGAAGTGAGAGCGGCCAAAGCCATCTGTTCCAAGATCGGCCTGGCAGACTTCACGGCGATCTTCCGTCCGTGATGGCGGACGGAGTGAGGCGTTGAATTGATCAGGCCAAAGGCTGCATGCGCCCGGACGCGGAGGCCGGCGACATCCGCGCCGGAGTGGATGCGTGCCAGGACGTCCACCCAGGTTTCAACGTAGGCGCGTTGCAAGGACCGGACTTCGGCTTGGTCCGTGCTGCTGAGGCTGCCGAAGTCGCGGTCCTGGACGCGTATGACGTCCGGGTTGCTCAGCGCAAAGTCCACCTGGAACTGGATCAAGCTCTTCAGTGCATCCAAGGGGTTCTCCGCTTCCGCGACCACGCGGAGGCCGCCGTCGAGCAGGTCGCGGCTGACGCTGAGGAGAAGCTCGCCGAGGACAGCCTGCTTGCCGGGGAAGTGCCGGTAAACGGCAGGCCCGCTGACGCCTGCGGCAGCACCAAGATCCTCAAGCGAAACCCGGGTGAAGCCATTTTCTGCAAAGAGTCCCGCGGCCGCTGAAAGCAATGCCAGCCTGCGGAGTTCTTTGGCTTGGCCTCGCTGTGTTGCTGCGGCTGGGCTGCGGACTGTGCTTGTTTCCGGGCCTCCGGTCACGTTCTCCTCCTTGGTGCCACTGCCAGAGATGTGGGTTTGCGCGGGTCCCACTGTGCTGGACATCACAGTTAATAAAGACTAACCTAAATTTCAGTTACGTGGCACTAACCGAAATGGCCTGGGGCCGGGAATGGAACAGTGGTCAATGGAGACAATCGCCAGCTTGGCAGGACCCAACAGCGGCACCTTTGAAGCCAATCAGGAAGCGCAGCTGGCCCTCGTGGGGGAACTGAAGGAAAGGCTTGCCACGGCAGCCCTGGGGGGACCCGCGAAGTCCAGGGAGCGTCACGTTGCCCGAGGCAAACTGTTACCCCGGGAGCGAATTGACTACCTCCTGGACGAGGGCAGCCCCTTCTTGGAGATAGCGCCCCTGGCCGCACATGGCATGTACAACGATGATTCGCCGGGCGCAGGAGTGATTGCCGGTATTGGGTTGGTCCATGGCCGGCATGTCCTGGTGATTTCCAACGATGCCACGGTCAAGGGCGGCACGTATTACCCCATGACGGTCAAGAAGCACCTCAGGGCTCAGGAAATTGCCCTGGAAAACAGGCTTCCGTGTATCTACCTGGTGGATTCCGGGGGAGCGTTCCTGCCCAAGCAGGATGAGGTTTTCCCCGACAAAGAGCACTTTGGCCGGATCTTCTACAACCAAGCGCGCATGTCGGCGGCCAAGATTCCGCAAATCGCCTCTGTGATGGGTTCGTGCACGGCCGGCGGAGCCTATGTTCCGGCCATGAGTGACGAGACCGTGATCGTCCGCAATCAGGGCACCATCTTCCTCGGGGGTCCGCCACTGGTGAAGGCAGCGATTGGCGAGATTGTGACCGCTGAGGAACTAGGTGGCGGCGAGGTGCACTCCAGGATTTCCGGAGTTACAGACCACCTGGCCGAAAACGATCAGCACGCGCTGGAGATCGTCCGGGACATCGTCGGCACGTTGCCCAAGCCAGCCCCGCCGGCGTGGGACGTGCTCGACGTCGTCCTGCCGCCCGTCGTCGACCCTTCCGGGATTTATGGCGTGGTCCCCACAGACGTCAACGCCCAGTACGATGTCCGCGAAGTCATCGCCCGGCTCGTGGACGGATCCCAATTCCATGAGTTCAAGAAGAACTACGGCACCACGCTGGTAACTGGATTCGCTCATCTCCATGGACACCCCGTTGGCATCGTGGCCAACAACGGGGTCCTGTTCAGTGAGTCCTCGCTCAAGGGCGCCCACTTCATCGAGCTCTGCGATCAGCGCGGGATCCCGCTGATCTTCCTGCAGAACCTCTCCGGTTTCATGGTGGGCAAAGACTACGAGCAAGGCGGCATTGCCAAGAACGGCGCAAAGATGGTCACCGCCGTCGCAACGGCGAGGGTCCCCAAGCTGACAGTTGTCATCGGCGGCTCTTTCGGCGCCGGTAATTACTCCATGTGCGGGCGTGCCTACTCGCCGCGTTTTTTGTGGATGTGGCCCGCAGCCCGTATTTCGGTAATGGGCGGAAACCAGGCATCCAGTGTCCTTGCAACGGTCAAACGGGACCAGTACGAGGCCGCTGGCCAGGAATGGTCCGCCGAGGAAGAGGAGGCCTTCAAAGCTCCCATTAAGCAGCAGTACGAGGAACAAGGCAGCCCCTATTACTCCACCGCCCGGCTTTGGGATGACGGCATCATCGATCCCGCAGACACCCGACGGGTCCTGGGCATGGCTTTGGACGTCGTCTCCCGCCAGCAACTGCCCGAGACCTCCTTCGGCCTCTTCAGGATGTGACCATGACTCTGCCAACCACCACAGCATCAGCCGCCACCGTGGCGTCCCGTCCGTTCAGCGCCGTCCTCGTTGCCAACCGTGGAGAGATCGCTTGCCGCGTGATTCGAACCCTCCGGGACATGGGCATCCGCTCCATTGCCGTCTATTCGGACGCGGACAAGCACGCCAAGCATGTGGCGCTTGCCGATACCGCAGTGGCAATCGGGGGGACGGCGCCCTCGGAGAGCTACTTGAAAATCGACGCCATCATCGATGCCTGCCGCCGCAGCGGCGCGGTGGCAGTCCATCCTGGATACGGCTTCCTGTCCGAGAATGTGGAGTTCGCCAAAGCCCTTGACGCGGCGGGGATCACGTTTATCGGACCGGGCGTTGACGCAATCGAGGTCATGGGAGACAAGATTCGTTCCAAGAATCACGTCATGGCCTACGACGTCCCGTGCGTACCGGGAATTGCGGTACCCGGCCTCACTGATCAGGAACTGATCGACGCTGCGCCGTCGGTAGGCTTTCCTTTGCTCATCAAGCCCTCGGCAGGCGGCGGCGGCAAAGGGATGCACATCGTGGAGCGGCCCGAAGACATGGCTGCCACACTGCAGACCGCACGGCGCGTGGCAGCTTCGGCGTTTGGGGATGACACGCTGTTCCTGGAACGGCTCATCCAGGCACCCCGCCACATCGAGGTCCAGGTCCTCGCGGATAACCACGGCAATGTCATCCACCTGGGCGAGCGCGAATGTTCCCTCCAGCGCCGCCATCAGAAAGTCATCGAGGAAGCTCCTTCAGCACTCTTTGAATCACTGGCGGACGGCCCGGCCGAACGGGCCCGCATTGGAGAGGCAGCCTGCAACGCAGCACGTTCGGTCAAATACAGCGGTGCCGGCACCGTGGAATTCCTGGTGTCCGACGAACATCCCGATGAGTTCTTCTTCATGGAGATGAACACGCGCTTGCAGGTGGAGCACCCCGTCACCGAAATGGTCACCGGGATGGACCTCGTTGAATGGCAGGTGCGGATCGCCGCCGGTGAGGTACTCACCGTTGCGCAGTCCGACGTCGTTCTTGAAGGCCACGCCGTAGAGGCGCGCGTCTATGCCGAAGTGCCGGAGCGGAACTTCATGCCCTCGATGGGGCGCGTCGTGGCGCTCGCCGAGAATGGCGGGACGGATCCCAAGGTGCTCGGCGAGCAACGCTCCCACGCGAACGTCCGGATCGACTCCGCTATGCGCGAGGACCTTGAGATCACCGGCGACTACGATCCCATGCTGGCCAAGGTCATCGCCTGGGGCGAAAACCGCACCGCTGCGCTGGACACCTTGGACGCTGCCCTGGGCAGGTACACCCTCCTGGGCTTGGACACGAACGTGGAATATCTCCGGCTGCTGATCAATGATCCTGACGTCCGCGCCGGCCACCTGGATACGGGGCTGATCGAACGCAAGCTGCCGTCCATGGAATTCAGGCACGCAGGCGCCAACGAGTTGATCGCCGCCGCCCTGACGCTGTGGCTCGAAAAGAAGGCAAACTCTGGTGCTTCTGCCCAAGCCGGCAACGCCTGGAGCTCGCCTGACTCGTGGCGCGTTGGCGCCCGCGGCGCCTGGAATGCCACGTTCGGACTGCCGGGTGGCGGCACCTCCACCGTTGCTTTGACTGAGGACTCCGGCACCTTCTCGGCAGTCATCGACGGCGGACCTGACGCCGGCCGTTCGGCCAAAGTCAACGCCGTGGAACGGACCGGAGACGGCATCGTCCTGGAGCTCGACGGCGGTCGGGTCACCTATGCGGTGGGGCTGCCACCAGCCGAGGCGCACGGAATCCGGGCGATCTACCTTGGCAACAACGGCTGGTCCTGCCGCCTGGAAGTCCTGGACCGCGCCGAACGTCTTCAGAGGATGCTGGCAGGCATCCAGCGCGAAGAGGGTGCCGCAGATCCGGAGGTGCGCTCGCCGATGCCCGGAACGGTGGTTTCGGTGGCAGTGGCCAACGGAGACATGGTCCAAGAGGGGCAGCCGCTCCTGGCAGTGGAAGCCATGAAAATGGAGCACCAACTGGTGGCATCGGTCTCCGGGACCGTCCACCTCACCAGCAAACCGGGCGACCTGGTCAAAGCCGACCAAGTGCTCGCCACTATTCACGCAGCAGACCCTCTTGAAGGGCCCGCACAAACAGACAAGCCCGCTGAGACAGACAAGCCCGCAGACACAGACAAGGACCTCCAGCCATGAGCAGTTTTGACCTGAACGAGGAATACCAGGACCTGAGTGATTCCGTCCGCGAATTCGCCGACGAAGTGGTGGCACCCGTATCTGCCAAGCACGATGAAGAACACAGCTTCCCCTATGAAGTGGTAAAGCAGATGGGGGAGATGGGGCTGTTCGGCCTTCCGTTCCCGGAGGAGTTTGGTGGCATGGGCGGGGACTACTTTGCCTTGGCGCTGGCTTTGGAGCAGTTGGGCCGGGTGGACCAGTCCGTGGCAATCACGCTTGAGGCCGGTGTGTCCCTGGGCGCCATGCCGGTGTACCGTTTCGGCACGCAGGAACAGAAGGATCGCTGGCTTCCGGAGTTGGCATCCGGACGATCCTTGGCCGGATTCGGGTTGACCGAGCGTGAGGCCGGTTCCGATGCAGGTGGTACCAAGACCCACGCCCACGTGGACAACGGGGAATGGGTCATTAATGGCAATAAGGAGTTCATCACGAATTCGGGCACGGATATCACCACTTTGGTGACGGTCACTGCCGTCACCGGTAAGACGGAAAACCCCGATGGCAGCGCCAAGAAAGAAATATCCACCATCCTGGTGCCCACCGAAACCCCGGGCTTCAAGGCAGAGAAGGCTTACAACAAGGTGGGCTGGAACGCGTCGGACACGCACCCTCTGACTTTGGACAACGTCCGGGTTCCTGAAGCGAACCTCCTGGGCCAGCGGGGCAGGGGATATGCCAACTTCCTGTCCATCCTTGACGAGGGCCGCATTGCCATTGCCGCCTTGGGTACAGGTGCGGCCCAGGGTTGCGTGGATCTTTCGGTGAAGTATGCCAAGGAACGCAGCGCTTTTGGCCAGAACATCGGCAAGTACCAGGCCATCCAATTCAAGATCGCCAGGATGCAGGCCAGGGCCCATACGGCTCGTTTGGCCTATTACGATGCAGCAGCGAGGATGCTGGCCGGCAAGCCGTTCAAGACTGAAGCGGCCATCGCTAAGATGGTCGCAGGCGAGGCAGCCATGGACAACGCACGGGACGCCACCCAGGTGTTCGGTGGCTATGGCTTCATCAACGAATTCACAGTGGCGCGCCATTACCGCGACTCCAAGATTCTTGAAGTTGGGGAGGGAACCACTGAGGTCCAGTTGATGCTCATCGCCCGCGAGCTGGGTCTGTAACCGTAGGGGAAGGATCAAGGATGATTGACAAGGTTGTTGCCAGCGCCGCGGAAGCGGTGAAGGACATCCCGGACGGCGCCTCGCTCGCTGTCGGCGGTTTTGGCCTATGCGGAATCCCCGTGTCGCTGATCGACGCGCTCCACAGCCAAGGCACCACGGACCTGGAGACCGTGAGCAACAACTGTGGCGTGGACGATTGGGGCCTCGGAATCCTCCTCAAGGATGGACGAATCCGGCGCACCATCAGCTCCTATGTGGGTGAGAACAAGGAGTTTGCCAGGCAGTACCTCGCCGGCGAACTGGAGGTGGTCCTCACCCCGCAGGGAACCCTCGCCGAGAAACTGCGCGCAGGGGGCGCCGGTATTC
Source organism: Paenarthrobacter sp. 10L412 (assembly GCF_056395565.1). Lineage (NCBI taxonomy): Bacteria > Bacillati > Actinomycetota > Actinomycetes > Micrococcales > Micrococcaceae > Paenarthrobacter > Paenarthrobacter sp. 10L412. Next base: position 125,518 of record NZ_JBFTJT010000002.1, on the reverse strand, counting down.
CCGCCTTTTACACGAAGGCCGGTGTGGGCACGCAGGTCTCCGAGGGCGGCTTGCCGCAAAAGTACGACGCCGAAGGGAACGTTGCGATCGCCTCGGCCCCTAAAGAGGTGCGCACCTTCCAGGACGCCGACTACGTGTTGGAAGAATCGCTGACGCCGGACTTCGGGCTGGTCCATGCGTGGAAGGGCGACCGCCACGGCAACCTCGTTTTCCATGCAACAGCCATGAACTTCAACCCCCTTTGCGCCATGGCTGCGAAGACAACCATTGCCGAAGTCGAAGAGCTCGTGGAAACCGGCGAGCTGGACCCGGAACACATCCATACCCCTGGCATTTTCGTGCAAAGAGTGGTGGTGGCTCCCGCAACGGAGAAACGGATTGAGAAACGGACGGTGGCTCTGACCACCGGCCAGGCAACCGGGCAGGCAGGAGCAGCACAGTGAACGACAACTCGTATCATGACATCCCGCCCCGTCCCGAAGCCGTGCGGCATGAGTACCGCCGTGCCGACGTCGACCATCACGAAGCCAAAGGCTGGAGCCGCAACGAACTTGCCGCACGGGTAGCCCAGGAACTCACCAACGGCCAGTACGTGAATCTGGGGATTGGCATGCCCACCCTGATTCCCAACTACATTCCTGCGGGTGTGGAAGTAATCCTCCATTCCGAGAACGGCATCCTGGGCGTCGGACCTTACCCGGCCGAGGACCGGGTTGATCCGGACCTCATCAACGCCGGCAAGGAAACTGTCACCATCAAACCGGGCGCTGCGTTCTTCGATTCGGCCTCATCCTTTGGCATGATCCGGGGCGGCCACGTGGATGTGGCGGTCCTGGGTGCCATGGAAGTGGCTGCCAACGGCGATCTTGCCAACTGGATGATCCCCGGAAAGATGGTCAAGGGCATGGGCGGGGCCATGGACCTCGTGTTCGGCGCCAAGAAGGTGATCGTCATGATGGAGCATGTGGACCGCAGCGGCAGGCCCAAAATCGTCAAGGACTGCACTCTGCCCCTGACGGGCAAGGGCTGCGTAGACCGGATCATCACCGACCTCGCCGTGATTGACGTCGTCAAGGACGAGGGGGAACCGCGGCTGGTGCTTCGCGAACTGGCCCCCAACGTCACCTTGGACGAGGTCGTGGCTGCCACCGGAGCTGAACTCTTCGAAGAGGACCAGGAACTCACCGTATGACGCGTGTTGTTGAGCAGCGTGGACTGTACTTCGATGAGCTGGAAGAGGGCGTGATCTACGCCCACAAGCCTGGACGAACCGTGACGGAGACGGACAACGTCCTGTTCACTACCTTGACCATGAACACCCAGGCGCTGCACCTCGACGCAGCTTGGAGCTCCGCGCAGCCGTTCGGGCAGCGGTTAATGAATTCGATGTTCACCTTGTCCACAATGGTGGGGCAGTCGGTGACCCAGCTGACGCAGGGCACCATCATCGCCCAGTTGGGGCTGACGGATGTCACCTTTCCCCACCCGCTCTATCACGGGGATACCCTGTACACGGAAACGGTGATCACCGCCAAACGGTTGTCGTCCTCGCGTCCGGGCCAAGGCGTGGTGACCATGCAACATACTGGCAGGAACCAGGACGGAGTGGTGGTGGCACTGGCCACGCGCACCTGCCTGATGTGGACCCAGGAAGCACACGCCGCGCAGTCCTAGGCCGTTTCCGCATTTGTCAGCATTCCAGCAGCAAGGAACTCTTCATGCCTTCTCCCGACTCTTCCCTCCGCGGCGCGGTTACGCCGTTCACCATGGGGCCGGCACTCCTCTTTTGCCCCGCTGACCGGCCCGAGCGTTTCGGCAAGGCCGTGGAGCGCTCGGACGCAGTGATCCTGGACCTCGAAGATGCCGTGGCTCCGGGGGACAAGCAGCGGGCACGGGGCGCGATCCTCGCGCAGCTCGGATCCGAAGGAGACACTGCTGAGCTGGACCCGAGCCGGACGATTGTGCGCGTCAACCCTGTGGGCTCCGCGGAATTCGAGAAGGACCTGCACAGCCTGGCGCACACTCCCTACCGCACCGTCATGCTCGCCAAGGCGGAGAGCGCCGGGCAGCTCAGGGCACTTGAGGGTTACCGCGTGATCGCACTCTGTGAAACGGCCGCCGGCATCGTCAATGCTTCAGCCATCGCCGCGGAACCCAACGTGGTTGCCTTGATGTGGGGCGCGGAGGACCTGCTCGCTTCCCTGGGCGGTCTCTCCAGCAGGAACGACGACGGCGGTTACCGGGCCGTGGCCCTGCACTCACGGTCCGCTGTGCTGCTAGCCGCCAAAGCCGCAGGCAAGGAAGCCATCGACTCCGTGTATGTGGACATCCCCGATCTTCAGGGCCTGGCTGTCGAATCCCTTGATGCCGTGGCCAGCGGTTTCGGTGCTAAAGCCTGCATCCACCCGAGCCAGGTGGCAACAGTCCGCGAAGCTTACGCACCAACGCCTGAAGCCGTGGCCGAGGCCGCCGAGCTTCTCGACGCAGCATCTGCGGCCGGAACGGGCGTCTTCCAGTTCAAAGGCAAGATGATCGATGGCCCCATCCTCAAACACGCCGAGGCAACACTGCGCCGGGCGCGGCACACGAAGTAACAGTTGACCCCCATGTTGTGGAAGAACATGGGGGTCAACTGTCACCTCGGCGTGCCCTGCGGCACCCCTCAATTCATATTGTCTAGGCGCGTACCGGCGTCGAAAGTTCTGCCAGTTCCACCATGTCCGGCCGCCTGACGGTGCTCTGGATGGCCACTGCCCGTCCTGTCTTGGCGGATTCCAGCACAGATTCCATGACCTCAAGGGCATGGAACGCGAGTTGGCCACCGGCGCGGGGTTCTTGTCCCGCCGGAGTAGCTGACAAATCGGCGATGCCAAATCCGCGGCCAGCGTCAACGTAACCCGCGGATACAGGCAGCGTTTTCCACTCCTCGGCTCCCAACTCGAACAGCTGCACATCGCCGTCGAAGTGGTTGGGATCCGGAACAATGAGCGAACCCTTCTCCCCATGGATTTCGATGTTGGGGCTCTTGGTCTTGACGGCGTCGAAGCTCATGAACAGCGTAGACAGCGCGCCGGAAGCATGGACGAGGACACCCGTGACGTGGGAATCGATCTCCACCGGTACTTTTTGCCCTTGGCGGGGACCCGAACCGATGGTGCGTTCGCTGCGGGTGTGGCTGGCCGCTCCCACCACCGACACTACGGGGCCCAGCAAGGTGACCAGTGCTGACACGTAGTAGGGACCCATATCCAGCAGCGGTCCGCCGCCGGGCTGGTAATAGAAATCAGGATTCGGATGCCAGCGCTCATGCCCTGGCGTAGCCATGGTGGCTGTCGCCGAAACGGGAGCGCCAATCAGGCCGTCGTCGATCGCTTTTCGGGCGGTCTGGATACCGGTGCCGAGGACAGTATCCGGAGCGCACCCCACAATCACTCCCGCAGCGTCGGCTGCTTCGAGTACTTGCCGGGCCTCGGCCGTGGTTGCCGCCAACGGCTTCTCGCCGTAAACCGACTTGCCCGCCGCGATGGCCTTGAGCGCGATCTCAGCATGCGCTGCCGGGATGGTCAGGTTGAGGACAAGTTCGACGTCGTCCGCCTCAAGCAGCTCATCCACGGACAATGCACGGACGCCGTCGTAGGAGTCGGCGACAGCCTGGGCGCGGGCGGGATCGAGGTCCGCGACGGCCACGAGGTTGATGGATTCCAGCCGGCGGAAGTTTGTCAGATACTGGGCGATAATGGCGCCGCAGCCAATGATTCCTACATTCAGCGGGATGCCCACAGCATGCCCCTTTCGATGATGGTGCGGACGTTGCTGTCCTGGAGGATTTCCACGCGGTGACCGGGAGTGGAGACGAAGATTCTTCCCTTGCCCCATTGCCTGGTCCAAATGGCGGGGGAGGTGACCTCACGGTTCCACGGGTCCCATTCGCGGACTTTTTGCGTAGTGGTCGCCAGGACGTCGATGTAGTCATCGGCCAGGACCCAATACTGCTCGGTGACGAGGTCAAAGTCTCCGATTCCCTGCGTAATGGGATGCTCTGCTGCGGCCGGGAGCATATTCACCGTGTAGGGAACGTAGTTATCTGACTGTTCGCCGATCCGTTCGTCCTCCTGCTTGCCGGGGTGGCAGGCGAACTGGCCCCCGATCAAGTGAAGGTAGTCCGAAGTATTGCGGTAGGAATCGGCGATTCCGCCATGCCATCCGGCAAGTCCAGTGCCATTTTCGACGGCGGCGCGGAGCCCCTCGAACTCGTCCTTTTCGATGGTGGACATCGTCATGCACTGCACGATCAGGTCCACGCCGGCCATGTATTCAGTGTCCGCGTAGATTTTGGGAGATTCCTCCACCCTGACCTCATAGCCGTTCGCTTTGAGGAAGGGGAGGAACAGTTCGGTGGCTTCCACCGGCTGGTGTCCGTCCCACCCGCCTCGAACCACAAGTGCGGTCTTACTCTTGGTTGTCATGTTTTCCTTCGTATTCGTAAACGTCCGGGTGAGTCTGTTGGCTGATCCAGAGCGGGTTCAGCGGGCGGCAAATGCGGCATCGAAAGCTGCAGCCGGGGGCCGGATGGCAGCCAGTCGGCGGACCATGTCCAACGCTTCCGGAGCGCCGATCAGCCGGTCCATGCCTGCGTCTTCCCATTCGATGCTGGTGGGTCCGGCATACCCGATCGAGTTGAGCATCCGGAAAATGGGTTCCCAGTTCACGTCTCCATGGCCTGCGGTGACGAAGTCCCAGCCACGGCGGGGATCCGCCCAGGGTAGGTGGGATCCAAGGCGACCGTTGCGTCCATTGAGTTGGCGCACGGATTCCTTCACATGGACATGGAAGATTTTGTCCGCGAAGTCCTGCAGGAACATCACCGGGTCAAGGTCCTGCCAGATGAAGTGGGAGGGGTCAAAGTTCAGGCCAAAACTGTCCCTGTGCCCGATCGCTTCCAGTGTGCGTTTTGCGGTCCAATAGTCGTACGCGATCTCCGACGGATGAACTTCCAAGGCAAAACGGACTCCTACCTCGTCAAAGACATCCAGAATGGGGTTCCAACGGTCTGCGAAATCCTGGTAGCCGCGCTCGATCATGCCTTCTGAAGCCGGCGGGAACATCGCAACGCACTTCCAGATGGACGAGCCCGTGAACCCCGTGACGGTCTTGACGCCAAGCCTTGCTGCCGCACGTGCCGTGGTCTTCATCGCTTCGGCAGCACGCTGACGGACGCCCTCAGGTTCGCCGTCACCCCAGACGTCGGGTGCCAGGATGTCCCGGTGACGTTCATCGATGGGGTCATCGCACACTGCCTGTCCGGTGAGGTGGTTGGCGATCGCATGGACCGAGAGATGGTGCTTCTCCAGGATGTCCAGCCTGCTTTGAAGATACGAGTCGTCCTCGACGATGCGCCGGGGATCCAAATGATCGCCCCAGCAGGCAATCTCCAGGCCGTCGAAGCCCCACTCGCCAGCCAGGCGCGCTACTTCCTCAAACGGCAGATCGGCCCACTGGCCGGTAAAAAGGGTGATGGGTCGGGTCATGATGATTCCTCTCAGACGTTCTGCCAGCGGCTCGCGTTGCCCGCGCTCGCCTCAACGGCGGCCAGCACCTTTTGGACCTGCAAGGCATCAGAGAACGACGGCGAGGGCTGCTCCCCGGCGCCGATGGCATTCACCAGGTCCACCACCTGGTGCGTGAATCCGTGCTCGTAACCAAGGCCGTGCCCGGTGGGCCACCAATTGCCCGTGTACGGATGGGACGGCTCGGTGACGATGATCTTGCGGAATCCGGCGTCAGGTTCCAGCGCCGAATCGTAGACCTGAAGCGAGTTCATGTCCTCGAAGTCGAAAGCCAGCGAGCCCTTGGTCCCGTTGAGCTCCAGGCGCATGGCGTTCTTGCGGCCCAGGGCAAAACGTGTCGCTTCGAAGATGCCGATTGCCCCTGCCACAGCGCCGGAATCAGTGCCGGAAGAAGTCCCGACGTCGGTGCCTTCCTTGGCGGTGGTGGCGGCAGCATCGGCGTCGTGCTTTCCGCTAAACCGGGCGGTGAACAGCGCGGCGTCGTCCACGGTGACGGGGCCCTTGGGAGCGTCCGAACCGCCGCGGCCGCCGAGTCCCACGTAGTCTCCACCTACTGGCCGTTCCTTCACGAAGGTTTCCAGCAGGGCCGAGACTCCGGTGATTGTGGAGCCCGTAATCCACTGCGCGGCGTCAATGCTGTGGGCGCCGATATCGCCCAAGGAACCGGAGCCGGACTTGGACTTGTCCAGGCGCCACGTGAGCGGCGCATCCGCGTCACTGAGCCAGTCCTGCAGGTATTGCGCCCGGACATGGCGGATGTTGCCCAGGCGCCCTTCCTCCACCATCCGTTTGGCCAAAGCCAAAGCCGGAGTGCGGCGGTAACTGAAGCCGCACATGGACAGTACGCCGCGCTCGGCTGCCGCCTGGGCAACCATTGTCATTTTCTCCGCCTCTTCCACTGAATTGGCCAGTGGCTTTTCGCAGAGCACGTGTTTGCCCGCTTCCAAGGCCGCGATGGCGATCTCGGCGTGCGTGTTTCCGGGGGTGCAGATATCGATGAGGTCAATGTCATCGCGCTCGATCAGGCGGCGCCAGTCGGTTTCAACGGAATCCCAACCGTACTTGGTGGCAGCTGCACGCACGCCGTCCGGGTTGCGGCCGGCGACGGCAGTCAGTTCAGGTATCAGGGGGAGGTCGAAGAATCGCGGGGCTGTCCGCCAGGCATGCGAGTGGGCAGCGCCCATGAAGGCATAGCCCACCATGCCCACGCGGAGGCGTTTGGGTTCTGACATGTGAAGGTCCTTTCTACTTGCTGAAGCCTGCCGTAAGGCCACTGACCAGCTGACGGCGTCCGAGGACGTAAATCACCAGGATTGGCAGGGTGCTCAGGACAACGGAGGCAAGCACGGCGGGGATGTTGACGCTGAACTCGCCCTGGAAAGTCCACAATCCCAACGGGAGGACGCGGAGTCCGGGGCTTTGGGTGAGTACCAGGGGCAGCAGGAATCCGTTCCAGACATGCAAGCCGTTGTAAATTGCCACGGTTACAATCGCCGGACGGGTCAAGGGCAGCGCCAACCTCCACATCGTTTGCCAATCACTGCAGCCATCCAGGCGCATTGACTCGAACAATTCGTTCGGCACATCGCGGATGAAGTTGGACAGGATCAGAACCGTCAACGGAATGGCGAACGCTATGGAGGGAAGCATGATGGCAAGGAGGCTGTCATACAGGTTCAGCCGGATGATCATCAGGTAGATCGGAATGATGGTTGCCTGGAGCGGAATCGCCAAGCCCATGAGGAACATGCCGTTAACAAACTTCAGGTATCGGCCGCGACCACGAACGATCGCGAAGGCGGCCATGAAGGAGATCAACACCGTGGGGACCACGGAGCCAAGTGTGACCATCACGCTGTTCATGAAGTACGTGGTGAAGTTGGCCTCGAGAACCAGTTGGTAGTTCTCCAACGTAGGAGCCGCCGGGAGGGCCAACGGATTCTGCCCGAAGTACCCTTCGGACGTCTTCAAGCTGGTGATGACGATGTAGTAGATCGGCACAATGATGATGGCCAGCCATATCCAACCGCCAAGGCCTCCGGGAATGTTCAGCCGCCTGACCCGTGAACCAAGGCTCTGCTTGGCCTTGATGGAATGGCCCGGGGGATTGGCTGGAGCGATTTTCGAATCGCTGTGAAGGACAGTGCTCACCTTACAAACCTTCCAATTGGCTGCCCTGCTTGTCCTTGCCTCCAAGGCGCTGGAGGAACAAGGCAAGGACAAGGCCGATGACGACGAGGATGACCGCGATGACACTTGCCGGGCCCATCAGGTTGGCCCGGAAGCCGCGCAAGTACATGTCAAGCGCCAGGATGCGGGTGGAATTACCCGGGCCGCCACCGGTCAGGACAAAGATGAGGTCGAAGTACGTCAGCGATCCGACCACCATCAGGGTGGACGAGGTGATGATGGTGTATTTCAGTTGCGGAAGCGTGATGTGGAAGAACTGCTTAATGATTCCCGCACCATCGATCTGTGCTGCCTCATACAGGGACTTGGGGATTTGCCGGACACCACCTTGGTATATGAGCGTATGGAAGGGCACGAACTGCCAGGCGATCACAAAGATGACCAGGCCCAATGCCAACTGTGGGACGCCCAGCCAGTCTTGGGCCAGGAAGGGCAAGCCCAGCCCCATGGCCAGCCCAAAGTTAGGGTCCAACAATGCTTTGTACGCAATAGCAACTGCCGCGGAGGAGAGGAGAAGCGGCAAGAAGTACAACACCGCCAAGGCAGCCCTGTAACGCTGTGTGCCGGCGGTGAAGACTCCCAGGAGAAGGCTGATGGGAGTCTGAACCAGCCAGGAGACGATCATGATCAGGAAAGTCAGGCCCAGTGCGTTGTACAGTCCGGTGTCGCTGAGAACTGAGGACCAGTTCTCCAGGCCGGCTGCTCCGATGGCGCCGATGCCGTCCCAGTTGGCGAAGCTCAGAACCAGGACACCTACCAGTGGCGCAAGTGCGAACACCACGAAGAAGATCAAAGCCGGCACCGTCAGCCACGCAAGTGCAGATTTTTGCTGCCCGCTCTGCTCGATTTTCCGCGATGCAGTGGCAGCCCTTTGAGTGGTTGTTGAGCTCATTTGCCCAGGGTGGCATTCATGTTCTCGGCGAACTGCTGTGGCGTGATCGACTTGAGGAAGAGCTGGTCGATGTTGTTAAGCAGGGCCTCGGCCGCAGTCGGGCTCAGGGCTTGATCCCATGACTGCTGGAAGTTCGGGGCATTTTTGGCCAGGTCGTAGACGAAGTTCAGGAAGTCCTTGTCCGGGGACGTTGCGAGCTTGTCTTCAATTCCGTTGACGATCGGGACCGAACCGGAGTTGATGTAGGCGTCGATGACCGTGTCCGTCATGATGCCGTCCTTGAAGAACTTCTTGGCCGTTTCCTTTTCCTTGTCGGTGGCCTTGGCCGAAATCGACATGTACTGGGCGGGGTTGCCTACGCCATTCTTCGGATCTCCCTTGCCTCCCGGGATCGTCGGGAACGTGACGAAGCCCAGTTTTCCGTCCTGGACGAAGTTCTGGCCTTCCTTCTTCATGGGTCCGTACGTCCAGGAGCCTTGAAGCAACATTGCGGCTTTGCCCGTGAACAGCAGCGCCTGATCCGCTTTCGAATCTGCCGTAATGGAGGAGAAGCCCTTGATGAAGCCATCGGCGGACACCAGTTCCTGGATCTTGGTACCCGTTTCGATCACGGCCGGATCCATCCAGGCATTGGGCTTGCCTTCGAAAATCGAAGTGAACACCTCGGCCCCTCCGATGCGGTCCAGCAGGTATTCCAGCCACATCATGGAGGTCCAGCGGGATTGACCGCCCAAGGAGAACGGGGCTACTCCCATGTCGTTGAAGGTCTTTACCAGCGACATGACGTCGTCCCAGGTCTTGGGTGGCTGCACCCCGGCCTTTTCAAAGAGCTCTTTGTTGTAGAACAGGACAACAGGGGCCACGTACTGGTTGGGGAGGGCGTAGATCTTGCCGTTGACGGTGGCTGCACCGAAAGAAGCGGGGAAGAACTTGTTTTTCAGATCCGGGTTGGCCTCGAACCAGCTGGTGAGGTCCTCCACCTGCTTGGCCTCGGCGTAGGTCTTCAACGTCCCGCCTCCCCATCCGTAAACAATCGTGGGTGCCTGGCCGGCGCCGATCGCGGTTTTGATCTTCGTTTTGTAAGCATCGTTCTGGAAGTACGTCACAGCGATCTTGTTATCGGGATTCGATGAGCCAAAAGCATCGACGGCTTTCTGGATGGTGGTCTGGTTCGGCTCACCGGAGAGGAACCACATGCTGGCGCCTCCGCCGCTTGCGCTGCCCGGTCCGGACGTACCGCAGGCACTGGTTGCCATGACTGCGAATGGCGTAACTGCCGCTAGAGCCAGAAAAGAACGCCGTGATGATTGGAACTGCTTCATTGCTTCTCCATGTGTAGTCGCCTCGTTGGGCACGTTGCGGTGCCCATCTCCCAAAAGGAGTGACCATTTCCCGAAAAATATCGAAATATTTCGCGAATGCGGTTTAGGTCACGGTCTAAACTAAAGTGCAATTCATCACACGTCAAGGCTTACTTTGGCTCTGATTGGCCCCATGGTGCAGCTCGCTTGAGCTTTCCATTCGCTTACCGCATACTCGAACCAAGCCGAAATATTTCGAAAACAGGGGGATTCATGGAACACGAGCAACGTCCGCTCAAGCTCACACTGGCTGCGGTAGCGAAAGAAGTGGGTGTTTCAGCGCCCACAGTTTCCAAAGTGGTGAACGGCAGGGAGGATGTCGCTGAGGAAACCCGGGCGCGCGTGCTGGCGGCCTTGCAGCGAACCGGATATAAGTCGCCCCTGCAACGCAAGAGTCCTCCGCCCCAGCAGTCAGTTGAGGTGGTTTTCGACTCCCTGAACTCGGCCTACTCCGTGGAAGTCCTCAACGGTGTCATGGAGCACGCGGCGGTGTCGGACATGGAGGTCATCCTCTCGGTGACCAGCAGGCAAACAGCGTCGCCGTTGGGCCCCGAAGAACGGGCCCAGCGCATCATCGACGAAGGCCGCAGCGGAATGATCGTGGTCACTTCCGCCTTTGGGTCCGCACAGTTGGAAGCCTTCCAACGCCGCCGGATCCCCATCGTGGTGGTTGACCCCCTCAATCCGCCGCCGGCAGACGTCTTCAGCGTGGGTGCCAGCAACTGGGCCGGGGGCAAGGCCGCGGCGACGCACCTGCTCGAGTTGGGACATCGCAGGATCGCCTATATAGGCGGACCTGCCACGGCAGAATGCAGCCAGGCACGGCTCCACGGCTACATGGCGGCACTCATGGCAGAGGGCATCACCGTGGACGACGACTATGTGTCCTCCGGCGCGTTCCGGCCCGAGAACGGTGTAAGAGGCATGAAGGCCCTGCTGGCACTTGAGGATCCGCCCACGGCAATATTCGCTGGAAGCGACAGCATCGCGCTCGGTGTCCTGGCAGAAGCGCGAAGGCAGAACATCCGGATTCCGGAGGACATGAGCCTCGTTGGTTTCGACGGCACACACCAAGCGGAAGAATCCGTTCCACCCCTGACGTCCGTGTCACAGCCACTACAGGAGATGGGCCGTTCGGCCCTGCGGTTCATCCTGCGCCAGGTCCGTGGCGAGGACATCGACTCCCGAAGGGTGGAGCTTGCTACGCATCTGGTGGTTCGTGAGTCCACAGCACCACCGCCCGCATCCAAGCCCGCGTCCAAGGCCAAGTCAGACAACGCTAAAGGAGCCGCCGACGTCGAGGCGTAAGCGAGACCGGTGGAATGGCGTCAGACAGCAACACCCGCACCCAACGCTCACCCGTCTCACGGAACTCCGCACGGCTGGCGAAACGGTAAAGATAGCTGCGTGCACGCACCCAACGCGGGCGTTCGCCGTCGAACGGGTCATGGCGAAGCAGCCCAAGAGTGGGCTTGTCTGCCTCCAACAGCTTCTCCAGGAAGGCGTAGAACCACCCCTCGTGGACGGTCCGCAGCGGCAGGAACCACATGAGCCAATCAAGCCTGAGGTGATACGGCGCCCATTGTCGTGGGAGGCGGCGCACGTCCCCGGGTTTACCTTTGAAGCCGTACTCCAGCCAGTGCTCGTCAGCTGCATCCGGCTCTTCTGCTGTGGTGCCTTCAACGACGATCTCGATCCGCTGCTTCGTCACTGTACCGAACGCACCATAGGCATTGACCAGGCGCCAGCGATTGAAGCTCGCATTCATGAGTTGCTGGCGCGAGAAGAGGTTCAGGAGGGGGCGATAACTAAGGACCAGCAACAGGACCGTCACGGCAAGTACGACGACGAGCCACCACACCGGAGTTTCGGCACCTGTGTGCCACTGGAGCGGGATGACGGGAAGAACCGCATGCGCCACCGGATCACTCACGGCAGCGAAGGCGAGAACGATTGCCATCCAGTTCAGCCAGGCAAAATTACCGCTGCCCACCAACCAAAGCTGCGTCACGATGATGATTCCTGCCGCGATACTGGCCAGCGGTTGGGGCGCGAACAGGAAGAACGGAACCACCAACTGCGCGAAGTGGTTTCCCACCACTTCCACTTTGTGCAATGGGCGGGGGAGGAGATGGGCCTGCCTGCTGAGCGGTCCGGGCATCGGCTGCGTCTCGTGGTGATAGAACATCGCCGTAAGGTCCCGCCACTCACGGCCGCCCCTGATTTTGATCATTCCCGCGCCGAACTCAAGCCGGAACACCAGCCACGCAATCAGGATCAGGATGGTGGTGGGTGGCGGAACCTGGTCCGAGCCAAGGAAAGCTACGGTGAAACCGGCCTCCAGCAACAGGATCTCCCAGCCAAAGCCGTAGAACGTCTGGCCCACATTCACGATCGACATGTACAGGAACCAGAGGGTGAGGAACGCCAGCATCGGCAGCCACGGTGGTCCCAGCTGCGGCAAGCCCAACACCAGCAAGGCGGACACCGCATTTCCCACCCAACAGACTGCCCGCAGCAGGGCATCGGAGTACCGCCACTGGAAGAGAGTGGGCCGAGCCAGGCGGCGGGCCATCCCAAGGAACGAAGGTACGGGAAGCAGGCCGTGCTCGCCAAGGAGTGCAGGAAACTGGTTCATGGTGGAGAGGAACGCAACCAGATAAAGGGCGGCAGTACCGCGTTGCAATACCTGCCGCGCGAATTCGTAGTCCCGCGCGTCAAACCAGTCCTGCGCGTCAAACCAGGCCAGCCACTCCACAATTCCACGTTACGCGCGGGAAAGAAGTGGTCAAGCGGGGTTTTCCACTTACCCGGGTGCTACGTTCGCACCCTTCTGCGGCTGCTGGGATACTTAAGCAATGCAGCCGCGCAAGATCGTCATCCTCGGGTCCACCGGTTCCATCGGCACACAGGCGATTGACGTCGTCGACGGCGCCCCGCACCTTTTCGAAGTGGTGGCACTGAGCGCCGGCGGCGGGAACCTGGAACTGCTTGCCCACCAAGCTGTGCATACGCGGGCGCAGGCCGTTGGCATTGCCCACGGCGATCCGGAAGCATTGCAGAACCTGATTGACGCCGCGGCGGCCCGAAGCGGCTTGCGCAACTTCGCCCCGGAAATTTTCGTTGGACGGGACGCGTCCACCCGCATCGCCGAAGTGGAATGCGACGTCGTTCTCAACGGCATCACCGGCTCCATTGGCCTGGCGCCAACCCTGGCCGCGCTGGCATCCGGCGCCACCTTGGCGCTCGCCAACAAAGAGTCGCTGATTGTCGGTGGTGCCCTGGTGAAAGCAGCTGCCCGCCCCGGCCAGATTGTGCCTGTCGATTCCGAACATTCGGCCATCGCCCAGTGCCTGCGCTCGGGTACTGAGCAGGAGGTGGAGAAGTTGATTCTCACGGCGTCCGGCGGACCTTTCCGGGGCCGCAGCCGTGAGCAGCTTCACGATGTCACACCCGCCGAGGCTCTGGCGCATCCCACCTGGGATATGGGCCTCATGGTCACCACCAACTCGGCGAGCCTCGTCAACAAGGGCCTTGAAGTGATCGAGGCACATCTGCTGTTCGACGTACCCCTGGACAGGATCGACGTCGTGGTCCATCCACAGTCGGTGGTCCACTCGATGGTCCAGTTTGTGGATGGGTCCATCATTGCCCAGGCGTCGCCGCCTGATATGCGGCTTCCCATCGCCTTGGGGCTGGGCTGGCCCGGGAGGGTTCCAAAGGCTGCCCAGCCATGTGACTGGACCCAAGCCACAAGTTGGACATTCGAACCACTGGACTCGGTTGCGTTTCCGGCAGTGGAACTCGCCAAGGAGGCCGCGAAGCAGGGCAGCACCTACCCCGCCGTCTTCAACGCGGCCAACGAGGAAGCCGTGGAGGCTTTCCACGCCGGTCGCATCCGCTTCACGGACATTGTGGACACGGTGGAGTCCGTCCTCAGCGAACATTCAGGTTCTTCGGAGCTTACGGTGGAGTCCGTGCTGGATGCTGAGAGTTGGGCACGCACGCGCACCCATGATCGTTTAGCCAACAGCGCGGTTTAGCTCAGAAGTCCCCAGTAGAAACCCAGTATAAAAACCCCATGGAAGCAGTCCCGTCGGCATGAGTCCCGTCCTTCTTTTCATCCTCGGAGTCGTCTTCGTCGCCCTTGGCGTCGCAGTATCCATCGCCTTGCACGAGGTTGGTCACCTGGTCCCCGCGAAGCTCTTTAAAGTGCGCGTGACCAAGTACATGATTGGCTTTGGACCCACTTTGTGGTCCAGGAAGAAGGGCGAAACGGAGTACGGCTTCAAGGCCCTTCCGTTGGGTGGCTACGTGGCCATGATCGGCATGTACCCGCCCAACAAAGAAGATGGCGGGGTCCGTCCCTCCAGCACCGGCATGTTCCAGACGCTTGCCAGCGAGGCCCGTTCCGTCGCGCACGAAGAAGTAGGCCCCGGGGATGAAGGCAGGGTCTTTTACAAGCTGCCGGTCTGGAAGAAGATCATCATCATGCTCGGCGGCCCGGCCATGAACATGCTGATCGGTTTGGTTCTCCTTGCCATCCTGCTCATGGGTTTTGGCGTTGCCACGGCCACCACAACCATCGCGGACGTCTCAAAGTGCCAGGTGGCTGCGGGGAAAACGGTGGATCCTGATTCGGCGGACTGCAAGCCAACACCCGCGGCGGCCGCCGGGCTGCAGCCGAACGACACCGTCAAGACTTTCGACGGCAAAGCCGTCACCAGCTGGGATGAACTCACCGGCTGGATCAGGGCCTCGGCGGGCAGGGAGGTACCCATCACCGTAGAACGCAACGGCTCGGAAGTTTCCACCACCGTTACTCCAGTCCTGTCCTCGCGGCCGGTTGTGGGTGCCGATGGACGCCAGGAGCAGGACGCCAACGGCGTGCTGAAGTACCAGGAGGTTGGCTTCCTGGGAATCGGCGCGCAGAGCGCCTTGGTTCCCCAGCCGGCGTCGTCGGTTCTTCCCATGGCGGGGGAGAACATCAAGCAGATTTCCGGAGTAATCCTTAACTTGCCTGCCCGTGTGGTTGGTGTGGCGAAGGCCGCCTTCAGCGAGGAACCCCGCGATCCGAACGGGCCCATCAGTGTGGTGGGCGTCGGTCGGGTGGCCGGCGAAGTTGCTGCGATGGAAGAGGTACCGCTCCAAGCACGCATCGGAACCTTGGTAGGGCTGCTTGCCGGCCTGAACTTCGCGCTGGCCATCTTCAACCTTGTACCCCTGCTGCCTCTCGACGGCGGCCACGTGGCAGGTGCACTGTATGAGGGGGCCCGGCGCCAAGTGGCCAGGCTCAGGGGAAAGCCGGATCCAGGTGCTTTCGATATCGCAAAGCTGCTTCCCGCCACGTATGTGGTGGCAGCGCTGCTGATGGCCATGGGCGCGCTCCTGATTTACGCGGACATCGTCAAGCCGGTGAATATCTTTGGCTGAGACCGCTGACCGGGACCGGGGGGCCTGCAGAGTGAGCTGGAATGGATGGCGGATCATCGCCACGCGGCGGGATAGGCTAGTTTCATGACTGTTTTCGCTGTTGAGTATGTATACGTCGCCGAATCCGGCGCCCTCCGCGACGAAGCCCGCGCGGCGCACCGTGCCTGGCTGGGCGATCTCGCAGAGGATGGCACGCTGCTTGCGAGCGGACCCTACGGTGATGGTGCCGGCGCACTGCTCATCTTCAAGTCAGCAGATGAAGCCGAACTCAATGACCTCCTGAAGCAGGATCCGTTCGCTGAAGCCGGAGTGATAGCCGGCATCCGCACCACGGAATGGGACCCCATCATCGGCGTCCTGGCTGCCCACGCGTCCTAGCTCCGGCGTCCTCACCACAACGATCCACCCCAAACCCAAGGAGTCCACGTGACCTCGGTCAGCCTGGGAATGCCAGCCGCCCCACCCCCCGTCCTTGCCCCGCGCCGTAAGACGCGGCAGATCAAGGTTGGGTCCGTTGGCGTTGGCTCCGATTCGCCCATCAGCGTGCAGTCCATGACTACGACGCCCACCACGGATATCAACGCCACGCTTCAACAGATCGCCGAACTGACGGCCTCCGGCTGCGACATCGTCCGCGTTGCCTGTCCGTCAGCCGACGACGCCGAGGCGTTGCCGATCATTGCCCGCAAATCCCAGATCCCCGTGATCGCCGATATCCACTTCCAGCCGAAGTACGTTTTCGCGGCCATTGAAGCGGGATGCGCAGCGGTCCGTGTGAACCCTGGCAATATCCGGAAGTTCGATGACCAGGTCAAGGAAATCGCGGCAGCCGCGAAGGACCACGGCACATCCATCCGGATTGGCGTCAACGCTGGTTCCCTGGAGCCGGGCATCATGAAGAAGTACGGCAAGGCCACCCCTGAAGCGCTGGTGGAGTCCGCTGTCTGGGAGGCCTCGCTCTTCGAAGAGCACGGTTTCCACGACTTCAAGATCTCTGTGAAGCACAACGACCCCGTGATCATGGTGGCTGCCTACGAGATGCTCGCCGAAAAGGGCGACTGGCCCCTGCACCTTGGCGTGACCGAAGCCGGTCCGGCCTTCCAGGGAACCATCAAGTCCGCAACTGCTTTCGGGGCACTGCTGTCCCGCGGCATCGGTGACACTATCCGCGTTTCCCTCTCGGCGCCGCCCGTGGAGGAAATCAAGGTTGGCAACCAGATCCTGCAGTCGTTGAACCTGCGCCCCCGCAAGCTTGAGATTGTGTCCTGCCCGTCCTGTGGCCGCGCCCAGGTGGACGTGTACACGTTGGCTGAGCAGGTAACCGCCGGCCTTGAGGGGATGGAAATCCCTCTCCGCGTGGCCGTCATGGGTTGTGTAGTCAACGGTCCGGGCGAGGCCCGCGAAGCAGACCTCGGTGTGGCCTCCGGAAACGGCAAGGGCCAGATTTTCGTGAAGGGCGAAGTCATCAAGACAGTGCCTGAAAGCGAAATTGTTGAGACACTGATCGAAGAGGCCATGCGTATCGCTGAAGAGATGGGGGAGGCCGATGGCGAAGATGCTGTCAAGGGTAGCCCCGTGGTTAGCGTCTCGTAACGAGACAGGCCTGGGGGTCAGGGTGCTCGGCAGTGCCGACACCTTGGCCCTTCGCGCGCTTGCCAGCGAAGATCCCGTTGCCAACGTCTTCATCCTTGCGCATCTGGACAGCGTAGGAACGGCAGCGCCCACCAGCGGCGGCGCCAGCGTCTTTGGCGTGTTCGACGACGACACCCTCCTTGGAGCCTGTTGGGCGGGGGCCAACCTGGTCCCGGTGCAACTCGACCCAGGGCTTACCGGATATGTAGCTACGGCGGCCCACCAATCCGGCAGGCGGTACGCCTCCATCTTCGGGCCGGCGGAAACAGTCCTGGCGCTCTACTCCCGCTTTGAGCAGTTGGGCCACTTCGCGCACGAAGTCCGCTCCAGGCAGCCCCTTTTGACCATTTCCGGCGGGCCGGCCATCGAAGCCAATCCGCTGCTGACCTTCGGCACTATGGCGGACTTCGAACGCATCCTGCCCGCCTGCGCCGCCATGTTCGAAGAAGAAGTTGGCTACTCGCCGTTCCTGGGCGGCCAGGACTTCTACAGCAGGCGCGTTGCCGGGCTTATCCGCCAAGGGCATTCCCTGGTCCACATCGACGCTGCCGGAAGCGTGGTTTTCAAGGCAGAGTTGGGTGCAGTTACCCAGGACGTCACGCAGGTCCAGGGCGTATGGATGAATCCGGAGATGCGTGGACACCACCAGAGCGCCGGTTATATGGCCGCCGTCGTAAATCTCTCGCGTACCTTTGCCCCCGTAACGAGCCTGTACGTCAATGACTACAACGCCAAAGCGCGGGCCACCTACGAAAGAGTCGGCTTCGAGCAAGTCGGCACGTTCGCAACGGTCTTGTTCTAGCCCGGGGCGTCCAGGTTCCCGGTGAGATACCGCTGGATGGTGGGTGCCACCATGCTCACTACTTCCTCCTGATCAGCACTCGCCAGAGGTTCGAGCCGGATCACGTAGCGGAGCAGCATCAGTCCCACCACTTGTGTCGCCACCAGGTTGCCACGCAGGCGGACTTCCTCAGCAGGACCTTGCACGCCCACCATGACCCGGGACAGGATGGTCCGGCTCACGGTCTCCCGCAGCAGTGCCGTTTTGGCTTTTGATCCAATGGTTCCCCGAACGAATGCCACCAGGCCGGGCTGCGCCGGGCCCTCCCACAACCTGACCACGGCACGGACAAGTGCTTCAGCCCTCGCCCCGGGTTCCAGGGTTTCAACGCCAGCCAGGACCTCTTCAGGATCGGCAGGCAACTCCACACTGGAGGCGAATAATTCGTCTTTGCCTTTGAAGAAGTGATGCACCATGGCCGGATCCACTGAAGCTTCCCTCGCCACTTGCCGAAGACTGGTGCCGTCGAACCCTTGCTCTGCGAACAACTTCCGGGCCGCCACCAGAATGGCTTCGCGCGAATGGTCGCTCCCGCTTCGACGGCCGCGGCGCAAGGGTTCCAGGCTCATGAGGTCTGCCTCCTCAGCGTCAATGAGGCAAGGACAAGGACCCCCACCACGATTCCGCCCATCACCATGGTGTCCTGCCACATGGTTTCAGTGGCATCGATGTTCCCTGCGATCTCCTGAAGGGCATCAACAGAAAACGTCAGGGGAAGAACTCCGGAGATGGCCTCGAGGACGTCGTTCATCTGCTCCCGGGCCACGAAGAGTCCGCAGAGCAGGATCTGTGGCACCACCACTACCGGCATGAACTGCACAGCCTGGAACTCGGTGCGTGCAAAGGCCGAACACAGCAGCCCCAGTGCGACTCCAAGGACAGCGTTGATGACCGCGATCAGCACGACGAACCCGGGACTGCCCTTGATGTCGAGATCGAAGATCCAGTATGCGACAGCCGTGGCAACCAGCGA
This sequence comes from Paenarthrobacter sp. 10L412, assembly GCF_056395565.1. Lineage (NCBI taxonomy): Bacteria > Bacillati > Actinomycetota > Actinomycetes > Micrococcales > Micrococcaceae > Paenarthrobacter > Paenarthrobacter sp. 10L412. The sequence continues at coordinate 106,629 of NZ_JBFTJT010000002.1, read as the reverse complement.
CTGCAGCGCGGCCATGATGGAGAAGGCAATGGCGTAGCCGAACAAGAGGTCCGCTTTATGGATGGGTGTAGTGAGGAGCCGCTCCAAGGTCCCGGAGGTTCGTTCCCGCAGCATGGTGATGGACGTGACCAGGAACATGACGACGAACGGGAAGATCGCCAACATCATCAGGCCGACGCGGTCGAAGGTGCGTGGAAAGCCCGGGGGCAGCGTTTCGTTCTCGAAAAGATAATAGACGGCGGTGAGCAGCAGCGCCGGAACCACCATAATGAGCGCCACACTGCGGTGATCGTGCCGCAATTGACCAAGGACCCGGGCGGTGGTGGCAAAGGTCATCCGAAGATTCATGATGCCACCTGGCTTTCCTTTGCCGGCTGACCGCTGTCCGGGCCACGTTCGGCGTCATTGATCATGTTCAGGAACGCGCGCTCAAGGTCATTGCTGCGTCCCCGGCTTGCGAGCTCGGCGGGTGTGAGCTGCGCCAGCAGCAGGCCGTCCCGCAGAAGCAGCAACGAAGAACAATGCGACGCTTCTTCCATCACATGACTGGAAACCAGGAGCGTTGTTCCGCCGGCGGCCATGTCAACGAACCGCTCCCACAATTCCGCACGCAGTACCGGATCCAAACCCACTGTCGGTTCGTCCAGGACCAGGAGCTTGGGGTGCGCCACCAGCGCGCATGCCAGGGACACGCGGCTGAACTCCCCGCCCGAGAGGTTCCCGGCTTTCTGCTTGGCAAACGATTCGAGCCCGACGGCGGCAATCGACTCCGCGACGTCCGTCGCCGTTGCCTTGTGCATGGCGCCGAAGTACTTGACGTTGGCTTCGACGCTGAGGTCCGCGTAGACGCTGGCACCTTGGGTGACGTACCCGACGTCGTGCCTTAACGGTGCGCTGCCTGCTGGGCGGCCGAGGACGCTGATGGATCCACGGGTGATCCGCTGGACCCCCACGATGCCGCGCATAAGTGTTGTCTTGCCGCTTCCTGACGGGCCGAGAAGCCCCGTGATGCGCCCGCTGGCCACGGCGAAATCCAGGCCCCGCAAGATTCTTGTCCGGCCCCGGAAGATGTGCAGGCCCGTGGCTTCTATTGCTGCTTGTGACATGGCTGCCTCCGGCGCCATCGAGTAATTCATCAAGTGATGAATTAACGCTAAGTCCGACCAGCGGGGCGGTCAATAGGCCTTTGCCATCAAAATCCTTGAAAACGTGTCCGCTATCACATAGGTTTTTCCCAAGCCGTGTCGATGGGGCACGGGTGGTTACAGGGGGAATCATGGCAAAGACCTTGAAGGATGCCTTTGGCAGCCGCACCATCCGTGAGTTCGGCAGTCACCAATGCGTCCCAGTCGCAGGCGATCCCGTTCCGCTGGAGGGAACGGGGGACTAGTCCCCGGACAGAGTCTGCGGCCGGCCGGCCGCTGAGCCACGCCATCGCAGGATGACCAGCCGATCTTTGGCCAGGGGCTTCCAGACGCGACGGCGTGGCTCTTCTCTGTGATTACCGTTCTGGGGCTGAGCCATTCTGTGCGAAGCCGCCCGCTGGCAGCCGGTAGATTAGTAGACAGTTGTTTTTGCCACATCTGCCATAGAAACGGATACGTACCCGTGGTCCTTCGCCTTTCCCAGTTGTTCCTGCGCACCCTGCGTGAAGATCCCGTCGACGCCGAGGTCGCCAGCCACAAGCTCCTGGTCCGGGCCGGTTACATCCGCCGTGCCGCGCCTGGCATTTACACGTGGCTGCCGCTGGGACTCAGCGTTCTGCGCAAGGTGGAGGAAATCATCCGGCAGGAAATGTCCGCCATCGGCGCGCAGGAAGTCCACTTCCCGGCACTGCTGCCGCGCGAACCCTATGAGGCTACCAACCGCTGGACCGAGTACGGAGAGGGCCTGTTCAGGCTTCAGGACCGCAAGGGTGCCGACTACCTCCTGGCTCCGACGCACGAGGAAATGTTCACCCTCCTGGTCAAGGACCTGTACTCCTCGTACAAGGACCTGCCGTTGAGCCTGTACCAGATCCAGAACAAGTACCGCGATGAAGCGCGCCCCCGTGCAGGTCTCCTCCGTGGGCGCGAGTTCATCATGAAGGACTCCTACTCGTTCGACGTTGACGACGCCGGCTTGGACGCAAGCTACGCCGCCCACCGCGCCGCATACCTGAAGATCTTCGAACGCCTGGGCCTGGAAGTCATTCCGGTTGCTGCCACGGCAGGCGCCATGGGCGGCTCCAAGAGCGAAGAATTCCTCTTCCCCACGGAGATCGGCGAGGACACCTTTGTGCGCTCGGCCGGCGGCTATTACGCCAACGTCGAGGCCGTCACCACGGTTGTCCCTGAGGATATTGATTTCACGGACGCGCCGGCTGCCCAGGTTCTGGACACCCCGAACACACCCACCATCGAGACGCTGGTTGACGCAGCCAACCAGCTCGCACCCCGCGGCGAGGCCGACGGCGGCGCCTGGACTGCCGCTGACACGCTCAAGAACGTCGTGCTCGCCGTGACTCTCCCCACCGGCGAACGCCAGATCGTCGTCCTCGGCGTTCCGGGTGACCGTGCCGTGGATCTCAAACGGGTGGAAGCGAACATAGGATCGTTCCTTCCCATTGCCGGCGAGATCGGCCTGGAGGCAGCCAACGAGGAAGACCTCAAGAAGCTGCCGTGGTTGGTGAAGGGCTACATCGGGCCTGGCTTGTCCCTGGATGAAGCAGTGCTGGGCCTGGAAGGCTCTTCCAAGCTGCTGTACCTCGTGGATCCCCGCGTCGTCTCAGGCACAACCTGGGTGACGGGCGCCAACATCGATGGCAAGCACGTCTTCGGACTGGTAGCGGGCCGCGACTTCACCTGGGACGGCGTCATCGAATGCACCGACGTCCGCGCAGGGGATCCGGCACCGGATGGCTCCGGACCGCTTGAAACTGCCCGTGGCATCGAAATGGGCCACATCTTCCAACTCGGACGCAAGTACGCCGAGGCGCTGGATCTGAAGGTACTGGACCAGAACGGCAAGCAGGTAGTTGTCACCATGGGCTCCTATGGTGTTGGTGTCACCCGCGCTGTCGCAGCCCTTGCCGAAGCCAACCATGACGACCGCGGCCTCGTGTGGCCACGCTCGGTGGCCCCGGCCGACGTACACGTTGTGGCTGTGGGCCGCGGTGACGAAATTTTCGAAGCTGCAGAGAAGCTATCGGCGGAACTCGAGGCTGCAGGCCTCGACGTCATCTTTGATGACCGGCCCAAGGTTTCTCCCGGCGTCAAGTTTGGCGATGCCGAGCTCGTCGGCGTGCCCACTATCTTGGCCGTCGGCCGTGGACTCGTGGACGGCGTAGTGGAGATCAAGGACCGTCGCAGCGGTGAAGCCGAGAACATCTCGGTGGAAAAAGCCGTGGATTACGTGGTCAACGCTGTCCGTAACCGGTGATTTCCGGCTTCGAGACCATCCAGCTCACCACCATCATCCTGATTGTGGTGGCTGGATTCGCAGCCGGCTGGGTTGATGCGGTAGTAGGAGGCGGGGGGCTGATCCAGCTCCCCGCACTGCTGCTGGTGCCTGGCATTACCCCCGTCCAGGCCCTGGCCACGAACAAGATGGGTTCCATCTTCGGCACCACCACCAGTGCCACAACCTATTACCGGCGAGTGGGACCGGACCTCAAGACGGCGATACCCATGGCGGTGATTGCGCTGGCGGGGAGCTTTGGCGGTGCCATCCTCGCTTCATCGCTGCCGGCCAGCGTCTTCAAGCCCATCATTGTCGTGGCGCTGATCGCCGTCGCGATTTTCACCGCACTCCGCCCCAGCGCAGGCGAGCTGACAGCTCTGCGGCACGATGGGCACAAGCACTATGTGGTGGCCTGCCTGATCGGTGCAGTGATCGGTTTTTACGATGGCCTGATCGGTCCCGGTACGGGATCATTCCTGGTGATCGCCTTGGTCTCGGCCATGGGCTACGCCTTCCTTGAAGCCAGCGCAAAGGCCAAGATCGTCAACATGGCCACCAATGCCGGTGCCCTCATTTTCTTCCTCCCTCACGGCTCCTTGCTGTGGGGAGTGGGCCTGGTGCTGGGGCTGGCGAACATGGCGGGCGGATACCTTGGTGCCCGGACAGCTGTAGCCAGGGGGAGCAGCTTTGTACGGATCGTCTTCCTGATCGTCGTGGCGGCACTGATCATCAAGCTCGGCGTGGACGTCTGGAACGACAACGTCAGCTGACTGCGTCCCCGGACTCGGGCAAATCATGTGCTGCTGGAAGTCCTTCGAGCGTCCTGCCCGCCAGTGTGCTCGCCACCCACAGGGAACGGGCCAGATCGCCTTCGTGTCCTCGTTTTCCCGCGTACCACAGAGCGTTGTCCACTTCGCGGGCAACGCTCCACTGTCGCGCGACCTCCGGATCAAGCCCAGCGGCGAGGCTGAAATCCGTGCATCGCTCCCGCAGGGCAGCTGCAGGGTCGCGATGTGACAGATCCTTGATCCGGTTCCACAGAACAGGTGCCACCGCAAATTCGGCCTCACCGATCTGCGGCTGGGGGTCGATGGCCAAGTATTCGCGGCGGTCCGCGCCCACGGCTGCGAGGATGTTCATGAAGTGGAGATCGGTATGCACCAGGACGTCCCTGCCGGATCGGCGGCCAACAGCACCGCGGGTCTGGCATACTTCCAGCGCGGCCTCCAATAACCATCGCGGGAAGGGCCGGTCCTGCAGCTCCCACTCCGAAGGCATTTCGTCGCTCCAGCGCTCGGCCGTGGCAGCGATGTGATCGAAGCCCCGCCACTCGGGACGATCATCCGGGGCAATTGAAAGCTCGCGCATGATGTCACCCCAGACCTGCCGGGCTTCGTCCATGGGGGCGTCCTGCAGCCACCGGGACGCGTCAAGGCGTTCCAGGAGCATGGAGCAACTGGCGGCGTCGGCAGCCAGGAGCCGGACAGCTCCGTGGCCACCCCACAGGGCCAAGGCATGGCGCTCTACAAGTGCTTCCTCATGCGGATAGGCGATCTTCAGCGCAGCCTGCCTGCCGTGCTGGAGAACGGGCACAACCAAGGCTCCGTGTCCGTTCCACGGCTCTTCACCGGGTGCGAGGTCCACGGACAACTGCCAACGGTCCAAAGCCTCACGGATAAGCCCCGGAAGGCTCGCCAACCAGTCCCGCCCCGCAGAATCGCGGTTGTATCGGGCGTGCAGGTCGCCCGGAATCGGAATCATGGCGTGAAGGGTCACGCCATCAGCCTAGCTCTGCCCAGCGGTAGTACCCTCAGAAAACGCCGCTGGCGCCCAACAGGCTTCCGATCGAGAACGTGGCTGCAAGCGCCAGGGCTCCGCCCAACACCACACGGGCTGCTGCGCGGAATCTGGGCGCCCCACCAATCCAAGCCCCCACGGCTCCCGTGATCGCGAGAGCCAGCAGGACGGCAGCGAACGTCAGTGGAACCCGCAATGCCGGGGGAGGGAGCAGGATGGCCAACATGGGAAGCACGGCGCCCAGGGTAAACGCCACTGCCGATGCAAGGGCGGCGTTCCACGGACTCACGATGTCGTCTTCATGGATATTGAGCTCGGCTGACAGATGGGCGGCAAGAGCATCATGCTTCGTCAGTTCTTCCGCCACTGTCCGGGCGGTAGGCGCGGTGAGCCCCTTCGCCTGGTAGATCGCGGCGAGCTCTTCGAGTTCTTCCTCCGGCTGCTCGGCGAGTTCCCGGCGTTCCTTCTCGATGAGCGACTTCTGCGTGTCGCTCTGGCTGCTGACGGATACATATTCGCCCAACGCCATGGAAATTGCACCACCGACCAGGCCAGCCGTGCCGGCGGCAAGGATGCTGCCGGTGTTGGTCGTGGCGCCGGCCACGCCGACGACGATTGCGGCGACGGAGACGATGCCGTCGTTCGCACCCAAAACTCCGGCGCGCAGCCAGTTCAGCCGGTGGGCAAGGTCATCACGATGCGGTTCGTTCTCGTGTGTGGTGGCAGTTTCTGCAGAAGCCATGCTTCAAGCCAAGCACCGGCGGGCCGCCTTGACCAGCATGGCTAGGCTCGCCTATCCCATCCGCCGCTTGGACTCACTTCAGGTTGGGACTAACTGGGGCATGGATTAATTGGGGGTGGGCGTCGGCAGGGGAGGCAAGTCATCGTCGTCGAACTCCAACCCCGGCAAGGCGGCAAGCGTGGCGCCCCAATCCAGGCTCCTGCGGACAGCAGCCAGCAGGCTGCTGGTAGCCCAGTCCCGGGTCTCTCCTGTCGAAAGCGCGATGAGGTCGCCAAATCCCTGCAGGGAGTCCGATTCCAGGGCTCCCAAGCCCGCGGCCGGGTCTTCAGCGAACTGTCCAGGCAGCCTGTATCCGGCCTCCCGGGTAGGGACGTCGCCACAGTTACGGCGGGTCAGGGCTTCTGCTTGTTGAAGGAGACGCTCGTGCACCGCAAGGTCCTTGGCGGCTTGGGCAGTTGCGCCAGCGTCCAATCGCTTCAGCGCCACCTGATAGATGTAGACGGCTTCCTGTTCGGAGCGGACAGTGGCCGCAAGAGCCGCATCGGTAGTGGCAGCGGTTGCATCCGGGGTGGGGCTGACTGAAGGGCACTGGTGCACAGCTGGTGTTGTGGCAGGCGGGTTACCGCTCGACGTCGGCGACGGTACCGGCAGCTGCCACATCGCAGCCAGTTTTTCGCCCTGGAGAAGTTGGGCGGATCCGACGGCGGCGAGCAACCGGGCGATCCCGCCGTCGGCCTCGCGGGCGTCCTCCAGTCGTTGCCGGCCGCTGGCGGTCAGGCCAGCCACAACCGAAACAGGCGTCGCTTCGGGGGCCGCATCATCTTCAGCCTGGTCATCTTTATCGCCTGCCGTCGAGGCTGCGGAGGAGGCAGAAGTATCAGCAGTGCCGGCCATGGCGCTGGCTGCGGCAGAAGGTGGAAGGAGGGCCCGGGACTGTGTTGTCAGCAATGTCACAGCATGGTCCAGTGCGGCCGTTTGGGAACGGGATCCTGCAGCCGCCATCAATCCAGCAGTCGATTCCCGCAGCCTGTGGGTATCGGCGAAAGCGTCGGCGAGGGCAGACTCGGAGAACGAAACCTCAGGGGGAGTCCCGGAATCCCGCGGTAGAAGTACGATTCCCGTGCCCGCAACGAGCAGCGCAACCAGGGAAATGAGAAGGAGCCGGCCCCAACCCGGTGATCGTCGTTTTTCACTTGTCTGCTCGTCCACAACACACCATGGTGTCATGTGGACGGGAAACTCCGTGCACCATGTGCTGCCGAAAATCGTTAGGCTAGTAGTCACAACAACATCTATCGGGAGGCGGCGGGCAACGTGAGTGACTCGGAAGCCACGACTTCAACAGACCGTACTGAGTCGAATTCAACGGCCACCATCCACAACCCGGAAGAGCGCAGGCTAAAGGCGCTGCTCGAACCGGCAGTCCTTGCCAACAGGCTCTACCTCGAGGATGTTTCCATCCACGTCGCCGGTTCACACCGCACGGTCCACGTCGTCGTGGATCTTCCGCAGGAGGAGACCGGAGGCGTCAGCCTGGACGCAATCGCCGATGTCTCGCGTGGGTTGTCCGATATTCTGGACAATGATCCCCACGACGACGGCCGTCCCTACGACCTCGAAGTTTCTTCGCCAGGAGTAGGCCGTCCGCTGACGGAACCACGCCACTGGCACAGGGCCCGCGGCCGCATGGTCAGGGTCAACGTCATCCAGGGTGAGAACGTCCTTGGCCGGATTGCGTCAGTAGATGACGCCGGTGTGACCCTCATTCCGGAGCACGAAGTCAAAAAGGGCATGAAGCCCAAACAGGGCGACCCCATCACTATTCCTTTCGACAGGATCCGCCACGGAAAAGTCGAGATTGAATTCAGCCACCTCCACGAGGCCGGGCTGGCAGACGAACACAATGGACCTTCCGAGGAGGCCTAATGGATATTGACATGAGCGCACTGAGACTCCTGGAGCGTGAGCGTGAAATCCCGCTGGACCTCCTGATTCCCACCATCGAGCAAGCGCTCCTGGTGGCCTATCACAAGACGCCCGGTGCCTTCGAGAAGGCCCGCGCCGAGCTGGACCGCAAGAGCGGCCACGTGACCATCTGGGCAACGGAAATCGACGACGACGGCGAGGCCATCGGGGAGTTCGAGGACACCCCGGCCGGTTTCGGCCGCATCGCTGCAAGCACGGCGCGCCAGATCATCCTGCAGCGTCTTCGCGACGTTGAGGACGATAACGTATTGGGCGAATTCAAGGGTCGCGAAGGCGAACTCGTCGCCGGCATGATCCAGCAGGGCAACAACCCGCACATGATCCAGGTAAACCTCGGATCGGTGGAAGCCCTGTTGCCGCCACCGGAACAGGTTCCTGGCGAGAAGTACATTCACGGCAGCAGGCTTCGTGCCTTCGTGGTGGATGTCCACCGTGGGGCGAAGGGCCCGTCGATTACGTTGTCCCGTTCGCACCCCGGACTGGTCCGTAAGTTGTTCGAAATGGAAGTTCCGGAAATCGCGGACCGTTCTGTCGAGATCGTGGCACTTGCCCGGGAAGCCGGCCACCGCACCAAGATCGCCGTCAAAGCGAACACCCCCGGTGTCAACGCCAAGGGCGCTTGCATCGGCGAAATGGGCTCCCGCGTCCGTGCTGTCATGACTGAGCTCAATGACGAAAAGATCGACATCGTGGACTTCAGCGAGGATCCTGCGACCTTCATCGCCAACTCCTTGTCACCGTCCAGGGTGAATTCGGTCACTATCACGGACGAGGCAACGCGCTCAGCCCGGGTAGTTGTGCCGGACTACCAGCTCTCCTTGGCGATCGGCAAGGAAGGCCAGAATGCGCGCCTTGCTGCGAAGCTGACCGGATGGCGGATCGATATCGTGTCCGACGCCGCCCCGGCCAAGACCGACTAGCGATCGTTCCGGCGGCCTGGCCGTCGGGAGCCGCGCCGCGCTGGCGGTGCGGCCGGTTTCGGCTGTCCGGGGCCGGGGGGCTAGAATAGATGGAACCGGGCTTACGTCCGGTATCCGCGCGCTTTGACGTGCCTTATCTGCATGTGCAGTATCGGCCGTCAGCGCAAGTTTGCAGAGGCAGGTAAGGACACGTCGTGGCTGAACTGCTTGAACGCGGCCATGGCCCTGTTCGTACGTGCATCGGATGCCGGAAGCAAGGCTCCCGGTCCGAGCTTGTCCGGCTGGTCGCCCAAGGTCGTGGTTCGTCCACTGTCCTTGTCGATGTTCGACGCCGGATGGCCGGCAGGGGTGCGTGGCTGCATCCCAGCGAAAAGTGCTTGGCATTGGCAATCAAGCGGCGTGCTTTCGGAAGGGCCCTTGCGGGCGCTGCTGAAACGGGCGCCGTCGAAAGCTACTTCATGTCAGGCGCGCCACTTGTGGAGGCCCCGGCTGCCACAGGAAAACCGTCCAAACCTGAAAGCGGGTCAGAAAACTGATGGAAACCCGATGAGTTCCCAGCGATGAGTGCGTAACGATGACAACTTTGTTGCGCTCTGCAATGGGCCTTTCAGTCGCGCTAGCGGCAGGGGCCCGCAGTAAGAAGTAGACGGTTCGTGCCTGGCTCGGTGCGGACCGAGACAGGAGAAATGTGGCCAAGGTCCGCGTACATGAGCTCGCCAAAGAGCTCGGTATTACTTCCAAAGATGCAGTAACAAAACTGCAGGAATTGGGCGAATTCGTTCGCTCCGCCTCTTCCACCATTGAGGCCCCAGTCGTGAAGAAGCTTCGCGACGCTTACCCCGGTGCAGGCGCTGCAAAGGCAGCTGCCCCCGCACCTGCAGCCGCCCCCAAGGCTCCGGCTGCTCCCGCAACATCCCGTCCGGCCGCTCCGGCTCCGGGCCCCGCTGCACCCAAGGCTCCGGCTCCGGCAGCACCCGCCGCGGCGGCACCTGCTGCCCCCGCTGCACCTGCTCCCGCGGCGCCTGCCCCGGCAGCGCCCTCGGCTCCCGCCGCATCCACGACGCCGTTCTCGGCAAAGCCTGGTGCCCGTCCTGCTCCCAAGGCAGAGACTCCGGCTCCGTCCCGCCAGGGCGGCCAGGCTCCGCGTCCCGGCGGTCCCCGTCCGGGCAACAACCCCTTCGCCACGTCCCAGGGCATGCCCCGCGGCCGTGGTGGCGATGGCGAACGTCCGCCTCGCCCGGGTAACAACCCGTTTGCAACCTCACAGGGCATGCCCCGTGCAGGTGGCCGCAACGATGGCGAACGCCCCGGTGGTCCCCGTCCCGCAGCAGGTGCCGGTGGTCCCCGTCCCGCAGCAGGCAGCGGTGGTCCCCGTCCGGGTGCTCCGCGTCCCGGTGCACCCCGTCCCGGTGGTGCTCCGCGTCCGGCTGGTGGCCCCGGTGGAAACCGGCCTACTCCGGGCATGATGCCCAACCGCACTGAGCGTCCGGCTCCCGGTGGCGCAGGTCGTCCCGGTGGCGCAGGCCGTCCGGGTGGCGGACCGGGTCGTCCCGGTGGCGCACCAGGTGCAGGTACCGGTGGCGGCGCTCCCGCCGGCGGTGGCTTTGGCAAGGGTGGCCGCGGTCGCGGTGGTACCCAGGGTGCCTTCGGCAAGGGCGGCGCCGGTCGTGGCAAGCAGCGCAAGTCGAAGCGTGCAAAGCGCCAGGAACTGGAGCAGATGAGTGCTCCGTCGCTGGGCGGCGTGTCCGTACCCCGCGGCGATGGCGAGACCATCATCCGTTTGCGCCGTGGTTCCTCCATCACGGACTTTGCAGAGAAGATCGATGCGAACCCCGCGTCGCTCGTGACCGTTCTGTTCCACCTCGGTGAGATGGCAACGGCCACACAGTCCCTCGACGAAGACACCTTTGGACTGCTTGGTGCCGAACTTGGCTACAAGCTCCAGGTTGTTTCGCCGGAAGACGAAGAGCGCGAGCTGCTGGACCAGTTCGACATCAACATCCAGGACGAGCTCGACGCCGAGGGTGACGACGTCCTTGAGGCCCGCCCGCCGGTTGTCACCGTCATGGGTCACGTTGACCACGGTAAGACCCGCCTGCTTGACGCCATCCGCAACTCCAACGTTGTGGCCGGCGAGCACGGTGGAATCACCCAGCACATCGGTGCTTACCAGATCAGCCACATCCACGAGGGCACGGCCCGCGACATCACGTTCATTGACACCCCCGGTCACGAGGCCTTCACGGCCATGCGTGCACGTGGTGCCAAGGTCACCGACATCGCGATCCTGGTTGTTGCAGCCGACGACGGCGTTATGCCGCAGACGGTGGAAGCACTCAACCACGCCCAGGCAGCCAACGTGCCGATCGTCGTGGCAGTGAACAAGATCGACAAGGAAGGTGCCAACCCTGACAAGGTCAAGGGTCAGCTCACCGAGTACGGCCTGGTTCCCGAAGAATACGGTGGCGACACCATGTTCGTTGAGGTTTCTGCCCGCCAGAACCTCAACATCGACGAACTGATCGACGCCGTCCTGCTGACGGCCGACGCCGCACTGGATCTGCGCGCCAACCCGGACAAGGACGCTCGAGGCATTGCCATCGAAGCGAACCTGGACAAGGGCCGCGGTTCCGTGGCCACCGTCCTGGTGCAGTCCGGTACCTTGGCCGTGGGCGACACGATCGTTGCCGGTACGGCCCACGGCCGCGTCCGTGCAATGTTCGACGAAAACGGCGAGGCCCTCGATGTCGCACTGCCGTCGCGTCCGGTCCAGGTCCTCGGCCTGTCCAACGTGCCGCGTGCAGGTGACACCTTCCTGGTGACGCCGGACGAGCGTACGGCCCGCCAGATCGCCGAGAAGCGTGAAGCTGCCGACCGCAACGCCGCACTGGCCAAGCGTCGCAAGCGCATCAGCCTGGAAGACTTTGACCAGGCCGTTGCTGAAGGCAAGATCGACACCCTCAACCTCATCCTCAAGGGTGACGTCTCCGGTGCCGTGGAAGCCCTCGAAGACGCCTTGCTCAAGATCGATGTCGGAGACGACGATGTTCAGCTCCGTGTCATCCACCGCGGTGTGGGTGCCATCACGCAGAACGACGTCAACCTGGCAACGGTGGACAACGCCATCATCATCGGCTTCAACGTCAAGCCAGCTGAGCGCGTCGCTGAACTGGCTGACCGCGAAGGCGTGGACATGCGCTTCTACTCCGTCATCTACGCAGCAATCGATGACATCGAGATGGCCCTCAAGGGCATGCTCAAGCCGGAGTACGAAGAAGTCCAGCTCGGTACTGCCGAAGTCCGCGAAGTCTTCCGTTCCTCCAAGTTCGGAAACATCGCCGGTTCGATCGTCCGCACGGGCATTATCCGCCGTAACACCAAGGCACGTGTTAGCCGCGACGGCAAGGTCATCGGTGACAACCTCACCGTTGAGACGCTCAAGCGCTTCAAGGATGACGCAACCGAAGTCCGTACTGACTTCGAGTGTGGTATCGGTCTTGGCTCGTTCAACGACATCACCGAAGGCGACATCATCGAGACCTTCGAGATGCGCGAAAAGCCGCGCGTCTAGGTTCCGCTTGGAGCGGGTCCGTCGGGTAGCCCCGGCGGACCCGTTCCGTACCCGTTTCTACTTTCCAGGAGGAAGTCATGGCCGATCCGGCACGCGCTGCCAAGTTGGCGCAGCGGATAAAGGTCGTCGTCGCCGAGGCCCTCGGCCGCAGGGTCAAGGACCCGCGCGTCGAGTCCATCACGATCACCGACGCCCGCGTCACCAACGACCTTCAGCACGCCACCATCTACTACACCGTCTTTGGTGACGAGATAGCCCACGCCGATGCCGCCAGGGCATTGGAGAAGGCCAAGGGTGTGCTGCGACAGGAAGTCGGCCGCAATATCACCGTCCGGCTCACTCCCACCCTCGAGTTCGTTGCTGACCAGATCCCGGTCAACGCATCGAACCTTGAGGAGCTGCTCCGTGAAGCAAAGCGTCGCGACGCCGAGGTAGCCGCTTTGGCTGCCGGCGCCAAGCACGCAGGCGAGGCTGACCCCTACAAGGGCGAGGCCTCCGAAGAAATCGACGAAGACGACTTCGACGAAGAAGACATCGACCTCGCGGACGATGACGAACTCGACGAAGACGCCAACCGCTAAAAGTCTTTTGAGTTTGTGTACACCTAATGCCCTTGGGACGCGTTCCCAGGGGCATTACGTGTACTCAAAGTCGTTAGTATCGAAAGCATGTCCGCGCACAATGCACAGCAGCATGATGAATTCCTGAACCGTGATGAATTCCTGAACCGGGCCATACGGCTTGCTGTCCAGAACGTTTCCGACGGCGGTGGGCCGTTTGGCGCTGTTGTCGTTACCCCGGATGGCAGCGTCCACGAGGGCGTGAACCGGGTAACGCGCGACAACGATCCCACGGCGCATGCCGAAGTCGTGGCCATTCGCCGTGCCGCAGCGGACATGGGCAACTTCGATCTCAGCGGCTCGGTACTCTATGCCAGTTGCGAGCCATGCCCCTTGTGCCTCTCCGCCACACTCTGGGCCAGGATTGGCCGCGTGTATTTCGCTGCGGACCGGCACGGAGCCGCCAGGGCCGGTTTCGATGATGCAGTGTTCTATGAGTACTTCGCCGGTACCCGGCCTGAGCTGCTTCCCGTGGAACATGCGCCGGTAGCAGCCTCCGAGGCACCCTTTGAGGCCTGGCGTAACAACACCGAACGCACCGACTACTAGCGGCTCCTAGGGCCGGGCAGGAAGCCGGCTGACGCCGTCGAGCAGTTCCTGCTGATCGCCGCACAGCGCAATCCGGATCCAATCCTCGCCGATCGACCCAAAGGCGGTGCCCGGCGCGAAGGCAACACCCGAATCGGCCAGGAACGTGTGGACCCAGGCCCGGACATCGCCGCCACTGATGTGGGAGACGTTTGCCCACAGGTAGAAAGCTCCCTGTGCGCCAAGGAACGGAATGCCCTTGCCTTCCAGGATGGCGGAGGCGGCATCACGGTTGCTCCTGTAGTGGTTTCGCGCGTCCGTCACGTAGTCCTGGGGGCCGGTCAACGCGGCCAAGGCCGCATACTGCGATGGCGAGGCAACGCAGGAAACGATCGCTTCCATGACATTGTTCATCTTCTTTTCCAGGCCCGGCGGGCAGATCAAGGCTCCGATCCGGAGGCCCGTGAGCCCGTAGGTCTTTGACAGCGTCAGTGATGTGAAGACGCGTGCCTCACCGGGGATGTCGCTATCGAACCGGGCTGGGCTGACATGCGGGACGTCAAAGGTGAAGGCTTCATAGCACTCGTCAGAGATGATCCAAAGATCGTGCCGGACGGCGAGTTCCACAAGCTGCCGGGTTGCGTCCTCGCTGATGACGGCGCCCAGGGGGTTGGAGGGCGAGTTAAGCATGAGGACCCGGGTCTGCGGAGTGATGAGGGCTTCAATGTCCTCGATGTCCGGCTGGAAGTCGTTATGCGGATACAGGGGATACGGAACGGGCACCGCGTGGAGGAGCCGGCTGGTCATGGCGAAGGTGGGGTAGCCGGGGTTGGGCAGGAGGATTTCATCGCCGGGGGAGAGAAGCAGGCTCATGGCGAAGTGCAGGCCTTGTTGTGCTCCGTCAACCACGTAGACGCGTTCGGCTCCGATATCCACGTGATGTTGCTCACGGAACTTCTTGGCGAAGGCTTCGCGGAGCGCTGGGATTCCTGCGTTCGGGGTGTAGTTGGTTTCGTCGCGTTCAAGGCATGCTATTCCGGCGTCGAGGACGTGCCGTGGGAGTGCAAAGCCCGGCTCGCCGATGCTGAGCACGATCGCCCCTGGGGTGGTCCAGGCGGCCTCGGTGATTTCGCGGATCTGGTTCACGGGGACGTCGCGGACGTGTGCGGCAAGCTCAGGCATGGGAGCTATCCTAGCCACCCATATACTGGTAAGCGTGCTTTCTGGACTGGTAATCGTTGACAAACCGCAGGGATGGACCAGCCATGATGTGGTTGGCCGGATGCGTCGGCTGGCCGGCACCCGGAAAGTGGGGCATGCGGGCACGCTCGATCCCATGGCTACCGGCGTGCTGGTCCTTGGGATCAACAAGGCCACACGCCTGCTGACCTACATTGTGGGAACGTCCAAGACGTATACGGCTACCATCAGGCTCGGCGAGACCACCATCACCGATGACGCCGAGGGCGACGTCACTGAGGCGCGCAGCGCGGCGGAGGTCAGCGATGACGCCATTGCGACGGGTGTCGGCGCCCTCACCGGGCCCATTCAGCAGGTACCGAGCAGCGTCAGCGCGATCAAGGTCAATGGTGAACGCTCCTATGCCCGTGTCCGCTCCGGCGAAGAAGTCAAGCTTGCGGCCCGGCCCGTGACCATCCACCGCTTCGACATCCACTCAATTACCAGGATCGACGGCGGCCGCGTAGTTGACGTCGATGTCACCGTGGAATGTTCTTCCGGCACCTACATCCGGGCTTTGGCCCGTGACCTCGGCATCGCTTTGGGCGTCGGTGGACATCTCACTGCCTTGCGGCGAACCCAGGTGGGCCCTTACACGATCGAGCAAGCGCGGACCTTGGAAGAACTCGCCGGGGAACTCGAAGTCCTGGACATGTCCCTTGCCGCGCGTTCCCTGATGCCCAATCGCGAATTGAGTGACGAGGAAACTACCGAGATCTCCTTTGGCAGGCGCATTGCCGCAGGCCCTGGAGCCGGAACGCCAGCTGCTGCCACCGCTGAGAATCCTGCCGCAGCGTTCGCGCCGTCGGGAGAGTTGGTGGCCCTGCTGGCCGATACCGGGAGCTTCGCGAAGCCTGTGTTGGTCTTTGCCCCCGGAACCGGAACCGGAACCGGAACCGGCGCCGCCACAGTCGGCGAGGAAAAGTAGGCATGGACGGTTACTTCTACTCCATCCTTATTGTTGGTTTGATATCCACGATCGCGTGCGTCGTGGCAGGTTTGATGAAGAAAGCCCCCAACGACGTCACCATCTTTTCAGTGTTGGCTGTGGAGCTGGCCCTGCTGGTCTACTTGGTTGGCTCAATTGTCCGCGTTGCCACGGGTGAACAGATGGCGGGCGAAGCCTGGGAGTTCTGGGGATATCTGATCACGGCGCTGATGATTCCGCTGGGGGCCGTGTACTGGGCCATCCTTGAACGCACCCGCTGGAGCAACTTCGTCCTGGCGGCGGTGGGCGTCACCGCGCTCGTCATGGCTGCCCGCATGAACCAGATCTGGTACTGACCTTGAAGGAAAAACGCAAAATGACTGGAACCGAGACTGAAGCAAATGCCGGCCGGACACCCCAAAAAGACACACGGAACACCGGCCCGGGACGCTTGCTGATCGCGGTCTATGCCGTCTTCGCACTCTCGGCCACTGCCCGTGCCGGCTATCAGATTGCCACCAAGTTTGCCGAAGCTCCGCTGGCGCATATCCTCTCTGCGTTCGCCGCCGTCGTCTATGTCGTAGCGACCATTTCGCTGGCAAAACCGGGCCGCACGTGGTTCAAAGTGTCGTTGGCCGCGGTACTGGTGGAACTCCTCGGCGTGCTGGTAGTTGGAGCCATAAGCCTGTTCGATCCCGTGGCCTTTCCGCATGACACTGTGTGGTCGCTGTTTGGACGGGGTTATGGTTTCGTCCCGCTCGTGCTGCCCATCCTTGGACTCCTGTGGTTGAACAAGAGGCGGCCGTCCAAGGCGAACAGCCACAGCGGGTAACCTTAGAATGTTCCGGCGCCGGGAGGTTGCCGGACGGAACGAATATCTGCAGTAAAAGGCGAGGTTGATGGTCCACATCTGGAACGATCCCACCGAAGTCCCCAAGGACTTCGGACCAACAGTCGTTACCATCGGGAACTTTGACGGCGTCCATCGGGGCCACCAGCATGTTCTCGCGCAACTGACGAACACCGCCAAACGCCACCACATCCCTTCAGTGGCCGTCACCTTTGATCCCCACCCCGCCCAGGTCCACCGCCCGGAGTCGGCCCCGGAGCTGATCATGGGCCTCCAGGACAAACTGGACGCCCTCGGCGAAACAGGCGTGGACGCTGTCCTGGTCATGAAGTACACGCTGGACCTTGCCTCCATGACACCCATGGAGTTTGTCCGCCAAATCCTCCTTGAGGCCCTTCACGCCGAGCACGTTGTGGTCGGCCACGATCTCCGTTTCGGCGCAGGGAATGTGGGTGATGTGGTCACCATGCAGGAACTCGGCGAGCAGTTGGGCTTTGGCGTCCAGGTGGTCAATGAGTATGGCGCCGGAGGCTTCCCGGTCCACGACGACGGCGACGCCGACCGTCGTTGCTCCTCCACCTGGGTGCGGGAAGCCTTGTCCGAAGGCGACGTCGTTACCGCTGCCGCCGTTCTGGGACGCCCCCACCGCATGCGCGGCGAGGTGGTTCATGGAGCTGCGCGCGGGAGGAACCTCGGTTTCCCCACTGCAAATCTTTCGCATGATTCCACGGGTTACGTACCGGCGGACGGTATCTATGCAGGCTGGTTGATAGACCAGTCCGGAACGCGGTGGCCCGCTGCGATTTCCGTCGGCTCCAACCCCACCTTCGACGGCGTGAGCCGTCAAGTGGAGGCCCACGTTATTGACCGTCCGGAGGAGAACGTGGAGGACTTCGACCTCTACGGACAGACTGTCGCGGTCGAATTTACCCAGCGCCTTCGCGGCATGGTGGCCTATCGCGGGCCCGAAGCCCTGGTGGAGCAGATGTGCCTGGATGTAGCCCAGGCACACGAGCTGCTGACCCAGCGCTAGCGGTATTTCGACAACAATGCTGACCTGCCGGTAAACTGTTAGTGGATCCGGCTGCAGTCCGTGGCGGCTGGACCTGTTTTTGTGTGCGGAGACGCACCGGAAGCAACCCGTCAGCGAGGCGCTGCACCGGGAGGCACGGCACAACTCTAGGAGTTCACGTGGCACTTGACGCCGCTGTAAAGCAGTCCATCATCAAGGAATACGCAACCTCTGAAGGCGACACCGGTTCGCCCGAGGTCCAGGTTGCAGTCCTGACCCAGCGGATCAAGGATCTGACTGAGCACATGAAGGAGCACAAGCACGACTTCCACACCCAGCGCGGTCTGCTGGCCATGGTTGGTCGTCGCAAGCGCATGCTTTCCTACCTGAAGAACACTGACATCGCCCGCTACCGTTCGCTCATCGAGCGCCTCGGCCTGCGCCGCTAGTCTGCCTTTGGGGGCGGCCCGGTCCTTCGCGGAACGGGCCGCCTTCTTCAAAAACAACTAAAAACAGGAAATCAACCGCATCGCGCATTCGCGGTCCTCGGTAGTGATTCCCGGGAGGGTCATCGGTGACGATGAAGCCCGTGGATCTCGATCGATGACCGGGTGTCGTACAGGCCAGGAATAAAGAAGAGGCCTGGGTTGATGCGGCGGACTTCCGCTAAATCAGAAACGGAGGTGACTCTCAATGGAGGGTCCCGAAATCCAGTTCTCCGAAGCGATTATTGACAACGGCCGTTTTGGCAAGCGTGTCATCCGCTTTGAAACCGGCCGCCTTGCCAAGCAGGCTGCCGGCGCTTCGATGGTCTACATCGACGAAGACACCGCACTCCTCTCGGCAACCACCGCAGGCAAGCAGCCGCGCGAAGGCTTCGACTTCTTCCCGTTGACGGTTGACGTCGAGGAGCGCATGTACGCTGCCGGTCGTATCCCGGGTTCGTTCTTCCGCCGTGAAGGCCGCCCGTCCACGGAAGCCATCCTGGCTTGCCGCCTCATGGACCGCCCGCTGCGTCCGGCCTTCGTCAAGGGCCTTCGCAACGAGGTCCAGATCGTCGTCACCGTCCTGGCGATCAACCCGGACGAGCTCTACGACGTCGTGGCAATCAACGCCTCCTCCATGTCCACCCAGCTCTCCGGCCTCCCGTTCTCCGGCCCGATCGGTGGCGTCCGCGTTGCCCTCATCGCCGACGAACAGGGTTCGCAGTGGGTTGCTTTCCCCAAGCACTCGCAGCTTGAGAACGCCGTGTTCAACATGGTTGTCGCCGGCCGCATTGCCGGTGACGACGTCGCCATCATGATGGTTGAAGCCGAAGCAACCGACAACTCCTGGAACCTCATCAAGGAACAGGGCGCAACTGCACCCACCGAAGAAGTTGTTTCCGAGGGCCTCGAAGCCGCAAAGCCGTTCATCAAGGCTCTCTGCGAAGCCCAGGCCGATCTTGCTGCCCGTGCAGCGAAGCCGACCGTCGAGTTCCCGGTCTTCCTTGACTACCAGGATGACGTCTACGCAGCTGTGGAAGCCGCTGCTGCCGACAAGCTGGCTGCAGTCTTCCAGATCGCCGACAAGCAGGAGCGTGACAACGCTTCCGACGAGCTCAAGGACGAAGTCCTGGGCGCACTCGCCGGAAACTTCGAAGGCCGCGAGAAGGAGCTGTCCGCAGCTTTCCGCTCAGTCACCAAGCACGTTGTCCGCCAGCGCATCCTCAAGGACCAGGTCCGCATCGACGGCCGTGGCCTGACGGACATCCGCCAGCTGACCGCCGAGGTAGAGGTTCTGCCCCGCGTTCACGGTTCTGCCATCTTCGAACGCGGCGAGACCCAGATCATGGGCGTCACCACGCTGAACATGCTCAAGATGGAACAGCAGATCGACTCGTTGTCGCCGGTAACGCGTAAGCGCTACATGCACAACTACAACTTCCCGCCGTACTCCACCGGCGAGACCGGCCGCGTCGGTTCCCCGAAGCGCCGCGAAATCGGTCACGGCGCCCTCGCAGAGCGCGCTCTTGTGCCGGTTCTGCCTTCCCGCGAGGACTTCCCGTACGCCATCCGCCAGGTATCCGAAGCCCTCGGTTCCAACGGTTCGACGTCCATGGGCTCGGTGTGTGCCTCGACGCTCTCCATGCTCAACGCAGGCGTCCCGCTGAAGGCAGCTGTTGCCGGTATCGCCATGGGCCTGGTTTCCGACCAGGTTGACGGCCAGACCCGCTACGCAGCCCTGACCGACATCCTTGGCGCCGAAGACGCATTCGGCGACATGGACTTCAAGGTTGCCGGCACGTCCGAGTTCGTCACGGCCATCCAGCTGGACACCAAGCTCGACGGCATCCCCGCTTCCGTGCTGGCAGCAGCGCTGAAGCAGGCCCGCGAAGCCCGCCTCCACATCCTCGAGGTCATCAACGCAGCGATCGACACCCCGGACGAGCTCTCCGAGTTCGCCCCCCGCGTCATCGCCGTCAAGATCCCCGTAGACAAGATTGGCGAGGTCATCGGCCCCAAGGGCAAGATGATCAACCAGATCCAGGAAGACACGGGCGCGGACATCTCCATCGAAGATGACGGCACGGTCTACATTGGCGCCACCAACGGTCCGTCTGCTGATGCAGCACGTTCCGCCATCAACGCCATCGCCAACCCGCAGGTACCGGAAATCGGTGAGCGCTACTTGGGCACGGTCGTCAAGACCACCACCTTCGGCGCTTTCGTTTCCCTTACCCCGGGCAAGGACGGCCTGCTGCATATCTCCGAACTCCGCAAGCTGGCCAACGGCAAGCGCGTGGACAACGTTGATGACGTCGTCTCGGTGGGCCAGAAGGTCCAGGTCGAGATCACCAAGATCGATGACCGCGGAAAGCTTTCCCTCTCCCCGGTTGTTGCCGAGGAAGAAGGCGCAGCCTCCGAGGAAGCTCCGGAAGAAGCTGAAGTTTCCGCAGAGTAGTCTGTAAAGCAGTATCCGGCGGGGCCGGTGGGCTTGAAAAAGCACCACCGGCCCTTCCGGCCTTAACTCGAAAACCTGAAAGGTCTTAATGACTGTCGTACCCTTGCCGTTGGAGCAGACACTTCCCGGCGGAGACCTGATCCATGGTGCCGAGGGCGGTTCCGTCGTACGGCGTTCGGTCCTGCCCGGCGGCGTCCGCGTCCTCACCGAGGCAATGCCCGGGCAGCGTTCGGCCACCATCGGATTCTGGGTGGCAGTCGGTTCCCGCGATGAGGCCGATGGCCAGCATGGTTCAACTCACTTCCTGGAACACCTCCTGTTCAAGGGCACCAAGCGTCGCACCGCCCTGGAAATTGCTTCAGCCTTTGATGAGGTGGGTGGCGAGTCCAACGCTGCGACTGCCAAGGAGAGTACCTGTTACTTTGCCCGGGTCCTGGATTCGGATCTGCCGATGGCCATCGACGTCATAGCGGACATGATCACCGGTGCTGTCCTGGATCCGGCGGAGCTGGAACAGGAACGGGACGTCATTCTTGAAGAAATCGCCATGGACAGCGATGACCCAACAGACGTAGCCCACGAAAAATTCGTAGCAGCAGTACTCGGCAGCCACCCGCTCGCGCGTCCTATTGGCGGAACTCCGGACGCTATCAAAGCGGTCGCCCGGGACTCGGTCTGGGAGCACTACCAGCGCTACTACCGTCCGGAAGAACTGGTCATCACCGCGGCCGGCGGTTTGGACCATGACGTCGTCTGCGATCTCGTGCAGAAGGCGTTGGAAGCAGCAGGCTGGCAGCTGGATCCGGAAGCAGCTCCGGTAGATCGCAGGGCTACCAACCGCGCCGTGATCACTGGCACATCCGGCCTTCACGTGGTCAAGCGTCCCGTGGAACAGGCAAACATCATCATGGGTTGCCCCACCATCGTGGCAACGGATGATCGCCGATTTGTCATGAGCGTGCTTAACGCCGTGCTCGGCGGGGGAATGTCCTCCAGGCTTTTCCAGGAGATCCGCGAGAAGCGTGGCCTTGTCTACTCCACGTATTCTTTCACCGCCGCCTACGCCGATGCCGGCTATTTCGGCATGTATGCGGGCTGCACGCCGTCAAAAGTGCGCCAAGTGCTCGATCTTCTTGGTGTTGAGTTGGACAAGCTCGCCAAGGAAGGCATCACAGAGGAGGAACTCCGGAAGGCCGTGGGACAACTCAGCGGCGGCATCGTCCTCGCCCTCGAGGACACGGGCTCGCGTATGTCCCGACTCGGCCGGGCGGAACTCGTATCCGGGGAGTTCCAGGATATTGACGAGACATTGGCCCGGATCAAGGCAGTCACTGTGGAAGAAGTCCAGGAACTCGCCCGGGAACTTGCCGCAGCTCCCCGCACCATCACCGTCGTGGGGCCTTTTGAGGAAAGTGAGACCTTCGGACTTTAGGACACGGCGCATTAAGCTGGTCCACCGTCTCTGGACTCCCGCACTGTAAACAGGGCAGCATGATCACACGATGATGCTGCCCTGCTCACATTGGAGTCGTGATGGATCTGCCGCCAAGCGGACATGCCGCAGAACTGCTGGAAGCCTTCATCGGACATTGGCGGGGCATCACGGAAATAGCACAGTCGCCATGGGGTGCCGCGCGGACTGCGGAGGCCGAAGCCGTCTTCACGCAAGCCGCCGGGGGATATGCCGTTGTGCAGAGCTACCGACACCGTGAGCCGGATGGAACGCACTTCGAAGGGCACGGGATGTTCACCGTGGATCCGGCCCATGGGGACACGCTCTGGTATTACGTGGACAGCATGGGCCGGCCGCCAACTGCCCCGGTGCGCGGTACATGGCATTCCGGGACCCTGACGGTGGAACGGCGAACCCCGGAGGGTGTAGCCCGGCATACCTTCCGTGTTGAAGACGGCGTCCTGGTGCACACCGCGGAACTGCGACTCGAGGGCACGGCCGAGTTCAGTCCCTTGCTCAAGAGTGTGTTCCGGAAAACCTGACGGCGGTATGAGGAAGCCGCCCAGCGCTGCGGCCAGGCAGGTACTCCGTCAACATGTTCCCGTATACACCGTTTCGGCAATCCGCGTCTTTGGCGCACCTTGAAGGGCGGGTGCGTTGACTGGGGAACTCCAGACCGTCGCGTGTAGTCGCTCCACCATGTCCGCTGCCTGTTCTGCACGCTCGAAATCCATTTCAACCAGCACATAGCGGGCATCTTCCAAGGGCGTCCCCACCCGGAACTGTTTCACTCCTGAAGCGGCTCGATCCAGTGGATCTCGGTCAAAGGCGGCTTTCCACTGGGTGAAGTCCTTGATTCCGTGTTCGATGTACAGGGTGTACATGGCAATCCCTCCTGTGGAGTCCGCGTTGGTGGTGCCAGCCTAGGAGGCGAGGGACGGCCGCCGATATCCCTGATTCATGGGGGTCAGGAACCGCCGGCGGCGGCGCATACTTGCTCCATGGCCAGTTCATGGGCAACCCACCGGACACGGGAACGGATTGAGGACCTGTTTCTCTCCGCCGGGGATGACCATGCCCTTCGCGAGGCTGCTTTGGCGGAGCTCGGGCACGTGGTGGGTTTCAGCGCTTTCGTCTGGCCCCTGACTGATCCCGAGTCGGCCACCGGTGTTGCGCCCATGGCGGCGGTGCCGTGCCCCAGCGAAGTGCCGCTGGTCATCAAGGCCAGATATGCCAGCCGAATAAACCGTTGGACAGTCCTGTCTGAAGCCGAACGGCCAGCCGCCTCGCTCTTTGCGGCCACAGGTGGAGATCCCGCCCGGCACCCGCTCTGGGACTCCATCCTGCGCGGCTATGGAGTGGGTGATATTGCGTCACTGGCATTGGCGGACCAGCACGGTATCTGGTCATGGCTTGATCTCTGGAGGCAGGACACAGACCCAGCATTCAACGAGGAGGAGCTCGAATTCCTTATTTCACTCGCACCGGCGATGACCCGCGGGCTGCGCCGCAGCCGGGCCCGGCAATTCGCCGCATCTCCGGTTGGGTCACAAGGAACCATGCCCGCCCAAGCGGTTCTGGTCATGGACGAAGACATGCAGGTCCTCGGGCAGACAAGCAGCGCCAGCAACTGGTTGTCCCTTCTGCAACGGGCGCCCCGGCCACATGCCGGAATCCCGGCAGAGGTGTATAACGTCGTGGCGCAGCTGTTGGCCAAGGAAGCGCATATTGACAATCGTGCCTCTGCAGCGAAAATCCATATCGGAGGAGGACAATGGGCCTCCTTGCGGGCTGCACGGATGCACAGTCCCGGTCACACGCCAAATAGTCCGGCCATCGCCGTCACAATCCAGGAGTGCCTGCCCGCAGCCCGGCTTGGGGTGTTTGTTCGGGCCTACGGATTAACGGCACGCGAAAGGCAGGCTTTGGCCTTGTTGGCGGCAGGAATGGAGAACGAGGTCCTCGCCGGACGGATGGGAATTTCGCCCCTCACGGCACAGGATCATTTCAAGAGCATCTTCGCGAAAACCGGAATGCACAGCCGTGCCGGCGTCTTGGCGTTGGCACTTGGAAACGCCGGAGCGGGTGAAACCGGGTTTGTTGGCTCTGCCGTCTAGCCACCGGCGAACGGAGGAAGGACATCGATAACATCTTCGGCGCCCAGAGGAGCCGAAGGGTCTCGAACCGCTACTTCGTTCCTGAGGAAGCTGCTACGGGCCACGATGCGGGCAAGCGTTGGTGTCCCTTCCGGAGGCACAGGACGTTCGACGGCGAGGGCAGCTTCCAGCAAGGCTTCGAGGCTGGATCCTTCCGGGAGCGGGTGGATCTCCTCTTCGACACCTGCAGCGGCGCGTGCGGCAGCGAAGTAACGTACAAGCAAGGGTTCAGCCTCCGATTGCGCTCATGCTGCGGTCCGGCTGCACGAAGTCAGGTGCGCCGAGGCCGGTATGGTCCATGCCGTGGGCTTTCGGTTTGACCCACATGGCGTCCTGCCAACGTTGGGCAAGCTGGTCATCCGTTGCGCCCTCCCGAAGCAGTCCGAGGAGATCGAACTCTTCACGGGAGAACAGGCAGCTCATGATCTTGCCTTCAGCAGTAATGCGGGTGCGGCGGCAGTCTGAACAGAACGGTTCGGTGACCGATGCAATGATCCCGACTGTACCGAGGACGGCCCCCGTAGCTTCACCGGTTGCCTGGTCCCGGCGTCGTACTTCAAAACGTTCGGCAGGGGCGCAGTCGCGTTCCCGTTGGTCCGGACTGAGGACAAAGTCCTTTGACAGCAATTCCCGGATTTCAGCCGCGGTGATCATGTTGCGCCGGGTCCAACCGTGGTCTGCGTCGAGCGGCATCTGTTCGATGAAGCGAAGTTCGTAGCCGCGGCCCAAGGCCCAAGCGAGGAGGTCCGGAGATTCGGCATCGTTGATGCCCCTCATCAGCACGGCATTTAACTTGACCGGACCCAGACCGGCGGCCCACGCGGCGTCCACGCCGGCGAGGACACGGTCCAGGAAAGGCCGGCGCGTGAGCTTGGTGAAGGTTTCCTCGTGGAGCGAATCCAGGGAAACGTTGATCCGGGTGAGTCCTGCGGCCTTGAGGGCGGCCGCTTTCTTGTCCAGGCCCACGCCATTGGTGGTCATCGAAATGGGAAGTTCAGGGTGCTCGTTCCGGATGCCTGCTATGACGTCAACCAGATCAGCCCGGACCAGCGGCTCACCTCCAGTGAGGCGCAGTTCCCGCACACCCAGGGCGTTAACGCCGACACGCACAATCCGAATGATTTCGTCTTTGGTCATCACCGCCTGCTTGGAGAGCCATTCCAGCCCTTCCGCAGGCATGCAGTACGTACAGCGCAGGTTGCACTTGTCTGTCAGGGACAGGCGCATATCAGTCGCCCGGCGTCCGTAGCGGTCCCACAAACCGGTGGGCGTGCCAGCCGGACGCGGCGGCGGAACCGGGCCGCCTACAGCGCTGCCCGAAGGAGGCACAGGCATGCCTAGCTGAACACTCATAAATTCAGGCTACGCCACCCTGGCCTGAACAGTGATACCGGCTACATTTCGTTTCACTCATCGGACATTCGTTCGGAAGCTCCTGGGAAGGTCGCAGTAATGTCCCGTGCCGTAGTCAGTTCTTACGGAATGCGGACATTCGCCCGGAAGTGACCCGGATCCGGTGCCGGGCAGCTCCGGCGTACCTATGCTGAAAGCGTGACCATGCAATCGGCATCATCAGCGGCAGAGCCTGGTAATCGCCGCATCCTCCTCGTCGAAGACGAGCAGACCATTGCCGATGTTGTGCGCGACTATCTCCTGCAGGCCGGATTCCAGGTTGACGTAGCCGGGGATGGGTTCTCGGCGCTGAACCTCGCTGCAACCCGACAGCCGGATCTGGTGATCCTGGACCGCATGTTGCCAGGACTGGACGGTGTGGAAGTGTGTCGTCGGCTCCGCCAGAGCATGAGCGTGCCGGTCATCATGGTTACAGCCCTGGGAACCGAAGATGACCGCATCCTTGGTTTGGAGATGGGCGCGGACGATTACGTCACCAAGCCGTTCTCGCCGCGGGAGTTGGTCCTTCGCGTCAAGTCCGTGCTTCGCCGCAGTGTGAAGGAATTCTCCCCTGAACCACCTGTCGAACTGGCAGGCTTTGAACTGGATCCTGCATCCCGGACCGTCACTCACCGTGGAGCGTCGCTGACGTTGACAGTGCGTGAGTTCGATCTTCTGGCTTTCATGCTGCGCAGGCCCAACCAGGTCTTCAGCCGGGAAGAACTCATCAAGGCAGTCTGGGGCTGGGACTTTGGCGATCTTTCCACCGTGACCGTCCATGTACGGCGCCTCCGCGAGAAGATCGAAGTCAACCCCACCAAGCCTGAGCTCCTTAAGACCGTTTGGGGCGTTGGCTACAGGTTCGACGCCAAGGGAGATGGCCATGGAGGGCACTGAGCTTGCCACCATCCTTGCCTGGGTGCTCCTGTGGGCAATGGTCATCGGTGCCATCACCCTGGTGCTGCTACGCGTCCTGCGCAGGGCATCCGTGTTGGCGCAGATCTGCCTGGTGGTGGTGGCTACCGTGGCAGTCCTCGTGGCAGGCATGGTCAGTGCTTTCAACGCCATGTTCATTTCTGCCAGGGACCTTGAGGTCATGTGGTACATCCTGGCCATGGCTTCGGCAGTAGCAGTGGCCTTATCGCTCGTGCTGGGAGCCGGCGTATCCCGGAACGCGGCGCGCCTTGTGGCGGCGGCCAGGAGACTCGGCCGGGGCGAAACCCTGGACCACAGCAGTAAGAACGGAAAGCGTGCCGAACCTGCCATGACCTCAGAACTCGCTGAACTTGCCCAGGAACTGGAGGCCAGCAGCCGTAACCTGGCGGAGTCGCGGGCCAGGGAAGCCGCCATTGAAACCGCTCGGCGCGAACTCGTCTCGTGGATTTCACATGACCTCCGCACTCCACTTGCCAGCATGCGCGCCATGACCGAAGCCCTCGAGGACGGCATGGTCGCCGATATCCCGGAGTACTACCGGAAGATCATCGGGCAGACCGAACAAATGACAGCCATGGTCAACGATCTCCTGGAGTTGTCCAAGATCCAGGCTGGAAGCCTTCGCTTGCGCGCCGAGTCACTGGACCTCTATGACCTTGTCAGTGATGCTCTGTCCGATCTGGCGCCGCTGGCTGCCCAACGCGGCATTACGCTCACCGGCGGGGGAGACCGTGAGTGCATGGCCGTAGCCGACGGGCCCAGCATGGCCAGGGCGATCCGGAACGTGCTGCTCAACGCGATCATTTACAGCAGGCCGGACACGGACGTACACACCAGCGTTGGGCGCGAGAACGGAAACGCCGTGGTCGCAGTGCAGGACCACTGCGGGGGCATCCCGGAGGAGGACCTTCCCCACCTGTTCGAAACCGGCTGGCAGAAGGACCCTTCACGGGGGAGCCCGGCGGGATCACAGGGAAGCTACAGCGGAGCAGGAATCGGATTGAGCATGGTGGCGGGCATCGTGAAAGCGCATGGGGGAGCTGTGAACGTGGAAAACGTCGACGGCGGTTGTCGGTTTGCGCTGTCGCTTCCGGCTGGCTCCCTTCCGGCAGGATCCGTCGTGGATCGCCAAGGAGGCGCAGCATGAGAAAGCCTGGATTCTGGGCAGCGGTTGCCGGGGTGGCTGCCGGGGCCGCAGGTATCGCAGCAGGCGAACTGAGCGCCGGCTTCCTCAGCCCCCTCGTCTCGCCAGTGACGGCACTGGGCGGTGCCGTCATCGATTCCGTTCCTCCCGGAGTGAAGGACCTCGCCGTGCAGCTCTTCGGCACGGCGGACAAGATCGTGCTGGTCGCTTCCATCCTGATCGTGGCCGTGGTTCTGGCTGCCCTGGCCGGGATTCTGGAGCGCCGTCGAACCGGACTCGGACTTGTTCTGGCGGCCTTGGCAGGTGCGGCGGGCCTAAGCGCCGTCCTGACCCGGGCCCAAACAACACCGCAGGCGGCCATCGCGCCCATCGTGGCCGCCGTCGTCACCATGCTGCTGCTCCGCATGCTGATTCGCCGTCTGGGCACCTGGGTGCCGCCACGTAAATCGTCTTTCGGTGTGGTGGCATCAGCTCCAGCCAGTGCCTCACCCTCGCCGGAACCTGCACCTCTGGCACGACGGAGCTTCCTGAACGCCCTGGCGGCCACATCGCTTGCGGCAGCCGTGGGCGGAGTGGTCACCAGTATCCTTACGCGGGCCACGACCGTGGCTTCCGGTTTCAGGGGCTCTTTGACGCTGCCAGCTCCAGCGACGACGCAGCAGGCTATCCCTGCAGGGGCATCGCTGCCGCTGGAAGGGATCAGTCCCTTGGTGACACCGAACCCTGACTTCTACCGTATCGACACCGCATTGACGGTTCCGGCCATCGACCCTCCACAGTGGAAGTTGAAAGTGACGGGAATGGTGGATCGTGAGGTAGAACTCGACTTCGCCACGCTCCTTGCCAAGCCCATGACGGAGCGGCACATCACGATCGCGTGCGTGTCCAATGATGTGGGCGGCGATCTCATCGGTAATGCCCTGTGGCTTGGCTGGCCTGTGCGGGAACTCCTGGCTATGGCGGGTCCCAAACCAGGAGCAGATATGGTGCTTTCCACCAGCAACGATGGCTGGACAGCAAGTACGCCCCTGGAAGCGCTCACAGACGACCGCGACGCCCTCCTTGCCGTTGGCATGAACGGCGAGCCCCTGCCCCTGGAACATGGATTCCCAGTGCGGATGATCGTGCCGGGACTCTACGGCTTCGTCTCAGCAACCAAATGGCTCACCGAACTCAAGGTCACCCGATTTGCGGACGATACTGCTTACTGGACTCCCCGCGGCTGGAGTGATCACGGCCCCATCAAGACGCAGTCGCGCATCGATGTCCCGCGCAGTGGCCGCACGGTCAAAGCACGCAAAGTCCAGTTTGGTGGCGTTGCCTGGGCCCAGCACCGTGGGGTGGACCACGTGGAGCTCCGCGTCAACCGTGGTCCTTGGCGACAGGCGATGCTTGCACCAGGGATATCCACGGATACCTGGTACCAATGGCAGCTGGGACTTGATCTCACACCCGGCGACTATGAAGTCCAAGTGCGTGCCACAGACTCCACGGGCAAACCACAAACCGAAGACCGGGCCCCGGTAGCTCCCGACGGCGCCACCGGCTATCACACCATCAACGTCAAGGTCACTTAAGGCCCTACTCTGGGTACGTCCGGATAATCTCCGGACACGAGCGTGATCCAGCGTGACCACACAGGAGGATGTCCTTGCCCAGATCCGTTGCTGCCCATCGCGACGCCGTGGTGGAACTACTGAGCGGTCCGGCCGCCACCATGGCCACTGAACAACTGCCACTGCTTGAAGCGCTGGGCAAGGTGCTGGCTGTGGACCTCCACGCGCCACTTTCCCTGCCGCCGTTCGCCAACTCCCAAATGGACGGCTTTGCCGTCAACTCTGCCGACATTCCCGACGGCGGCGCGAAGCTACGGGTGTCGTCACCTGTTCCGGCCGGGGCAGCTCCGGAGGCGTTGAAGCCGGGCTTTGCCGCGCCCATCATGACCGGCGCCATGATTCCCGAGGGTGCGGACGCCGTGGTTCCCATTGAGCGGGCACGCCCCAGCACGTTCCCGAGTCCTGAGGCCAGGGACGTTCAGGTTGAACTCCCCGCCACTGCTCCGGGCACCTATGTTCGAAACGCGGGCAGCGATATCAACGAAGGGGACCTGGCCCTTCCCGCGGGGACCTGTTTAGGACCCGCGCAGCTTGGCCTGTTGGCCGCGCTGGGCTTGACCGCCGTTGAAGTCCGCAAGCCCTGGCACGTCCTGCTGGTCACCACGGGCGATGAGGTCCTGGAACCGGGCCGGAATCTCACACCAGGCAAGATCTACGACTCCAACGGAACCCTCCTGGAAGCATCCATGCGCCAGGCGGGCCTTGACGTTGTACGAAGCCGAATCTCGGATGATGATCCCGCACAATTGCTCGAACTACTTCACAGCCACCTTGGAAGCGTTGACGGCAAGCACCCGGTAGACCTGATCGTGACCACGGGTGGCGTCAGCAAGGGGGCATACGAGGTTGTCCGCCAAGCCATGGCCGCCCAGCACGTGGATTTCCTGCCAGTGGCCATGCAGCCGGGAGGCCCACAAGGAATCGGCCGCTTTGAAGGGGTTCCGTTCCTCGGCTTTCCGGGCAACCCTGTCAGCTGCCTCGTTTCCTACGAAATGTTCCTGCGCCCTGCCCTTTCGCTGACCCACGGCGCCCCGGCACCCCGGCCGGTACAGCGGGCGCGCTTGGCGGAACCACTGCATTCACCAGAGGGCAAGCATCAAGTCCGCCGCGGAACGGTGCTGCCTGACGGCTCCGTCCGAATGGAAGGTGGCGCGGGAAGCCATCTGGTGCACGCCTTGGCGCGCTCGAACGCCCTGGTGCAGATCCCCAGCGACGTCACGGAACTCGCGGAGGGAAGCGAAGTGGAAGTATGGATGCTGTGAATGAAACTCCCACGAACACGTCCGGCAACACCGGCGGCCTGACCCATCTCCGGCAAGACGGTACTGCCCAGATGGTGGATGTCTCAGAGAAAGCAGTCACCACCCGTGAGGCAACCGCCACGGCCACGGTGCGCAGCACTGCCGAAGTCCTGGCCCTTCTCGGCGCTGGCGAACTTCCCAAGGGCGACGCGCTCGCAGTGGCGCGCGTGGCCGGGATTATGGCCGCTAAGAAGACACCCGAACTGATCCCGCTGTGCCACCCGTTGCCGATTTCCAAAGTCACCGTCGATTTTGAGTTGGGAGCCGACTCGATCGAAGTACTGGCTACCGTGAAGACGCGCGGTGTCACCGGCGTCGAAATGGAAGCTCTTACGGCTGCCTCTGTAGCGGCCCTGAGCGTCTACGACATGATCAAGGCCGTGGATAAGCACGCAGTCCTGACAGACATCCAGGTGCTGGCAAAAAGCGGTGGCAAAAGTGGGGATTGGAAACACGGTGACTGGAACCGGGGCAGCTCTGGCCCGGACTCTGCCGCGGAATCCGCCCCGGAAGGAGCCCAAGCATGAGTGCGTGTGAACCCAACGCCCATGGGCCGCGGAAGGCCGGCGTCGTTATCGCCTCCACCCGTGCGGCAGCGGGAATCTACGCCGACGAAACCGGCCCCGTCATCCTGGACTGGCTCAAGGAGCATGGCTTTGATGCTTTCCCCACCATGGTGGTGCCGGATGGCGAGCCTGTTGGCGCGGCTTTGAGGGCGCTCCTGACCCAGCAGCCCGCCGTCGTCATTACCAGTGGTGGAACAGGCCTGAGCCCGGACGACCAGACGCCGGAAGTAACGTTGCCGCTGCTGGATCGTGAGATCCCGGGCATCATGGAAGGTATTCGGCGGGCGGGCACTGCAAAGACGCCCATGGCAATGCTGAGCCGTGGGCACGCAGGAACCGCAGGAAAGACATTCATCATTAACTTGCCCGGTTCCCCGAAGGGTGTCATGGACGGCTTGACTGTCCTGGATCCGGTGATCGGGCACCTGTGCGATCAATTGGAAGGAAGCCATGGGCACTGAAACAGACTTTGAAGTTGTTAGCGCGGTCCTGAGCGCCGAACCTATCTCCGTTGACCAGGCAATTGCCGCGGTGGAGTCTGACACCGCCGGGGCAGTAGTCAGCTTCAGCGGCGTGGTTCGCAACCACGATTCCGGTAAGCCCGTGGACCGCCTGAGTTACAGCGCCCATCCCACGGCGCACCGGATCATGTCCGACGTCGTCGCGCAGTTGGTTGCGGAGCACTCCGGCGAAGCAGAGCAACCCGTCAGGATTTGGGCCGCACACAGGATCGGGATGCTGGAGATCGGTGATCCCGCGCTGGTGTGTGCCGTAGCGGCCGCCCATCGCGGCCAGGCTTTTGCCGTTTGTTCGGAACTTGTGGACCGGATCAAAGAACAGGTGCCCATTTGGAAGGAACAGTTCTTCAGCGACGGCACCGTGGAATGGGTCGGGGCCGGGGAGTAAACGGGAACCCCGGGGAGTAAGCGCGGAGTCACGGTTCCTGCCCTACCCCGGCCCGGCGGTAGGGTTAAAGGCATGACCGAACAACTTGCTGTTGCAGTGCTGGGCGCCTACGGGCGCATGGGAATTGAAGCCGTGAAGGCTGTTGAAGCAGCCGACGATATGAAGTTGGTAGCGGCTCTCGGTCGCGGCGATTCCCTGCAGACATTGCTCGACACAGGTGCCAAGTATGTTGTGGACCTGACTGTTCCGGACACTACCGAGGCCAACGTCCGCTTCGCGGTTGAACATGGCATTCATGCAGTAGTTGGGACCACCGGTTGGGATGGGCAACGCCTTGGGTCGTTGCGCGCTCTCTTGGAACAGAAGCCGGAAACAGGCGTTCTGATCGCCCCGAATTTTGCTTTGGGTTCTGTGCTGGCGTCGGCGTTTGCGGCGAAGGCTTCGCAGTACTTCGAGTCCGTGGAGATCATTGAACTTCATCACCCGAACAAGGTAGACGCGCCTTCAGGTACGGCCGTGCGTACCGCACAGCTGATTGCCCAGGCCAGGCAGGAAGCGGGTGTGCCGGCAAGTCCTGACGCCACGGAAACGGCCTTGGACGGCGCCCGGGGCTGCGACGTGGAGGGTGTGCGTGTCCACAGCGTGCGGCTCCGCGGGCTGGTGGCGCACCAGGAGGTGCTCTTCGGCGGGCCTGGTGAACAGCTGACGTTGCGCCATGATTCCTTCGACCGTGCCTCGTTCATGCCCGGTGTCCTGCTCGGGCTGCGCAAAGTTGCGGACCACCCAGGCCTGACTGTGGGCCTGGATGGCTACTTGGACCTGGGGCTTTAGGATCATGGGAACTCTTTGGGAGTCTGTGAAGAAAAACCGCACCAAAATCTGGGTTGGTGCCATCACCTTGCTGTTGGTGTTGTATCTGGTGGTGTCCCTTCAGCGGTCCATCCTGTTGCTTGGTGATCCCAATCTGGTGGCTAAGGGTATCGGCGCTGCCTACCTCGTTTTGCCTATGATCGGCGCTTGGGCGCTCATTCGTGAGCTGTTGTTTGGGGCGCGGACCGAACAGATGGCCAAGGTCTTGGAGGCCGAAGGCGGCCTGCCTGTGGACACCCTGCCGCGCACGCCCGGTGGCCGGATTGTCCGTGCGGCCGCTGACGCCGAGTTCGAAAAGTACCGTGCGGAGGCCGAGGCAGCACCTGGGGATTGGCGTTCGTGGTTCCGGTTGAGCTGCGCCTACGACGCCTCCGGCGATCGCAAACGTGCCCGTGCTTCAATGCGCGACGCCGTGAAGCTGTTCCGCTCTCAGCCCACGGCGGCCGGACGGTAACTGCCCAGGCGCGACGCCTGGTGGGCCAGCCACTCCAGTGGTCCCCGGCGTCGGAAGAGGGCAAAGCACACGCCGATACCTACCGCGGCCAGGGCCTGTGCCCAATACATTCCTTCATCAGTCCACCCCGCCGGAAGTGGCTTGTTGTGGAAACCGGATACCACCCACACATGGAGTGAATACAGCGTGAGGGTCATGGCGCCCGGACCGCTGAGGAGTATGAGGAAGTTGACCTTGATGCGTTCGGCAAGTGTGCCGAGCATCAGGAAGAACCCGACGACGGCGGCAGCCACCCCGCCGGTATGAAGCAGGTCCAGGGTGGTGCCGGCATGTGGTGCCGCGCTAGCCAGCCACCACCACGAATCCACCTGCTGCAATCCGGTCAGGTTCACTTGGAGCATGCTCTCCAGCGGGTATCCCCGTGTTCCGGGGAGTGCTTCCAGTGCGGCGCGGCCGCCCCACACCTCCATGGCCAGGGTTCCTGCGACTTTCGACAAAGCGGCCACGGCGAATCCGCAGGTGAACAGCAGCAACTGGACGTTCGCCGTCGTGAGTGCCAAACGGCCGATCGCCAGTCCGATCAGCAAATAAGGGATCCATTGGAACACAGGGTAGTAGCCCGTGAAGAACAAGTCGGCCACCAAGCGTCCCGGTGTCTCAAGGTCCTCGCTGTTTGGGTTGTGCCCCAGCTGCAAGGGAGGGTTGGCGTCGAGCAGCCAGGGTCGGACGAGGTAGGCGACCAGGGGTGACACCAGTACCCAGCCGAGCGCCCACAAGAAGAGCGCTTTCAGTCGCAATCCCAGAAACGGCAGGACGCACAGGAACAGGACGGCATAGTGCACCAGGATGATCGCGATGTTGACGTCCAGACCCCCAAGAGTCAGCCCGACGACGGCAATCACCAAGGCGCGCATGGCAACACCGCTTCTCGCCGCCCAGAGGTCCAGGCCCTGGCGCGGCTCCTGCTTTCCGGTGGTGAGTGCCAACCCGATTCCGGCGAGGACTGCGAACAGCGCAGCGGACCTGCCCGAGAAAACCAGTCCCACCCACGTGGGTTCCCACTGGGGGGAGGGGCCGAACGTTGGCATCAGATGGGTGGCCATCATTCCGAGCAAGGCCAGGCCGCGGGCGGCATCTATGCCCGTAAGGCGGGTGGAGACTTTGCGTCCCCTGGGCACCTTCCGGGCTGGCGCCGTCTCTTGCGAAGTCATGCTGCGATCGTCTCACAAGGGACTGTCGCCCTGCTGTGAAGCGGGCTGGAAGCATCTTCGGGGACAGACGTCTCATAGCGCAAATGATTCACGCAAATGATCCCACGAGGCGGGCAAGCGGTGGGGGTGCCTGTCCTGCCGGCAGTGCGTCGACGAGCAGGGAGGCGTATCGGATTTTGTTGCCGCTGCGTCCCCCGAAGAACCGGCGCAGCTGCGCCGATGCCGGCTTGCCGCGCTGTGAGGGCTGGCGCTGGAGGAGCCGGAACGAGGCAAGCTCGCCTTGGGCCGCAATGACGTTGAGCACGGCATCGACGCCAAGGCAGCGGATGAGTTCGTCCTCCAGATCCGCCTGGCAAACGTGGAAGCCGTTCTCGGACAAGGAGCCGGAACCGAGGCCTGCCCGGGTGAGTGCGCGGGCGATGCCATGTGCTTCGCCTGCATCGCAAAGTCCGAGTATCCGGTGGTCCGTGCCTTTCGGGCCGTAGCGGTCAAGGAAGCGGACGATGTTGGTCGCGCCTCCCATCGGCACCACAGAGACGCGCTCAGCCATCAGGTCATGGCCAAGGCGAACGGCCAGTGTCTCCACCGCAAGCCGGTCACTTTCGCCCTCGACCAACACAGTTGTCACCCGCATGGAACCAGTATGTAGGACGCGCGGTGCTGGCTCACAGGTCTTGTCTTCGAATATATGTTCGAATAGCATGGCTTCATGAACGATGCTCCAAAGCCTCTGCCTCCAAATCCTCGGCAAGGCCTCCAGGGACCCATGAGGGCGATGAGTCCAGGTGTTGTCGACTTCCTTTTCAGGCAACTCGTGGCAGGCGAACCGCCAGAAGATGTCCAGTGGCGCCGCGAGGGAACGGTCCTTGCTGAGCAGGCGCCAGGTGCTGAACTTGCACGTCGCCTGGCTGAAACAGACCTTGAGGCCCTCACGCCAAGGGAACTCTTCGACTACGTCCGCGCTTCCCAGCGTTTGGTCGCCTGGGCGGAACAGTTGAAGGAAAAAGCGGTGGCGCAATATTGCTTGGAGGGCGCGGCGAGGACGCCCAAGCCCGCATAGTCAGCAGCACCGATGACGACCATCACGCGGAACCCATTCCCGGAACATGGCCGTGACAGGGTAACGTTTTTCTTATGTCTGACTCCCGCGCCCACATTCCCGCACTTGGTACCCTGCTGACCGCCATGGTCACCCCGTTCACCGAGGATGGCAAGGTGGACTACGACCAAGCTGCGGCGTTGGCGGAGAAGCTGGTCCAGGACGGTTGCGACGGACTCGTGGTCACCGGTACCACTGGAGAGACCTCAACCCTTACTGACGAAGAAAACCTCGGCATGTTCCGTGCGGTCAAGGAAGCCGTGGGGGGCAAAGCCGCCATCATTGCCGGAACCGGCACCAACGACACCGCGCACTCGGTGCATCTGTCCCAGCGCGCGGCCCAGATTGGCATCGACGGCCTTCTGATCGTCACTCCGTACTACAACAAGCCCAGCCAGGCCGGTGTTCGAGCACATTTTGAGACGATTGCGTCCTCTACGGACCTGCCGGTCATGCTCTACGACATCCCCGGCCGCTCGTCCATTGCCATCGCGCCCGAGACCATGATCGGGCTTGCGAAGCACCCGAACATCGTGGCCGTCAAGGACGCCAAGGCGGACTTCGCAGCAGCCACCCGCGTCATGGCCGAGACTGATTTGGTCTTTTACTCCGGCGACGACGGCCTCACCCTGCAGTGGATGGCGCTGGGCGCAGCAGGCCTCGTGGGCGTGACCACGCACGTGGCCACGCGCCGATTCCGCGAACTCATTGACGCTGTCAATGCCAATGACCTTGCCAAGGCGCGGGCCATCAACTTTGAACTGGAACCCGTGGTGCGTGCAACCATGACGCGGGTCCAAGGCGCCGTAGCCGCCAAGCAGATTCTCAAGTGGCAGGGAGTCCTGCCCAACTCGGTTGTCCGTTTGCCCCTCGTGGAGCCGGACGAGGCCGAGATCCAAACCATCCGCGGGGATTTGGCGGAAGCCGGAATGGACTTCAACGTCTAGGACGGTTCCGCCGGAAAGAAGCACAATATGACCCAAACAGCCCTTCCTGGACTGGTTACTCCGCCGAAACTGCCGCAAGGCACACTGCGGATTGTTCCGCTGGGTGGACTGGGGGAGATAGGCCGCAACATGGCGGTCTTCGAAATCGACGGCAAGTTGCTGATCGTTGACTGCGGCGTACTTTTTCCCGAGGAAACGCAGCCCGGCGTTGATTTGATTCTTCCCGACTTCTCTTACATCGAGGACCGGCTGCAGGATGTTGTTGGTGTGGTGCTCACGCATGGCCACGAAGACCACATCGGTGCTGTTCCCTATCTGCTGCGCCTCAAGGCCGACATCCCGCTGATTGGCTCCCAGTTGACGCTGGCCTTGGTGGAGGCGAAGCTTCAGGAGCATCGGATCAAGCCGTACACGCTGACCGTTACCGAGGGCCAGGTTGAGCAGTTCGGCCCGTTTGAATGCGAATTCATCGCAGTCAACCACTCGATCCCGGATGCCTTGGCTGTCTTCATTCGCACCGCGGGCGGCACTGTCCTGCATACGGGCGACTTCAAGATGGACCAACTGCCCTTGGACGGCCGCATTACCGACCTCCGGCACTTCGCCCGCCTGGGCGAAGAAGGAGTGGACCTTTTCATGGCCGACTCCACCAACGCTGACGTTCCCGGCTTCACCACCGCCGAGAAGGAAATCGGCCCCACCCTTGATCGATTGTTCGGGCAGGCGAAGAAGCGCATCATCGTGGCTTCCTTCTCTTCCCATGTTCACCGCGTACAGCAGGTTCTCGACGCCGCAGCCAAGCACGGCCGCAACGTTGCGTTCGTCGGCCGTTCCATGGTTCGAAACATGGCCATCGCGGCCAAGCTGGGCTACCTTGACGTGCCCAACGGGATCCTGGTGGACATCAAGAACATTGACAACCTCCCCGATGACCGCGTGGTCCTCATGTCCACCGGCTCTCAGGGCGAGCCCATGGCAGCACTGTCACGCATGGCCAACGGCGACCACCGCGTGGTTGTTGGCCAGGGCGACACCGTGATCCTGGCCTCCAGCCTTATTCCAGGCAACGAGAATGCCGTGTTCCGCATCATCAACGGATTGTTGAAGCTCGGTGCCGATGTTATCCACAAGGGGACGGCCAAGGTTCACGTGTCCGGGCACGCCGCTGCCGGCGAATTGCTCTACTGCTACAACATCCTTGAGCCCCTCAATGCGATGCCTGTTCACGGTGAAACGCGTCACTTGATTGCCAATGGAAACATCGCCGAAGAATCCGGGGTGCCCTCCGACGGCATCATCCTCAGCGATAACGGCACTGTCATTGACCTGAAGGACCACAAGGCCAACATCGTTGGCCAGGTAGAGGTCGGCTTCGTTTATGTGGACGGTTCCAGCGTGGGTGAAATCACCGATGCGGATCTGAAGGACCGCCGTATCCTGGGCGACGAAGGCTTCATCTCCATCATCACGGTCATTAACCGGACCACAGGCAAGATCGTCTCCGGACCGGAAATCCATGCACGCGGTGTGGCGGAGGACGACGCCGTCTTCGACGAAATCATCCCTAAGATCAACGCCGCGTTGGAAGAAGCTGTGCTCAACCACGCAGACCACACCAACCACCAGCTGCAGCAGGTTGTGCGCAGGATCATCGGAACGTGGGTGAACCGGAAGCTTCGTCGCCGTCCCATGATCATTCCGGTGGTCCTGGAAGCGTAGTCCACCGGCAACATGCATCCCAGGGGGCCTGAAATCCGCGGATTTCGGGCCTCCTTGGGGTAGCGTGGCAACCATGGCGACCCGTACTTCCTCCACGCCACGAGGCAGCTCCAGTAGTAAATCCGGCGGCACAGGCCGGGGCGCAGCTGCATCCAAAAGCAGTGCAGCCACACCCAGGAACGGTCGGGGCGCCAGTGCACGCAGCAAGCAGCCCGCCGCCGTCGAGCCCCATGCACCGCTGCCATTGCGCATGCTCGCAGGCGCCTGGCAGGGTATTGGCCACGTCGTTGGCGCAGGAGTCCGCCGGATCGGGTACGACGTCAGCGATCTCGATCCCGCCGATCGCCGCGACGGCGCAGCGCTGTTCAACCTCGTGCTGGGCATCGGCATTGCAACGTTCGCCTGGTGGGGCCTGACCGGATGGCTGCCTGACGCCGTCTACAGCGTGGTCAATGGCACTTTCGGCTGGATGTCGCTTGTTTTGCCTTTCATGCTTTTCATCTGCGCTTTCCGCCTCTTCCGCAAACCCCAGGACGGCCGCGGCAACAACCGCGTTGGCATCGGCTTCATGATCATGACTTTTGCCGGCTCCGGCTTGGCCCACGTCATCGGCGGCCAGCCAACTGTGGCTGATGGCTTCGATGGACTGCGCAGGGCGGGCGGAATGCTGGGCTTCCTTGCAGCGTCTCCACTTGCTGCAATTCATGCCGCTGTCCCGGTGATCGTCTACAGCCTGTTGGCCTTCGTGTCGGTGCTGATCGTTACAGCCACGCCGTTCGGTGCGATCCCCTCCAGGATCCGCTCAGCCTACGAACACCTCATGGGCGTGGACCTCATGGATGCCGAGTCCGGCAAGGATGCCCATGATCGCAGCTACCTCTATGAAAACGGGGCCGTCGCAAAGCCCAAGAAGAAGCGGATGCGTTTCTTCGGCAAGGACGAGGATACCGACGCCGGTTTGGAAGGCTATGTCGGTGACGAGGCCTTTGAGCACGCAATAGTCGACGACGACGAAACACCTCCAGCGTCTGCGCCCCGCGTTCCACCGGGCGTACGCCGCCCCACCCAGGCCGAGATAGCGGTGGGTAAGATCAAGGCTGCCCAGGGCTTGGGCGCTGCTCCCGGCATCGACAACCCCACAGAGGCCATTCCCGTCCTCACCCCGGAGATGACCGCACCCACAGTGGCGCAGGTTCCGGCCAGGCCGGCAACGCCACCTCCGCCCCCCACGCCAATTCCGCAGCGCACAGAGCAACTGTCCCTGGCAGGCGACGTCACGTATACCTTGCCTGCCTCTGACTTCCTCACACCAGGTTCCATTCCGAAGGAGCGCACCGAAGCGAATGACGCCGTCGTGGCCGCCCTGACGGACACGCTGACGCAGTTCAACGTCGATGCCGCCGTCACCGGCTTCAGTCGCGGCCCCACAGTGACGCGCTATGAAATCGAACTGTCTCCCGGCACCAAGGTGGAGCGCGTAACGGCGTTGTCCAAGAACATCTCCTACGCGGTGGCATCCAGCGACGTACGAATTCTGAGCCCGATTCCCGGCAAGTCCGCAATCGGCATCGAGATTCCCAACACGGACCGCGAAACGGTCTCCCTGGGCGATGTGCTTCGGAGCCAGAACGCACGCCGGACCGACCACCCCATGGTCATGGGTGTCGGCAAGGACGTCGAGGGCGGTTACGTCGTTGCCAACCTTGCCAAGATGCCCCACCTCCTGGTGGCCGGCGCTACAGGTGCTGGTAAGTCCAGCTTCGTGAACTCCATGATCACCTCGATCCTCATGCGCGCTACGCCTGACGAAGTCCGCATGGTCATGGTGGACCCAAAGCGCGTGGAACTGACTGCGTATGAAGGCGTTCCGCACCTGATCACGCCCATCATCACCAATCCCAAGAAGGCCGCCGAAGCGCTGCAGTGGGTGGTTCGCGAGATGGACGCCCGGTATGACGATCTCGCCAACTACGGTTACAAGCACATCGACGACTTCAACAAGGCGGTCAGGGCAGGCAAGGTGACCCCGCCGGTTGACTCCAAGCGTGTCATCAAGCCCTACCCGTACCTGTTGGTCATCGTGGACGAGCTCGCGGACCTCATGATGGTGGCGCCACGCGACGTCGAAGATTCGATCGTCCGCATCACCCAGCTGGCACGTGCCGCAGGCATTCACTTGGTGTTGGCTACGCAGCGACCCTCCGTGGATGTCGTCACGGGCCTCATCAAGGCCAACGTGCCCTCCCGCATGGCGTTTGCTACCTCGTCCGTTACGGACTCCCGCGTGGTGTTGGACCAGCCGGGCGCCGAAAAACTTATTGGCCAGGGTGATGCGCTCTTCTTGCCGATGGGCGCTTCCAAGGCCATGCGTGTGCAGGGTGCATGGGTGACGGAATCCGAAATCCATAAGGTTGTGGAACACGTCAAGGGCCAGTTGCAGGCTGTGTACCGGGACGACGTTGCTGCTGAGGCCCCCAAGAAACAGATCGACGACGACATCGGAGACGACCTCGAGGTGCTGCTGCAGGCCACCGAATTGGTGGTCACCACCCAGTTCGGTTCCACCTCCATGTTGCAGCGCAAGCTTCGTGTCGGCTTCGCCAAGGCCGGGCGCCTTATGGACCTCCTGGAGTCCCGCGGCGTCGTGGGTCCCTCCGAAGGCTCCAAGGCCCGGGACGTCCTGGTCAAGCCGGACGACCTCGCTGCCGTGCTTGCTGCCATGAGGGGACAGGAATCCCCGGCTGCGCCTGACGCCCACACCGCCGCCCTGAGCGATAACGCGAACTCCAACATCGCCGTCGGCGGTTATGCCGAGGACCTGGTGGCAGCGGATCTGGACAACCGGACCCAAGCCGTTGAGTATTTCGACGGCGCCGACGCCTCCGATGACGAGGACGACGGCGGCGAGGACGCCTGGTCACTCACCGGACGGTAGCCTAGAGGGGTGACTACAGCCGAGGGTGACAACGCCTCTTCCACCAGCTCCGATGTCTGGAACCTTCCCAATATCCTCACGATGCTCCGCATCGTCCTGGTTCCGTTTTTCGTCTGGTTCCTGGTGGCGGATGACAACCACCAAGGTATTTGGCGGTGGGCGGCTGTTGTGGCCTTCGCCGTAGCTATCTACACGGACAAGCTCGACGGCGACATCGCCCGTGCGCGTGGCCTCATCACCAACTTCGGCAAGATCGCGGACCCCATTGCGGACAAACTGCTCATCGGTTCAGCGCTGGTGCTGTTGTCCATCCTCGGGGAACTGCCCTGGTGGGTGACGATCCTCATCCTGGTCCGTGAGTGGGGCATCACGGCACTGAGGTTCTTTGTGATCCGATACGGCGTTATGCCGGCTTCCCGCGGCGGAAAGCTGAAGACCGTCATCCAGACAGTGGCCATCTTCCTGTACATCCTTCCGCTCGAGGCGATCGCACCGTGGCTGGTCGTTGTGGCCTTCTGGGTCATGATGGCCGCCCTTGCCATCACGCTATGGACCGGAGCGGAATACGTCGTCCAGGCGCTCCGGCTTCGTGCCGCCGGCCGCCGCGCATGAGCCATCCCGCAGACGCCGCCAAAGCGGCAGAGCTGGCGACTGCGGCAGTGGCGCTGGCGCTGGGAAAGAGCCTGACCGTGGCCACGGCGGAGTCGCTGACCGCGGGAATGGTGGCGGCCAGCCTGGCCAACACGCCCGGTGCGTCCGGAATGTTGCAGGGCGGCGTGGTTGCTTACCAGAACTCAGTGAAGGCCTCCGTCCTCGGTGTTTCGAAGGAGCTGATTGCTGCAGTTGGTTCAGTGGATGGCGCAGTAGCTGCGGCGATGGCCGAGGGCGCCAGGCGCGCCTGCATGGCCGATGTCGGAATATCCACCACAGGCGTGGCTGGTCCGGAGCCCCATGACGGCAAAACCGTGGGAACCGTCTTCGTCGGCGTGGCTACGAGTACGGGCACGGGTTCGTTTGAATTCAGCTTTTCGGGGGACAGGCAGAGTATCAGGCAACAAGCCTGTGAAGCTGCGCTGGCGCGCCTGATTGATGCAGTGGAAGGGGTTGGTTACCGTTCGTAAAGTAGCCGGGAACAAAAACTCATTGCCAATAGTTGTGTCATTGTGTCGCTTCGGAACAGCCGGGGCGCCTAGGATGTAGAAAACCACACCGGT
The DNA here is from genome assembly GCF_056395565.1 of Paenarthrobacter sp. 10L412. Taxonomy (NCBI): domain Bacteria; kingdom Bacillati; phylum Actinomycetota; class Actinomycetes; order Micrococcales; family Micrococcaceae; genus Paenarthrobacter; species Paenarthrobacter sp. 10L412. Next base: position 64,133 of record NZ_JBFTJT010000002.1, on the reverse strand, counting down.
CCGCCAGCCAGCGAACCGGATGAACGAGGGAGCAAGGCGATACAGATGGTAAAGCAGCCCGTATCCGTAAACGGCGTTGTCCGCTGGAAGGATGTGGGCTTGGCTAAGCAGGCACAGAGCGAACAGAAGGAGCGCAAAATGGTTGTACTACGCCACGAAATCGGTGATGTACTGCGCGATGTCCGCCAGCGTCAGGGCCGTACCCTCCGCGAGGTCTCGCACAGCGCCCGTGTCTCACTCGGATATCTGAGTGAGGTTGAACGCGGCCAAAAGGAGGCTTCTTCCGAGCTCCTGTCCTCTATCTGCACCGCCCTGGACGTTCCGTTGTCCAGCATGCTGCGCGAAGTCAGTGACCGCGTGGCCGTTGCAGAGGGCGTAGCTGTTCCGGACACCGTTCCGCAGGAATTCTCCCAGCGCTACGGTCGCGATCTTGACCTTACCGACGACTTCCCGCAGGGCATGCTCTCCGGAGCCCGGTAAACGGTCACACCCACACCAGGAATTATCACGAAAGGTCCCCAGCCTACGGCTGGGGACCTTTTGCGTCCGGTGACATTTCGCTTCTGGTGACATTTCGCATGGTGCTGACTTTTGGCATGTGCTGCCGCGCGGTCTGAAGCCGGGTTGGGAGGCGCGTCAGTCCTCGGTGGGATTGGCAGTCTCCGCGGACTCGGTCTCCTTCAGAGTGGCGTCCTTGATGATGCTTTCGCCGTAGACGGCGTTGAGCCGGCCCATGTAGTCGGCCAAGGTTTGGACGTCTTCCAGCGGCCACTCACCGAGTCGCTCACGGAACACCTGGCGGCGGGCGTCCTGGACTTGATGCATCTTTTCCTCGCCTTTTTCCGTCAGGCGGATGGACTGAGCCCGTCCGTCCTGCGGATCTGCCTCCTTGTAGACCAGGCCAATACTTTCCAGAAATGCGATCTGGCGGCTCACTGAGGGCTTGCCCACCCCGATGCACGAGGCAAGGTCCGTCAGGCGGATGGGGCCTTCGCGGCGAATGATCGTCAGCAGGCCGTACGCGGCGGGCTCCATGTCCGGATGGACCTGGCGGGACAACTGATGCGAGATGGAACGGGCACGGCGCCAGAGCAGGCTCAGCTGGTGTTCCACCTGCTGAAGGGCGTCGTCTATGGTGTCACCTGGCACGGCCTCGGGGGGCGTGCTCTGGAGAGGATTGCTCATGGCAACCATTCTAGAGTCCGGCGTCGTGAGAGACTCTATCGGTGAGGGCAAGTGACTTTTGGCGTTTAATGGACGATGAATTTGGGGCAGGCTATTCCCGCGTCCTGGCCAATTCCCTGGTGCTGGCCGGGGTGGGAGGGCGGACCGCCGTAGAGGCGCTGGCTGCCGGCTACCAGCCACGGGAAGTCTGGCTGGCGATGTGCGAAGTCCAGGATGTCCCCATGGAGCGCAGGCTCGGCAGGGATATCAAGCCTGCGGCCAACTGAAGTCCGGCCATGTTGGCCGAGGGACTTCCAGCTCTGTGGTGGTGACACGCCCGCACGCATTGTTCGAATATCTGTTCGGATGGGGATATGCTCCTGTGAGAGGAAAATTGTTCCTGAAGGACGCATTCCACAGGCAATCCGAGCGTTGGTTATCCACATAGCCCACGTCGGCTTCACAAAATGTCAGGGAGCCGTAATAGCGTCTGACATGACAGGAAAGCGGCCATTCAGGCCACTCCACAGCGAGAAAGCATCAGAGGTGTGAACCATGGCGGCAACCCCGGATCGTGAGAAGGCGCTTGAAGCAGCGCTTGCCCAGATCGACAAGCAGTTCGGCAAAGGCTCCATCATGCGCTTGGGTGATGACACCCGCGCCCCGATCGAAGTCATTCCTACTGGATCCATTGCACTGGATGTCGCCCTTGGCATTGGCGGCCTGCCCCGTGGCCGCGTCGTGGAGATCTACGGCCCGGAATCCTCTGGTAAGACCACAGTGGCCCTGCACGCTGTAGCCAATGCGCAACGTAACGGTGGCATCGCGGCCTTCATCGACGCTGAACACGCCCTTGACCCCGACTACGCCGCCAAGCTTGGGGTGGACACGGACGCCCTGCTCGTGTCGCAGCCGGACACTGGTGAGCAGGCCCTGGAAATTATGGACATGCTGGTGGGCTCCGGCTCCCTGGACGTTATCGTCATTGACTCCGTGGCTGCCTTGGTCCCGCGTGCTGAAATCGAGGGCGAGATGGGCGACTCCCACGTCGGCCTTCAGGCAAGGCTCATGAGCCAGGCCCTGCGAAAGATCACCGGCCGCTTGAGCCAGACCAAGACCACCGCCATCTTCATTAACCAGTTGCGTGAGAAGATTGGCGTCTTCTTTGGATCGCCCGAAACCACCACCGGTGGTAAGGCTCTGAAGTTCTACGCCTCAGTGCGCATCGATGTCCGTCGCATTCAGACGCTGAAGGAAGGTGCCGACTCCGTCGGTAACCGGACCAAGGCCAAGATCGTCAAGAACAAGATGGCCCCGCCCTTCAAGATTGCTGAATTCGACATCATCTACGGCCAGGGCATCTCCCGCGAGGGAGGCATCATTGACATGGGCGTCGAGCACGGCATCATCAAGAAGTCCGGCTCGTGGTTCACGTACGACGGCGATCAGCTGGGCCAAGGTATGGAGAATTCACGGCGCTTCCTGCGTGATAACCCGGAGCTGGCTCAAGAACTTGAGCGCCTCATCAAGGAAAAGCTTGGCGTGGGCGTCAAGCCGGAGGCTGATTCCCCGAAGCTGAAGGCCGTTGACGGCTAGAACCGGGCCGGACCCGGACTCCTCCGTATCCGGCGATCCTGAGCCTGATCCCGAATCCGTGGCCCGCGCCATCGTCCTGCGGCAATTGACGATGGCGCCACGGAGTCGGCTGCAGCTGTCCCGCAAGCTGGCGGAGCGGAATGTCCCTCTGGACGTTGCTGAGGCTGTGCTGGACCGGTTCGAGGAAGTCCAGCTCATTGATGACGCTGAGTTTGCCAGAATGTGGGTACGCAGCCGCTCCCAAAGCAGAAAACTGGCCAAAGGTGCCATACGCCGTGAGCTGACGGAGAAAGGTATCGAGCTCGATGATGCCGAGGAAGCACTCTCACAGCTCAGCGATGAAGATGAGGAAATCGCCGCCCGTGAGCTTGTTGAGCGCAAACTGAGGCCAGGCGTGGATCTATCCGATCGTGCAGAACGTGACAAGTACACCCGCAGGCTGGCATCCATGCTGGCACGGAAGGGCTATGCCCCTTCAATGGCCTTCCGGATCGTCGGTGAGGTACTTGCCCAAGCCGGTACCCTTGAGTAGTGAGTTTGACCATTCCTTCCCCCTCAGCAGAAACCACGCCTTCGGCCGTAGCATTGGCAACCAATGCTGATGCCCAAGTGACGGATGCCTCTGCCCCGTTTGAACCGGCCCCGTTTGAACCGAGGACGTATCAGGTCCGGACTTTCGGCTGCCAGATGAACGTCCACGATTCCGAACGTATGGCCGGCCTCCTTGAGGACGCCGGCTACGTGCCCGCGGAGGGTGAGGTCGCGGACATCGTGGTGTTCAACACATGCGCTGTTCGGGAAAATGCAGACAACAAGCTCTATGGGAACCTTGGCCAGCTTCGGCAGGTCAAGGCAGCCAACCCTGGCATGCAGATCGCCGTTGGCGGCTGCCTCGCCCAGAAGGACCGGGAAACCATCGTCAAGAAGGCTCCTTGGGTTGACGCTGTGTTTGGCACCCACAACGTAGGAGCACTGCCGGCATTGCTGAAGCGGGCGCGGCACAACAACGAGGCCCAACTCGAAATCCTGGAATCGCTGGACGTCTTCCCCTCCACCCTTCCCACCAGGCGCGACTCCGTCTATTCCGGCTGGGTTTCGATTTCTGTAGGTTGCAACAACACCTGCACGTTCTGCATCGTGCCATCGCTCCGTGGCAAGGAGAAGGACCGGCGTCCCGGAGAAATCCTGGCTGAAATTCAGGCCTTGGTGGACGACGGCGCCGTGGAAGTTACTTTGTTGGGCCAGAACGTGAACTCCTACGGCGTTGAGTTCGGTGACCGCTTGGCCTTCTCAAAGCTTCTCCGTGCCTGTGGGGACATCGAAGGCCTTGAACGCGTACGCTTCACCAGCCCGCACCCTGCCGCGTTTACGGACGACGTCATCGATGCGATGGCCGAGACACCCAACGTGATGCCCCAGTTGCACATGCCCCTTCAATCGGGCTCGGACAAGGTCCTCAAGGATATGCGGCGCTCGTACCGCTCCAGCAAGTTCCTTGGCATCCTGGACAAGGTGCGTGAGCGGATCCCGAACGCGGCCATCACTACGGACATCATTGTTGGCTTCCCCGGAGAAACCGAGGAGGATTTTCAAGCGACGCTTGACGTCGTGGAGAAATCGCGGTTTGCCTCAGCCTTCACCTTCCAGTACTCCAAACGGCCTGGTACGCCTGCTGCCGAGCTCCCGGAGCAACTTCCCAAAGTGGTGGTCCAGGAGCGTTTTGAACGGCTGACCGCCCTTCAGGACCGTATCGCGGCGGAGGAGAACGCCAAGCAGCTGGGTCGCCGTGTGGAAATTCTGGTGACAGCGCAGTCCGGCCGCAAAGCAGAGGAAACCCACCGGTTGTCTGGCCGGTCCAAGGACCAGCGACTCGTTCATTTCTCAGTGCCTGATGGTGCGGAAACCCCCCGTCCCGGTGACTTTGTCACTGTGACCATTACCGAAGCCGCTGCATTCCACCTGGTTGCCGATCCTGCCGGCCTGGACGATTACATGTTGCGCCGGTCGAGGGCGGGTGACGCCTGGGATCGTTCGCAGGCAGATTCCTGCGGTGTTCCCAGTGCGGGTGCGGCCCCGGGCAAGAAGGGCGTGTCTTTGGGCATGCCGTCGCTGCCTGTCCGCGGCGCCTGACGCCGATTATTCGAGATCGAATGGCTCCTTCCCATGCCGCGCCGCCGGTAATCGCCGTCGTCGGCCCCACCGGTTCCGGTAAATCGGACCTGGGCGTCGAGCTGGCCCTTGCGCTCAATGGCGAGGTCATCAACGCTGACGCCCTGCAGTTCTATCGGGGCATGGACATCGGTACGGCCAAGATCACTGTGGACGAGCGCAAGGGTGTGCCACACCATCTGCTGGACACAAAAGACGTCACGGAGGAAGCCAGCGTGGCGGACTTCCAGGCGGAATGCCGCGCCGTCATTGATGACGTCCACGCCCGGGGCAAGCGCGCCATCATGGTGGGAGGCTCTGGCCTCTATGTGCGGGCTGCCCTGGATGTACTGGAGTTCCCCGGCACGGATCCCGACTTGCGAAAACGGATTGAGGATGAATGGGAAACTTTCGGTCTGGCACCGTTGCGGGCCCGGCTTGAAAAGGTGGATCCCATCTCGGCAGGCCGTCTGGGGGATGCCCGGCGGGTGATCAGGGCCCTGGAGGTCTATGGAATGACGGGACGCCCGTTCAGCTCGTTCATGCCGCAACGCGAGTACTTCCAGCCAGCCATACAGATTGGCCTGTCTGTGGACCGGGAAGTTCTGAGGGAGCGGCTGGCGAAACGCGTACACAGGATGGTGGATGCGGGGTTGCTGCAGGAAGTGGAACGGCTTGATGCGGCTGGGCTGCGGCGCGGCAAGACAGCCTCGCGTGCCCTGGGATATGCGCAGTTCCTTAGAGTGCTCGACGCCGAAGCCAGCGTCCCGGAGGCAGCCGAGGAAACCATTGTGGCCACGAGGCAGTTCGCCCGGCGACAATTGACCTGGTTTCGGGCCGATCCCCGCATCGCCTGGCTCGATTGGCAGGATCCGGAGCTCGTGTCCAAAGCAGTGGCGCTGGCCTAGCCAGGCTGGCACTCCATACAGCAATTTCTGGCCGAACCTGCCCGGCGGGTAGCCTAGTCCCATGGATCAAACCGCCGCAGTTCCCGCCCAGCAGTCCGCCGCTGCCGGCGCCCCCGTGCCCAATGCCAGCCTTTCCGGTTTGGCGTTTTCCAAGGGCCATGGAACGGGCAATGATTTCGTCCTGATTGCTGATCCCGGTGATGTCCACGAGATCTCTCCCGAGCAAGTAGCACAGCTGTGCGACAGGCATCGGGGTATAGGCGGTGATGGCCTTATCCGGGCTGTCCCATCCCGGTATTTGCCCGAAGGCCGCGTCCTGCTTGAACAGGACGACTCGGCGGAATGGTTCATGGACTACCGTAACGGCGACGGGTCACTGTCCGAGATGTGCGGCAACGGCGTCCGCGTCTTCGTGCACTTCCTGATCTCCCAAGGCTTGGTTGAGCTCGGGCCGGGTCAGTCCTTGACCATCGGAACACGCGGCGGCATTAAGAAGATTGTGCGCACGGCGGACGGCTATGCCGTGGATATGGGCCCTTGGGAATTCATTTTCCCTGCAGAAGCACAAAGCAAAGCCATGGATGCCCTGGTCAGCGCCGACGGTCTGGAGGTGGCCCGGCCCGGACTCTCAGTCAGCATGGGGAATCCGCACACGGTGGTAGCGCTTGCGGAGCTTAGCGAGCTCTCCGCCACGAAGTTGTTCACTGCGCCGGCAGTGGATCCCAAGCCTGCCAATGGCACCAATGTCGAGTTTGTAGTGCCCGCAGAGCCGCTGGTTCACGACGGCGTGGGAACCATCACCATGCGCGTCCACGAGCGCGGAGTCGGCGAAACCCAATCGTGTGGCACCGGGGCTTGTGCCGCCGCCGTCGCGATCCGTCATTGGGCTGGCAGCAGCGCCCCCAACTCTTGGCACGTCAACGTTCCCGGTGGCGTGGTGGATGTCAAGTTCTTCCCGGGGGAGGATGGCCGCGAACACGTTGAGCTCAGCGGCCCTGCAGTCATTGTGGCTAGTGGGACGCTTTCCTGACCCGAAGGATCCTGAAGGACTTCGAAGTGCTCTCGCGGGAGACTGTGAAGGACTTGTCCAGTTCGTTGGCCAGCCAGCGTTGGAGGGAGTCTGAGCCCAGGTTCTTCTGAACCACCATCCACGCGTTGCCGCCGGGTGCCAGCCGGGGCAGCCACGTCAGGAGCAGCGAGTGTAGTTCGTCCTTGCCGATGCGGATCGGCGGGTTGGACCAGATCGTATCGAATTCGACGCCGGGGTCTACCTCTTGCGGGAGGCTGGCCTTCACGTTGTTCAAGCCCAGGGCAACTGCGTTCTCATTGGTCAGGGCGATGCAGCGCTCGTTGACGTCCACGGCGTAGACCTGTGCCAGGGGCGCCATGAGCCCCATGGTGAGGGCAACGGGACCCCAACCGCACCCGATATCCAGCAGGTTGCCCCGGGGCGAAGGCGGTGGAACCTCGGCCAAAAGTACCTTGGTGCCCTTGTCCACACCGTCGGGGCTGAAGATGCCCGACGAGGTCTGCACATGGCGGGTAGCTCCAGCGAGTTCCACAGTGAGGGGCTTGCGGGTGAAGGGACCGGCCGGTTGGGCGCTGAAATAGTGTGCAGACTCCATAATTTGCCAGATTAGTTGGCTATCGGCGGCTTGGGAAACTGCCCTCTCGCAGGGACGGTTTGACAGTGCTGCTAATGTTGAAGGCATGTTCTTGATCTTTGAGTAATCAGCCCGAGCCGACCAAACACGTCGGCAAGGCACCTGCCCGCGATGCAGGCCCGCTTGGCGTACCAGCCCAGCGCATGGCCATTCCGCCCGCAGGTTCCGTCCGGCAGACTCCGCACCTCCCATTGTTGGTTGATCGCGGTTGCTCAGTAGAACATGTCCCACCCCAGCTGTCGCGAAAGCAGTGGCCCAGCCATCTGCTGTTAGCTCCTGGCTTATGGTTTGGCGATGAATTCTCCTGCAGGACAGGACCTCCCGCGGACCAACCCGCTCGATTCAAGCACCACAGGAGGCCCTATATGGCCGAAGCTCGTCAGCCCACCGCGAATACCGTCCCATTGGACACCAAACAGCACTATTCTGGATATGCCGAACAGTCTAAGGAGACCATGACCACCCAGAAGCACTCCGGATCCGATTCCGACGCCCAGGACATGAGTCCTGAACAAATCCAGGCCGTCATCGACCGGATTCTTTCCAAGGATGTACCCGCACAGGCATCCGATGACAATGATGCCAAAGGCGTTTTCGGCAGGGCACAAGCGATCTCCACGCTTGACCACGAACACAGCATTTACGACGGCGACCAGGAAGACCTGGCCGAGCGCCGTGCCCTCCGCCGTACCGCGGGCCTTTCCACCGAACTCGAAGACGTCACCGAGGTTGAATACCGGCAGCTGCGTCTGGAGCGCGTTGTCCTGGCTGGCCTGTGGACAGAAGGTACTTTGGCTGACGCCGAGAATTCGCTCCGCGAACTCGCAGCACTGGCAGAAACTGCCGGATCCGAGGTCCTTGACGGCCTGGTTCAGCGCCGCACGAAGCCGGATCCCGGAACGTTCCTTGGGTCGGGCAAGGCCCAGGAACTCAAGGACATCGTGGCCGCCACGGGAGCCGATACCGTGGTGGTCGACACCGAGCTTTCCCCCTCGCAGCGACGCGGACTTGAGGACATCGTCAAGGTCAAGGTGGTGGACAGGACCACGCTGATCCTGGATATCTTCGCCCAGCATGCAAAGAGCCGTGAAGGTAAGGCACAGGTTGAGCTCGCACAGCTCGAGTACCTGCTCCCCAGGCTTCGTGGTTGGGGTGACTCCATGTCCCGCCAGGCCGGTGGCCAGGTGGGTGGAGCCGGTGCCGGGATGGGTTCCCGTGGTCCCGGTGAAACAAAGATCGAACTCGATCGCCGCAGGATCCGGACACGCATGGCCAAGCTCCGCCGGGAGATTGCTGCCATGAAGCCGGCGCGCGAGACCAAGCGGGCCAACCGCCGTCGTAATGCCGTACCTTCGGTTGCCATCGCCGGCTACACCAACGCTGGAAAGTCCTCCCTCCTGAACCGTCTGACCGATGCTGGAGTGCTGGTGGAAAACGCCCTGTTCGCCACCCTGGACCCGACTGTCAGGAAGGCACAGACGCCGGATGGCATCGGCTACACGTTGGCTGACACCGTTGGATTCGTCCGCTCGCTGCCTACGCAGCTGGTGGAAGCCTTCCGCTCCACCCTGGAGGAAGTAGCGGACGCAGACTTGATCCTGCATGTCGTGGATGCCTCCCACCCGGACCCGGAAGGGCAAATCGCGGCAGTGCGTGCTGTCTTCACCGAGGTCGACGCCCGCAAGGTCCCGGAAATCATCGTCCTGAACAAGGTGGACGTAGCGGATCCTTTCGTCGTGGAACGCCTGAAGCAGAAGGAGCCGCGGCACGCCGTGGTTTCCACCCGCACGGGCCAGGGCATTCCTGAACTCCTGGAAGAGGTCAGCCGGTCCATTCCCCGGCCGGGAGTCCGCCTCGAGGTGCTGATCCCGTATGACCGCGGCGACATGGTCAACAAGCTGCACAACTCCGATTCGGAAATCCTGAGCCTCGAGCACGAGGAAAACGGAACCCGCGTGGTGGCCATGGTTCGTGAAGGATTGGCCGCCGAGCTGGAGTCATTCGTCAGCAATGGTTGAGAAGGTGGCGGCGGACGTCGTCGAGTCAGTGGGGGAGAAGTTCACCCTCGAGCTGTTGGACAAAGCTGTTGCCGGGATGGGCGGTCAAAGCCGTTCAGGCCAGCACGAGATGGCAAGGCAAGTCACCAGGGCCATCGAGTCCGGTGAACATTTGCTGGTCCAGGCGGGAACGGGAACGGGTAAGTCTTTGGCTTACCTGATTCCGTTAATCGCACATTCCATGGACAGCGACAAACCCACGCTCGTGTCCACCGCTACCTTGGCCCTGCAAACACAGATTGTGGGCAGGGACCTGCCCCGGCTGTTGGAGACCATAAGCCCGGCCCTTGAGCGTCCCGTGAACGTGGCACTCGTCAAGGGCCGGGCAAATTATGTTTGCCTGCAAAAGCTGGAGGGCGGCTTCCCCAGCGAAGAGCCGTCCGAGGGCCAACTTTTTTCCCTGGGTGAGGACACCAGCGTGCCGCATTTCGCAGCGGCGGTTGGCGGCCCGTCGTCGCAATTGGGTAAGGAAGTGGTCCGGCTCCGTGAATGGGCCGAAAAGACGGCCACAGGCGACCGCGATGAACTGATGCCGGGCGTTACCGACCGCGCCTGGAGGCAGGTCTCCGTGACGTCCATGGAGTGCCTGGGAGCGCAAAAATGCCCCCTTGCCGAGGAGTGCTTCAGCGAGCAGGCACGGGCCAGAGCGGCTGAGGCCGACGTCGTGGTGACCAACCATGCCATGCTGGCCGTCAGTGCCTTCGAAGGACTTGCTGTCCTGCCCGAGTACGACGTCGTGGTGGTTGACGAAGCGCATGAGCTGCAGGACCGGGTCACGGGGGCCGTTACAGGTCAGCTGTCCGTGGCAATGGTGCATGCTGCCGCTTCGAGCGCGCGCAAACACACTGCTATTACCGTAGACGCCCTGAACGCGGCAGCCGATCGACTGGACATGGCCATTGCCGGAGTCCCCAACGGTCTGCTGCCCAATGGGCTCAACGACGAACAACTGGACTGCCTGGACCAACTGCGCGATGCCACACGCGCCGCACTGTCTGACTCGAAGACTGACTCTTCAAACGCGGTCGACGGCGGCAGGCAGCTTGCGCGCTCACGGCTCATGCTCATTCTGGAACTGTGCGAGCGGATGCTCGCAGCCAAGGAGAACCGTGAAGTGGTGTGGTTCTCCAGGAACAGCACCTTCGATCCCCAGCAGGGGTACTCGCACCCGGACGAGACCGCGCCCGCACTGATCAACATCGCCCCGCTTAGCGTTGCTGGCCGGCTGCGGGAAGGCCTTTTCGCGGGGCACACAGTGGTGCTTACTTCTGCCACGCTGGCTATTGGATCCGCCTTTGAGCCCGCAGCAGGTGGCCTGGGCCTCATTGGAGATGGTGCGCCCAGCTGGACCGGGTTGGACGTCGGATCGCCTTTTGATTATCCGAAGCAGGGTGTCCTTTACGTGGCCAAGCACCTGCCCAAGCCCGGCAGGGGCACTTCTCCCGAGGCACTGGATGAGCTTGAAGACCTCATCCGTGCATCCGGTGGGGGAGCCCTGTGCCTGTTCTCCTCACGTCGGGCGGCCGAGGAAGCCGCAGACGCGATGCGGCCACGGCTGGATGTGGACATCCTCTGCCAGGGGGAATCCACTATGGCAGCACTGGTGAAGCAGTTTGCCGATGAACCGGACACCTGCCTCTTCGGCACCATGTCCCTGTGGCAGGGCGTGGACGTCCCTGGCGGTTCATGCCGCCTTGTGGTGATTGACCGCATTCCGTTCCCGAGGCCCGATGACCCGCTGATGACCGCACGCTCGCGAGCCGTTGCACAGTCCGGGGGCAACGGGTTCATGGCGGTGTCAGCTACCCACGCGGCAATTCGTCTTGCACAGGGAGCAGGACGCCTTATTCGCTCCACCGGCGACAAAGGCGTGGTCGCTGTCCTGGACTCACGGCTTTCCACCGAACGGTACGGCGGGTTCCTGCGTGCCGCTTTGCCGCCATTTTGGGCAACGACGGACCGCAACGTGGTGCGCGGCGTCCTGGAACGCTTGGGCGCAAAGAAAACGTAGGCGAACGCCCTAGAGGGAGCGCAGGACCGAGACGACCTTGCCCATAATGGTGGCTTGGTCTCCAAGTATCGGCTCGTACTGCGTGTTCTGGGGGAGCAGCCAGGTGTGGCCGTCCCGCTGGCGGAAGGTTTTTACTGTGGCTTCGTCATCCAGGAGTGCTGCCACGATGTCACCGTTGATGGCGTCATTCTGGCGGCGGACAACCACCCAGTCACCGTCACAAATTGCGGCATCGATCATTGAGTCCCCAGCGACCTTCAGCATGAACAGTTCGCCGTGGCCCACCAGTTGCCGGGGCAGGGGCAAGACGTCCTCAATAGTCTGGTCGGCCAGGATGGGCCCACCGGCTGCGATGCGTCCTACCAAGGGCACCATCGCGGTGTCGCTGGCGCTGGCCAATTCCGTCACGGCAAGTCCACCTGCGCTGCGCAGTGTAGTAGCTGCTTCAACTCCGGGAATTGTGCCGCCGTCAAGGGTCAAAGGCATGAGTACTTCCATGGCGCGGGGGCGCTTGGGATCTCTGCGCAAGTAGCCGAGCTTCTCCAACTGGGAGAGCTGGTGCGTGACGCTGGAGAGGCTCGCGAGACCAACGGTGTCGCCAATCTCGCGCATGCTGGGCGGATACCCGTTGTCATTGACAGAGCGCTGGATGGTTTCCAGGATTTTCTTCTGCCGGACAGTCAGGCTTTTGGGACTCTTTTGAGGCTGCTGGCTCCGCAGGGGTGCCCCGCCGCCGGTGGCTTTCGCTGCCATGTTCGCCATTGCCCTTCCGTTCCGCCCGGTCACGGTCTGAAGTGCGCCCGGGGATGTTGGATCTGAAAAAATGTCAGACCCTCCTGTTCCACTGAAACAGTGCCTGTTTCTTCACTCAAACCTAGGCCAGGCACAGGCGTTTATCAAACATTCGTTCTAGCGAGTCTCGACACCGTTCGTTGATAAGTGCTAAAAATGTCATAGCAAGGTTCGAATATGTGTTCTATAAAAGTTGAACGCAGTTCGGATGTTCGAAGAAAGTGTTCGAACATCCGGGCCGGGTACAACGAGCACAAGGAATTGGCAGCCGGCAACGGGCATCCGATGCAGGCAATCGCTCAGAAGGGCTCAGCTCATGTCCGCAATCTCAACGTTCCATGAATTCCGCAACACTCCGGCTCCTGCGCGTCTCCGGCTAACCCAACGCGGCAGGATCGTCTTCTTCGGAATTCCCACCATGCTGCTCCTTGCCGCGCTGCTGAGCCTTGCCGGCTTCATCAACTCCCCGGCCAAAGCTTCTGATTCCCAAGGCCAGCTGCGGCCGCCGGTGGCCGTTACGGTGACTGTCCAGCCCGGGCAGTCCCTGTGGGGCATCGCCGGTGCGGCCGCGCCGGAGCGGGACCCTCGTGATGTCATTGCAGAAATCATCCAGTTGAACGATCTCCGCGGGGGACGCATCCAGCCTGGCCAGCAGCTGTTCGTTCCCGCCAATTGAGCGGCCAGGGTGCTATGGGTCACCGTCCCTGGCGTCACAGTTACTCTGCAGTCGCACCGGCACCTTAAACTGTCTTGGTGAGTGACCAGCTTGAGCGACTTGACCGACTTCCCCTCCGGACCAACCTGCGTGGACTGAGCCCCTACGGCGCACCGCAGCTTGATGTCCCCATTTTGCTCAACGTCAACGAGAACACCCATGGCGTGCCGGCCGATGTGCAAGCGGCCATTACCGAGGCTGTTGCGGCCGCGGCCACAGGCTTGAACCGATACCCTGACCGCGAGTTCACCGAACTTCGTGAATCCCTCGCCGATTACCTCGGACACGGGCTTTCCGCGGAGAATATCTGGGCAGCCAACGGCTCCAACGAGGTCCTGCAGCAGATTCTGCAGGCCTTCGGAGGTCCAGGGCGCAAGGCGCTGGGCTTCCCTCCCACATATTCCATGTACCCGCTGCTTGCCAGTGGCACGGACACCGAGTACGTCCGTGGAGTGCGGGCTGATGACTATGGCCTGGATGCCGCTTCTGCTGCTGCCCAGGTGAAGGAGACTGGCGCAAATATCGTGTTCTTGTGCTCTCCGAACAACCCCACAGGAACGGGACTGGGCTTGGACGTGGTCGAAGCCGTGTACGAAGCCGGCGAGGCCAGCCAAGCCATCGTCATCGTGGACGAGGCCTACCACGAGTTCGCGCACGACAACACGCCGAGTGCGCTGACGCTGCTTCCCGGGCGGGAGCGTTTGATCGTCTCGCGCACCATGAGCAAGGCCTTTGCCCTGGCAGGTGCGCGCCTGGGCTACATGGCTGCCGCACCTGAAGTTACCGATGCCATCAGGCTCGTTCGGCTGCCGTACCACCTCTCAGCCGTCACGCAAGCCACGGCCCTGGCCGCCCTCAACCACCGTGAAGCGCTCATGGCCGACGTCGAGGACATCAAGGTCCAACGGGACCGGATTGTGACCGAGCTCCTCCGAATGGGACTCAAGCCGGCAGCCTCGGACTCAAACTACGTGTTCTTCGGTGGGCTTTCGAACCCGCACGCGATCTGGCAGGGCTTGCTGAATGCGGGCGTCCTGATCCGCGACGTCGGCATTCCAGGGCACCTGCGGGTGACTGCGGGAACAGAAAAGGAAACAACGGCCTTCCTTGAGGCCTTGGAAGCCCTTCTGGACAGCCCTGCGTCCCAGCCCAACTAAACTTGTCAATAGACCCACCCCATTCTTCGTGTATAAGGACGTCCCAATGAGCGAAACCGGCGCCAAGCCGTCCGCTGACCGCACTGCGCGCATGGAGCGCACCACCAGCGAATCCTCCGTCCTGGTGGAGATCAACCTGGATGGCACCGGTGTCTCGGACATCAGCACCACGGTTCCCTTCTATGACCACATGCTGACGGCGTTGTGCAAGCACTCCCTGATTGACATGACCGTCAAAGCCACGGGTGACACCCACATTGATGCCCACCACACCGTGGAGGATGTGGCCATTACCTTTGGTGAGGTCCTGCGTACTGCCTTGGGCAACAAAGCCGGAATCCGCCGCTTCGGCGAAGCAACGGTTCCTTTGGACGAAGCCTTGGCGCACGCTGTCGTGGATGTTTCGGGGCGCCCATATCTGGTGCACGGAGGAGAACCTGCAGGGCAGGAATACCACCTGATCGGTGGCCACTTCACGGGTTCGCTGACCCGTCACGTCTTTGAGGCCATCACGTTGCACGCCGGTATCTGCCTGCACATGAACGTTCTTGCAGGCCGCGATCCGCACCACATCGTTGAGGCCCAGTTCAAAGCCTTTGCCCGGGCTCTTCGCTCGGCAGTGGAGTCGGATCCCCGCGTCGAGGGCATTCCATCCACCAAGGGGGCGCTATGAGTGGGCAAATCCTGAAGGACGGTGCGGTTACTGACGCTTCGGCTACCGTCAAGCCGGAGTCGCCTGAAGGTAAGCCCACGGTTACGGTGCTGGACTACGGTTCGGGCAACGTCCGTTCGGCCGTTCGCGCCCTTGAGCGTGCAGGCGCCGAGGTGGTTCTCAGCTCCAAGCCTGAGGACGTGCTGAATGCCGACGGGCTGCTGGTCCCCGGCGTGGGTGCCTTTGAAACGGTGATGAGGGAACTCAAGGCCGTCGATGCCATCCGCATGATTGGCCGCCGCGTCGCAGGTGGACGGCCCGTCCTGGCAATCTGCGTTGGGCTGCAGGTGCTCTTCGAAGCCGGAGTCGAGCACGGCACCGAGTCCGAGGGCATGGCCGAATGGCCCGGCAAGGTTGAACTCCTTCCGGCCCCCGTGGTTCCCCACATGGGTTGGAACACGGTGGACGTGCCTGAAGGATCCAAACTTTTCGCAGGCGTCGAGCAGGAACGCTTCTACTTCGTGCACTCATACGGCGTGCAGGAGTGGAACTTCGACGTCGTTCAGCCCCGGATGACCCCACCTTTGGTGACGTGGTCCGAGCACGGTGCCCGCTTTATCGCTGCTGTTGAAAATGGCCCCCTGTGCGCAACCCAGTTCCACCCCGAGAAATCCGGAGACGCCGGGGCGCGCCTCCTGCGCAACTGGGTGGACGGGCTTCGCAAACCTGGATCCACGGTGGCACAGGCTCCGGCACCGGATGATCGTGGTGCAGCCTAAGTGTGGTCGGTAGTGCTTATGGGCCTTGCCGGCGTGCTGGTGGGTGGAGGTATCTCTTTCCACCAGCAGAAGAAGCCACTGTGGGTTTCCGTTTCCTTCTATGTGCTGGCGGGGATGTCCCTGCTTGCCGCCTATCTCCTGACGCTGCCGGGCAACTGAACGCCTCGCGTCCCCATCAACTCCTAGGACACACATGACCACCTCTGCCCAGTCCGTTCTGGAACTCCTCCCCGCTGTCGACATCGTTGATGGCCAGGCAGTCCGCCTGCTGCAAGGCGAGGCAGGCTCGGAAACCAGTTACGGAACGCCTCTGGAAGCCGCCCTGAACTGGCAGAACGCCGGTGCTGAGTGGGTGCACATGGTGGACCTCGACGCCGCTTTTGGCCGTGGGAACAACGCGGACCTCATCAGCGAGGTCGTTTCCCAGCTCAACGTCAAAGTTGAGTTGTCCGGCGGTCTGCGGGATGACGAGTCGCTGGAACGCGCCCTGGAATTGGGCGTGGAGCGGGTGAACCTCGGCACAGCAGCATTGGAGAACCCTGAATGGACACGGCGCGCCATTGACCGCTTCGGTGACAAGATCGCCGTCGGCCTCGATGTCCGTGGTACCACCCTGGCGGGTCGCGGCTGGACCAAAGAAGGCGGCGACCTCTGGGAAGTTCTTGCCCGCCTGGAGGACGCCGGTTGCGCACGCTACGTGGTCACCGACGTCACCAAAGACGGAACGCTGCAGGGCCCGAACGTTGACTTGCTGCGCCAGATGGTGCAGAAAACGGGCAAGCCCGTGGTGGCTTCAGGCGGTATCTCCAGCCTTGAAGATCTTCGCGTGCTCCGTGAACTCGTGCCCCTGGGCGTTGAGGGCGCGATTGTTGGCAAAGCCCTTTATGCAGGTGCTTTCACACTGCCCGAAGCCCTGGATGTAGCCGGTCGTCGCTGATGGCTGCTTCACGACGCGAACTTCCAGGCCATATTGCCGCTGCCTTGGCCGGCGCCGGCGGTGCCACGGACTCGGCGGGGCAACCCTGGGAAGGACGCAGCCTGAGTGGTGACGATGCCAGGATCCACAATTTCGAAGACGACGACGGTACGGCTGACTCCGGTTACCTCGCCGCCGTTGCTGCACTGCTGAACGGGACGGGCAGTGAGGCAGAGGTCGTAGCTTCACTCGCTACCGCCCGGGTCTTCGTTCCCGTGGTAGCCCAGCTCGCCGAGGAAGCTGAAGGCGTTGATGGGCTGCACGCGGACAAGCAGGCCGATATGGCTTTGGTCACACTCAAAGCTCCTGATGGCCGGAAGGCAATGCCGGTCTTCACCACGGCCGCCGCTCTTGAATCGTGGCATGCGGAGGCCCGGCCCGTAGCTGTTTATGCGGCAAGGGCGGCCCTTTCTGCCGTTTCAGAAGAGGCACAATTGTTGGTGCTGGACCCCGGTTCAGCGTTCACCTTCGTGGTTCGGCGGCCAGCCATGTGGGCGTTGGCGCAGCAGCGGGACTGGACGCCGTCATACCTTGATGATCAACTGGAGTTTGCTCTCGCTTCACAGGCCGAGGCGTTTCCGGCGGTGCGCCGGCTCGAAACACAGGCCGGTGGTGGCGTCGCTTCCCTGACTGCGGACGGCCGCACGGTCCCGGGCGGAGGCGCTGGCCCGGAACTGCGGATAGTGCTCTTCCTTGAGGACGGACTCGACGCCGCTGCCGTCCAATCGCTGGTGGCTGACCTGAACGAGGCGTGGGCGCAGGTGGAATCGTTTGCCGAGGGCGTCGATTCCATTGAAGTAAAACTGCAACGTGCGGCGCAGGAGCCTGGGCGGCACTAACGGCAGTACCCGTCCACCGGGGACTGCCCCGGGGGAACAAGAGGAATTAGCCCGTGAACTTCGCTCTCTACAAAGAGATGCTGTCCATCCGCCCTGTCCGGCGGCTCCTGCTGGTGGGCATGATCGCCCGCATTCCGCATTCGGCGGCTGGCGTGCTCCTGACGTTGCACATTGTCCTGTCGCTGGGGGAAGGGTATGCCGCCGCCGGCGCCGCTGCTGCCGTCATGACCATAGGCATTGCCTTGGGGGCGCCCTGGCGTGGTCGGCGCGTTGACATGGTGGGCCTGCGGAAAGCCCTGATCCCATCCGTCATCTCGGAAACAGTGATTTGGTCAATTGTTCCGCACGTCCCGTACGCCTGGCTGCTTCCCTTGGTCTTTGTGGGGGGCTTGTTCACGTTGCCGATCTTCAGCGTGGTCCGTCAATCTCTGGGTGTCATGGTGGACGGCGACCAGCGACGCTCGGCGTTTGCGCTCGATTCCATCGCTACTGAGCTCGTGTTCATGATTGGTCCCGCCGTTGGTGCGATCGTCGCCACGAGCGGCTTCTCGGCCGTGGGACTCACCGCGGTGGGAATTTCTGTCTCCGTGGCTGGCCTGTTTTTGATCTGGTTCAACCCTCCGACCCGCAGCGATGCCAATTGCACTCCGGAGGAATCCGCGGCACGGGCCGCCGCGGACCTTGCCGCTGCCGAGGCGGCCATGGTGGCCTCCGCACCGGGCCATGTGCAGGAGGCGGCGTCTGAAATGGCGCCGGCGGCCACGTCCCGCACAGGAGGACTTCGGAACCGCGTGGCCCGCAATTTCACGTGGTTTACGGTTTCCGTTGCGGCACTTTTCGCCGTAGCTGCGGGATCGGGGATGGTACTTAGCGGCTCGGACGTCAGTATTGTTGGCCTGTTGGAGCGCGGCGGCCACCAGAACGAGATTGGCATCGTCTTCTTCTTCTGGTGTGCGGCATCGGTTGTGGGTGGACTCATCTACGGAGCCATGAATCGCTCGGTCTCTCCCATGCTGCTGTTGTTGGGCATGGCCGCGCTCACCATCCCGATGGGTTTCGCACACGATACCTGGACGCTGGCGGTGCTCTCGATTCTCCCTGGCCTTCTTTGCGCTCCGGTGTTGTCGGCGTCATCGGAGAAGGTGGCGGACCTCGTAGATGAGGAACGACGCGGCGAGGCCATGGGCTGGTATGGATCCGCGCTGACGGCCGGGATTGCCTTCGGCGCGCCGCTAGCCGGGATTTTTATTGACACTGTTGGGCCGTCCGGAGGTTTTGCCTCCGTCGGTTCCGCGGGAGTCGTACTGTGCATCGCGGGATTCGCCCTCATGTCCAGGCGGCGCCGCGCCCGGGTGTAGCTCCAGCGTCGGTAAATCTTCAGTAATCGCACGGCATTAACGACGACGGCGGCCCGACCACATGTGGTCGGGCCGCCGTCGTATGTACTTGGGGCAGTTCCTGGCTAGTTCACCGGCCTGGTGAACTTCTCACCGGGGCCCTTGCCCGGTGCGTCGGGGATAAGGGAAGCTTCGCGGAAAGCCAACTGGAGGGAGCGCAGTCCATCACGCAAGGGCCCGGCATGCTGCGAACCGATTTCGGGGGCAGCCGCCGTTACGAGGCCGGCCAATGCCGTGATGAGCTTGCGGGCCTCGTCCAGGTCTTTGAGGTCTTCTGCGTTGGGGTCATCGGCGAGGCCGACCTTCACAGCTGCGGCGCTCATCAGGTGGACCGCGCCGGTGGTGATGACTTCTACTGCCGGAACTTCCGCGATGTCACGGATCTGCTGGGATACCCCGGCATCGGCGGCGGGGGCTGTGGCGGTGTCCTCGGAGTAGGAGTTGCGCGAATTGCTGTCTTCAGTGCTCATACTGGTAAGCTTGTCATAGACCGACTGGAAGTCGTTATTCGCATTAAATGCTCCCGCCGCGTGCAATGTGCGCTTGGCGGGTTATTTCTGTAGAATTGATTTTCAGTTTGCAAGCGGAGTTCTCTCCCACCCGCGTCAGCCGTTTTCCCTTCGGGGAGCAGGATTCCTTCACGGAACAAGAGGTTGCCGGGTACAGGTCGGACACTCGGAGGCGTAGCCTCCGGAGTGCGTGCTTCTCTTCAAGGGAGCACACCCGATCCTTGAGGCCTTCGATTGCACCAGCAATTGGAGGCCTTCTCTATTTGCCGGTGAAACTCACCACAACCACAGGAGCTTTAACATTAGCGAGCCAAGAATCAATGAGCGTATCCGCGTCCCCGAGGTGCGGTTGGTCGGCCCTGCCGGCGAACAGGTAGGAATCGTCCGCATCGAGGACGCCCTGCGTCTTGCTGCCGAATCCGATCTCGATCTCGTTGAAGTTGCCCCGCAGGCTAAGCCTCCTGTTTGCAAGTTGATGGACTTCGGCAAGTACAAGTACGAAGCTGCCGTGAAGGCGCGCGAGGCCCGCAAGAACCAGACCAACACGGTTCTGAAGGAAATCCGTTTCCGCCTCAAGATCGACAAGCACGACTACGAAACCAAGCGCGGACACGCACTTCGCTTCCTCGGCGCCGGTGACAAGGTCAAGGCCATGATCCAGTTCCGTGGCCGCGAGCAGCAGCGTCCGGAGATGGGTATCCGCCTGCTTCAGAAGTTTGCTGAAGACGTTGCCGAGGTGGGCATTGTTGAGTCCAGCCCGCGTATCGATGGCCGCAACATGGTCATGGTGATCGGTCCGCTGAAGAACAAGGCCGAAGCCAAGGCTGAAGCCCGGCGTGCAGCCCAGCGTGCTGAAGCCAAGGCCCAGAATGAGGCCAAGGCAACCGGACGCGTGGACACCACGGGTGACCAGGCTCCGCTGACGCAGACCCTGGGCGACCTTCTTCCGGCAGGCCTGCTGGCTTCCGAAGAAGAGCCCAAGCAAGAGGCTGTGGAGGCTTCCGAGGTTGAAGCACCTGTTGCCGAAGAGGCTCCGGTTGTTGAAGAAGCTGAGGAAGCTCCGGTTGTTGAAGAAGCGCCCGTAGCTGAAGAAGATCCGGCAGTCGAAGAGGCTCCCGTAGTCGAAGAGGCTCCGGTTGTTGAAGAAGCTCCGGTAGTCGAAGAAGCACCCGTGGTTGAGGAAGCCCCGGCTGTGAAGGCTCCACCGGCGGAGAAAGCCCCGGCCCCCAAGGCAGCCCCCGCACCGGCAGCTCCGAGGCCAGCTGTTCCGGCTGCTGCCCCGAAGCCTGCAGTTCCTTCGGCTCCGAAGCCCGTCGCCAAGCCGGCGGCTCCCAAGCCGGCAGCTCGGCCCGCAGCCCCCAAGGCTGCGCCGAAGCCTGCATCACGCAAGACCAACTAGTTCAACGCCGCGGCGGCCCTGGCCTCCAACGGCAAGCAACCAGCACGCCGGCCCTTGTAGGCCGGCTGCACGAAAGAACTGCGGACTTTGTCCGTGGACACGTAAGGAGATCGGTTCCCATGCCGAAGATGAAGACCCACAGCGGTGCTAAGAAGCGCTTCAAGCTGACCGGTACCGGCAAGCTGAAGCGTCAGCAGGCCAACCGCCGCCACTACCTGGAGCACAAGTCCTCCACGCTGACCCGTCGCCTCGCCGGCGACAAGATCGTCTTCAAGGGCGATGCCAAGGTCATCAAGAAGATGCTCGGCGTCTAAGTTCCAAGTTCTTTGGTTGCTGCCATCCGGTAGCGGCCGACTACACCAAAAGCCTTCTCAGGCCGGCCGGATTTCCGGCAGTAGCAGCTTGGGATAAAGATTTCTGAAGGAGTACGCACGTGGCACGTGTGAAGCGGGCGGTAAACGCCCACAAGAAGCGCCGGGTTATCCTCGAACGCGCCAAGGGTTACCGCGGTCAGCGTTCGCGCCTGTACCGCAAGGCCAAAGAGCAGCTGCTGCACTCGTTTGTGTACAGCTACGGCGACCGCCGCAAGAAGAAGGGCGACTTCCGTCGCCTCTGGATCCAGCGCATCAACGCTGCATCCCGCGCCAACGGCCTCACCTACAACCGCCTGATCCAGGGCCTGAAGGCCGCTGAGGTTGAGGTTGACCGCCGCATGCTGGCCGAACTGGCTGTTTCGGACGCCAACGCATTCGCCGCACTGGTGAACATTGCCAAGGCTGCCCTCCCGGCCGACACGTCTGCTCCGGCTGCCAAGGCCGAGGTTGCAGCTCCGAAGGCTGCCAAGGTTGCTCCGGCTGCTGCTACCGCAACGGCTGTCAAGGCTTCTGTCTCCGAGAAGCCGGCCATCGATGGCGCTATCGCTGCCGTTGAGGGCGAAGGTGCTCCGGAAGGACACGCCATCAAGGGCAACGCCGAGTCCAAGAAGTACCACGTACCGGGTTCCACCTGGTACGAGAACACTGCTGCTGAATACTGGTTCTCCACGGTTGAGGCTGCAAAAGCTGCTGGCTTCGAGCCGGCCGGCGGCGAAGCCCGCCAGCAGATCAAGAACTAGTCGCAACTGCCACTAAAGTTCTTTATATGAACCAAACCGGGCGCCCGCAAGACTTTCCGATGACCAACCCCCGAGCAGATCGGGTGAGGGACGTCGCCAAGCTTGCCGGGCGCCCGGCCCGTTTAAAGCGCGGCCGTTTCCTGGCTGAGGGTCCACAGGCGGTTCGCGAGGCTTTGACCCTTCACCGGGAGCGCACTGCGGCAGGGGGTTCCGCCGTCGTGCATGAAGTCTTTGCGAGCGAGGCCTGCCTGGAGCGGCTCCCGGAACTGGCAGACCTTGCAGAAGGAACACAGCTTCGGCTGGCGAGCGACGACGTCCTGGCCGCCATGGCGGACACCGTCAACCCGCAGGGCATTGTTGCCGTGTGTAGTTTTGTGGATGTCAGCCTCGAATCAGTGCTCGACGCCGGTCCTCGCCTTATTGCGGTGATGTGCCAGGTCCGGGACCCGGGCAACGCAGGCACCGTTTTGCGCGCGGCCGACGCTGCAGGTGCCGACGCTGTGATCCTGACGGGATCCAGCGTGGACATCTACAACCCCAAGGCGGTACGGTCCACAGCCGGTTCGTTGTTCCACCTGCCGGTGGTCCTGGGGGCTGATGTTGAAGATCTCGTAGCGCGCTGCCGGGAACAGGGGATAGGGGTCCTGGCTGCCGACGGCTACGGGACGGTAAACCTGGACCAGCTCCAGGACGAGAATGCTGCCCGGAGGCTGGGAGATGGCTCTGTAGCCTCGGCTTACGCCCTTGAAGCACCCACAGCATGGTTGTTCGGGAACGAAGCTCAAGGGCTGTCCGATGCCGAACTGGCGCTCGCGGATCACCGCGTAGCCGTGCCTGTCTATGGCGCCGCCGAGAGCTTGAATCTGGGTACAGCGGCCACCGTTTGCCTCTATGCAAGCGCCCGTTCGCAGCAGGGCGCCCGGGTCCGGAATGTAGAAATAGTCTGACGCCCGGTACGGTATTTCTTGCAAGATCGTCACAATGACGACTCTTCGTGGCCCATTCCAAACTTTCCCAAAACCGAAGAGGTGAAGCTTTCGTGGCTGCAAGTGGCGGTACCAAAGCGATCGTGGCGGCCCTCGCCGCGAACTTGACCATCGCTGTCCTGAAGTTCGTTGCATTCGTCCTGACGATGTCATCGTCCATGCTCGCTGAGGCCATTCACTCGGTAGCTGACTCCGGCAACCAGCTCCTTCTCCTGGTAGGTGGCAAGCGCGCACAGCGTGCGGCAAGCCCCGAGCACCCCTTTGGCTACGGCCGCGAACGGTACATCTACGCGTTCATCGTCTCCATCGTCTTGTTCAGCGTGGGTGGCCTCTTTGCCCTGTACGAAGCGTGGGAGAAGTTCCAGCACCCGCACGGCATCGAAGGCGACTTCTGGTGGGTGCCGTTGGCCGTCCTGGTTGGCGCCATCGTTGCCGAGTCATTCTCCTTCCGAACCGCCATTGTGGAATCGAACCATATCCGTGGCAAGCAGACGTGGGCCAAGTTCATCCGCAACGCCAAGCAGCCCGAGCTGCCGGTCATCCTCCTGGAAGACTTCGGCGCCTTGCTGGGCCTGGTGTTCGCGCTCTTCGGCGTCAGCATGACCCTCGTAACCGGCGATGGCATCTGGGACGCCTTCGGTACAGCCATGATCGGCCTGCTGCTTGTCGCCATAGCCGTCATCCTTGCGGTCGAGACCAAATCGCTCCTGCTGGGTGAGTCGGCCACCAAAGACGACGTCGCACGCATCACCGAGGCGCTGCAGGCGGATGGCACCCGGATCATCCATCTCAAGACCATGCACCTGGGGCCGGAAGAACTGCTGGTTGCCGCCAAGATCACCATGGGTGCCGCCGATACCGGTCAAGCAATTGCCCGGGTGATTGACGACGCCGAGCAACGTATTCGGGCGGCCGTACCGATCGCGCGGGTCATCTACCTTGAACCCGATGTTGAGCGCGTCCAGGCGTAGTCAGGTCAGCATTAACCAAAGATGGGCTCTTCACATTGAAGAGCCCATCTTTCTTTGCACCGTATCCAGCAGGTGGGTTACGCTCTAGCGATTCATGAGGTAGCCAGCGGCTTCTTGCGTTCCAGCAGCCCGCTGATGATGGCAACTCCCAAGCCGAGGATGGCCAGGACCGCACCCACGAGGGCCGGAGCCACGTAGCCCCAACCCCAGGCGATCACGGTCCCGCCGAGGAAGGCCCCCAGGGCATTGGCAATGTTGAGGGCGGAGTGGTTCAGCGAGGAAGCGAGCGAGGCTGCGCCCGGAGCGGCATCCAAGAGGCGTGTCTGCAACGCTGGCGTGAGCATGGAGCCTATGCCGCCAACGACGAAGGCCATGATGAAGGCGGACCAAGCCCAGTGGGCTGCGATGGCGTAAACCACCAGTGCTGCGGCGATGCCCGGCATGACCCAGTAGATGGTGCCCATGACCGACTTGTCCGCGATGCGGCCACCGATGATGTTGCCCGCAACCATGCCTAGCCCGTAGAGCGCCACCACTGCCGGAATGAGGCTTTCGGGTATGCCTGCTACGCCCGTCATGGTGTGCGCGATGTAGGTGTAGACGGCGAAGAATCCACCAAAGCCGATAATGCCGATCAGCAAAGCAAGCCATACCTGAAGCCGTTTGAGGGCACCGAGTTCGCGTCGAATACTCGCCTCAGGGTGCGCTGCTTCGAAGGGGACGAATTTCCAGACCATGACCACGGTCAGCAGGCCTATGGCCCCCACGATGATGAACAGAAGGCGCCAGCCGAAGGTCTGCCCCACCCAGGTGGCCAGAGGCACGCCGATGACGTTGGAGACCGTGAGGCCTGCCATCACCATGGAGATGGCCCAACCCCGTTTTGTGGGTGCCACCAAGCCGGCAGCGATGACAGCAGCCACACCGAAGAATGCTCCATGGGGGAGGCCGGAAGCGAAGCGGGAGAGCAGCATAAAACCGTAGTCGGGCGCAATGAAAGAGGTCAGGTTGGCGATGGAGAGGAACAGCATCAACCCCAGCGCCAGGTGCTTCCTGGGAAGTTTGGCTCCGAATGCAGCGAAGATGGGCGCTCCGATGACAACGCCCAAGGCATAGGCGGAGATGAGGTTGCCAGCCTCGGGAGTGCTGATGCCCAATCCTTCCTCAATTTCCTTGAGAAGACCCATCATGGCGAACTCGGTGGTGCCGATGGCGAACCCGCCCGTGGCCAGCGCGAGGATAGCCAAGCCTAGGTGGCGCCTTGCTTTTTTGGCGACGGCGGGTGGGGACACGGTGATAGTCATGAGCCTGCTTCGTGAGGTGCCTTGAGGGCTGGGAAAAGGTGGAGAAAATCCGATAACAAGCTTAGTCCCGTGACAGTGTCTTAACGTCGCTATGTGACGATGCCCATGATTCCCACACCCATAGACTGTTTCAGTGACTGGACTGATAAACGTGGTGGGCGCCGCCGTCGTCGACTCCCTGGACGCCCCGGCCCGACTCCTCGTAGCACGTCGGACTGCGCCCCCGCAGTTCGCCGGAATGTGGGAATTTCCCGGCGGCAAAGTAGAGGAGGGCGAGTCGGCCGAAGCTGCCCTTCATCGGGAGCTTGCGGAGGAGTTGGGAGTCACTGTTCGGCTCGGGGCGGAGCTGGAGTCCGGTGAGGCCGAGGGGTGGCCCCTCAATGAGCGCGCGGCAATGCGTGTCTGGTTGGCGGAACTCGCTGAAGGCACACCTCGTGCCCTTGAGGATCACGACGAGCTGCGTTGGGTATCCCTGGTTGATGACGAAGAAGCTCTTGGCCTTGCCTGGATCCCGGCTGACTTCCCTATAGTCCGGGCGTTGCTGGAACGCGTGACTGCACGGGCGTAGCTGCCGTTACTGCAGTGGCCCAGCGGCTCAGAAAAGTGGTTCCTGCCCTGGCAACGGCGTACCAACCGCAGGCTCCGTGCCCGAAGCTGGAGTGGTGGCTGGCCGGGCATTGCGGTGGCTGAAGCCTTGCGTCCCGGTAAAGCCATGCTTGGCTTTGAAGTGATTGATCCTGGCCGACAACCAGGAGCGGTACTCTTTTGACGCATACGATCCCTGCCCGTACAGGCGACGGTACCGTCCTGCAAGTTCGGGATGGTGGGCGGCGAGCCACTTCATGTACCACTCACGTGTACCGGGCTTGAGGTATAGGGCTCCTGCAGTGACGCCCGTGGCGCCGGCCTTGGAGAGTTCTGAGAACAAGGACTCAAGGGCTTCGTCTGAATCCGTGAGCCAAGGCAGGATGGGCATGGCCATGACTCCGCAAGCCAGACCTGCCTCACGTAACCGCGCAATGAGCTTGAGGCGGGCTCTCGGGGAGGGGGTGCCGGGCTCAACAATCTCGGCAAGGTCCTCGTTGGTCATGGCCAGTGAGATGCCCAGGTCCACTGGGACCTGGGTCGCCGCATGCTTGAGCAGGGGAATGTCCCGGGCAAGCAACGTGCCCTTGGTCAGAATGGAAAACGGTGTGCCGGAATCGGCGAGGGCCCGGATGATCCCTGGCATCAGCGCGTATCGGCCTTCGGCGCGCTGGTAGGGGTCTGTGTTGGTTCCGAGGGCAACCTGGTGCCGTTCCCACGATGGTTTGGCCAGTTCCTTCCGAAGGACCTCTGCAGCGTTGATCTTCACTACCACCTGGGAGTCGAAGTCGCGTCCGGCGTCGAACTCCAGGTAGGTGTGCGTCTTCCGGGCGAAGCAATAGACGCAGGCATGGCTGCAACCCCTGTAGGGATTCACTGTCCATTCGAAAGGCATGTTGGAACCGGAAGGCACCTTGTTGAGCACTGACTTTGCGGTGACCTCATGGAAGGTGACTCCGGAGAATTCGGGTGTTGAGATGGAACGCACAAGCCCGGCCAGCGGCAGCAGGGCGTCCATGGCCGGGGCAGGGCCAGGTGCCATACTGTCAAGGCTTTCGGACGCCGATCCATGCGTTGGCGAAAGTGCTTGTGCGTCCCATCTCATGCACTCCATTCGAATGTATGTTCGAATGAATGTCAAGGACTACGAATGCCGATTCCGGACATTGCTAAGGTTGGCCCATGATTCTGCTGACTGGCTTCGAACCGTTTGGCGAAGAGAACGTCAACCCTTCCTGGCAGGCTGTCCTGCGCGCTCGCGACATCCTTCGTTCGGAGGGGCACAAGGTGGAAGCTTTAGAGCTGCCCTGCGTGTTCGGTGAAGCGGCAACCCTCCTGCTGGCCGCCGTCGAAACCCTGACACCGGACGTCGTGGTGTGCGCTGGATTGGCGGGAGGGCGGGGAAGGGTCTCCCTGGAGCGTGTAGCCATCAATTGCGATGACGCCCGCATCCCGGATAACAAGGGCAAGCGTCCCATCGACGAGGAAGTGGTTCCTGGCGGCCCGGCTGCTTACTTCTCGACGTTGCCGATCAAAGCCGCGCTACGGAACCTGCAGATCGAAGGCATCAAGGGTGAGATCTCACAGTCTGCAGGAACCTATGTCTGCAACCACGTGTTCTATGCGCTGATGCATGCCCTCGCAACCAAGGCCGGCATCCGGGGAGGATTTGTCCATCTTCCCTACCTTCCAGAGCAGGTACCCGAGGGGAGCGCGACGCCGTCCATGCCGCTTGAGGCCATGGCTGCTGGCATCGCAGTGGTGGTGCGGACGGCAGTCCAGGCGCCGGTGGATGGACCTAAGGCTTCAAGAGTTCCCATTCCACAGTGACGCTTGCCGCTACGGACGACTCGCCGGCCTGGATGGGAATTGCTTCAGCAGCAGAGGCCCTGACGAGTCCACCCATCGGAATGGGGGAGCCCGGCAGAGGTTGCTGGGAAATGGAAACCACCGAGCCCAGCCGGACGGACGCCAAGGACGCGTACTGCTCCGCCCGATGGAGCGCGTCCTGCCATGCCGCCTCCTGCGCCTGGCTCGTGACCGCAGAGGCATCTGCAAAGCCTTGCTCTATCCCGTTGATCCGGATGTCGTCCCCACCGGCGGCCACCGCCGCAGCAATGGTGGCAGGCGCTTCCGTTTGCGAGCGGATGCCGACGCGCACATTGGTGGACGCCACATAGGCAGCGACCTTCTGTCCCTGCCCCTCCACCCACACCAGGTCTGCTCGAAGGTTCAAGCCGCTGGTGTGCAGATCTGCATCCTGCACGCCAGCCGCGCGCAAACTGGCGGCGACGGCGGCCGCTGCCTTGCCGGCGTCGTCATATGCCTTGGATGCAGTCTCCCTTCGCGTCTCGACGCCCAAAGTCAGTGTCACCAGGTCCGGAACTGCCTTGGCGCTCGCCGTTCCCGTGACGGTAATGGTGCGTTTCATGCTTCGGCCTCGATTCGATGGTCAATGTAGCCGCCTGCTGCGAGTCCAGCCTGCCGTTCAAAGAAATTCCTCGACGCCGGATTGCCAGCACGCAGCATGGACCAGCCGGCGGCGACACCGTAGAAAACGAGGAACGGCAACCCCAGGCAGTAGGCGTACTGAGTGCTGTGCCGTTCCTCGTGGGCAAGGAGCAGCTCGTTGCATCCTGCCACGCCGTGGGCTGCACGGTAGAGGATGACGTTCCCCACCGTAAACGCCCCGGCGTGTGGAAGCTTCCACGCATACCCTGCTGCTATCAGCAGTCCCCGGGGCCCACGCGAAATGCGCGATCGGGATGTCCGCGCGACCAACAGCCCCAAGGGTGTGGTCAGGTTCAGGATGTTGGCAACTTGCCGTAAACGCTGCCCGGGAGTCATGAAGCCATGCTAGACCCGTGGCGCACACAAACCAGGGGTTAAATGGCGCCTGTGAGCTTCAACTAGACTGAAGGGTAGTGCCTGCCGTCCGTGGTGAGCACTGCCCTTTCGTTTTGCAGGCCAGCCATGCCGGCCGCTCCCGACTCGTAGCTAAGAACAGTAGATGACTGACACTTTGCCAGGCGCTGCCATCCCGAATCCGCTGGATGAAGCCGCCATCAACGCCGCCGTTGAGGATGCGATCGCCGCGATTGCGGCTGCCTCCTCCCTCGAAGAACTCAAGGCTGTCCGCCTCGCCCACACGGGAGAGAAGTCTCCCCTGAGCCTGGCCAACCGTGAAATCGGTGGCCTCGCCAAGGAGCACAAGGCTGCCGCCGGAAAGCTCATGGGATCCTCGCGCGGCCGGGTCAACCAAGCGCTAGCAGCCCGGACCGAAGTCCTGGAAGCCGAGAACGACGCCCGGATCCTGGTGGAGGAAACCGTTGATGTCACGGCTGCTCCGCGTCGACGCCGGGCGGGAGCGCGTCATCCGCTGTCCACGCTGCAGGACGGTGTTTCGGACATCTTCGTCGGCATGGGCTGGGAAATTGCCGAAGGCCCCGAGGTCGAGTCCGAGTGGTTCAACTTTGACGCCCTGAACTTCAAGCCGGACCACCCGGCCCGTGAAATGCAGGACACGTTCTTCGTGGAGCCTCCCGAGGCACACCTGCTCATGCGCACGCACACGTCTCCGGTGCAGGTGCGTTCCATGCTGGAGCGCGAAGTTCCCATCTACGTGCTGTGCCCGGGCAAGGTGTTCCGCACGGATGAACTCGATGCAACACACACGCCTGTCTTCCACCAGTTCGAAGGCCTGGCGATCGATAAGAACCTGAGCATGGCCGATCTCCGTGGAACCTTGGAGCACTTCGCCCGCCAGATGTTTGGCGACGAAGCCTCCATTCGCCTGCGCCCGAACTACTTCCCGTTCACCGAGCCCTCTGCTGAGCTGGACATCTGGCACCCCGGTGCCAAGGGTGGTCCCCGCTGGATCGAATGGGGTGGCTGCGGCATGGTCAATCCCAACGTCCTCCGGGCTGCCGGCATCGATCCGGACGTCTATTCAGGTTTTGCCTTCGGCATGGGCATCGAGCGCACGCTCATGTTCCGCAACGAGGTCGGCGATATGCGCGACATGATCGAGGGCGATGTACGTTTCAGCGAGCACTTCGGGATGGAGATCTAACAGTGCGTATCCCACTTTCCTGGCTGCGTGAATTTGCGCAGGTTCCGGCCGATGCTACGGCCGAAGATGTCATGACGGACCTGGTCAAGGTCGGTTTTGAAGAAGAAGAAGTCCACCGTCCCACGGATGAACTCACGGGTCCCATTGTGGTTGGCCAGGTGCTGAGCCTGGTCAAGGAACCGCAATCCAATGGCAAGACCATCAACTGGTGCCAGGTCCGTGTTGTCCCTGAAGGGCAGGAACAGACCCTGACTGGCGAGGGAATCGATCCCTCCGGCGTGCAGGGCATCATTTGTGGTGCCCACAACTTCGTGGAAGGCGACAAAGTTGTTGTCACGCTTCCCGGAGCTGTGCTGCCCGGAAACTTCCAGATTTCGGCGCGGAAGACCTACGGTCACCTGTCCGCAGGCATGATCGCTTCCGTTCGCGAACTGGGTATCGGCGATGACCACGATGGAATCCTGGTCCTCTCACGGATCGGGCTGGATCCGGAAATCGGCACGGACGCGATGAAACTCCTTGGCCTCTATGACCAGGCTGCAGAAATCAACGTCACCCCGGACCGCGGCTACGCCTTCTCCATCCGTGGTGTGGCACGTGAGTACGCACACGCCACCGGAACATCCTTCGTTGACCCGGCCTCCAAGGTCAACGCTCCGGCCAGCCTGCGAGGCGGCTACGGCGTCAAGCTCAACGACGACGCCCCCATCTATGGCAAGCCGGGCTGTGACCGGTTCGTGGCACGCACAGTGCGTGGCGTGGACGCTTCCCGTCCCACTCCGCCGTGGATGTCCGCGCGTCTTCGTCTGGCCGGCGTCCGTTCCATCTCCCTGCCGGTTGATATCTCCAACTACGTCATGCTTGAGCTCGGCCAGCCAAACCACTGCTACGACCTCGACAAGCTTGCGGGCGACATCGTGGTCCGCCGTGCCGTGGCGGGGGAGAAGATCACCACGCTGGATGACAAAGAGCGCACGCTCGACGTCGAAGACCTGCTGATCACTGATGACTCCGGAGCCATCGGCATCGCCGGGGTCATGGGCGGTGCCCACACCGAGGTTTCCGATTCCACCACGAACATCCTGGTGGAAGCCGCGCACTTCGATGAAGTATCGATTGCCCGTTCGCGTCGTCGGCACAAGCTGCCGTCCGAGGCTTCCAAGCGTTTCGAGCGCGGCGTTGACTGGCACGTTGCCAGTATCGCCGCCCAGCGCGTCGTGGACCTTTTGGTTGAACTCGCTGGTGGCACAGCTGACGAGACCGGTACCGACGTCGGAACGGCCCCTGACGCCGTCACGATTGAACTGCCGGCCGAGTTCGCTGCCGCGCGTATCGGCATCGACTTCACGGAAGAGCAGATCACCACATCCCTGGTGGATCTTGGTGCTGCCGTGGAAAAGACTGCCACCGGCTACCTGGTGACTGCTCCGAGCTGGCGCAACGACCTTGAAACCAAGGAAGACCTCTCCGAGGAAATTGCCCGCTTGGTTGGTTATGACAACATCCCGGCCACCCTGCCCGTTGCGCCTCCTGGCCGTGGCCTGAGCCGCAGCCAGCAGCAGAAGCGCCGCGTGGTGCAGGCACTGGCAGATGCCGGACTGACGGAAGTCTTGTCCTATCCGTTCGTGGCCAAAGCAGCCAACGACACCTTCGGCGTGGCAATGGAAGGCGAAGAACGTCCCGCCCTGAAGCTGGCGAACCCCATCAGTGAGGAGCACGGTTACCTCCGTACGTCCATCCTGCCGGGGCTGATCGAGGTTGCCCGCCGCAACCACTCCCGCGGTTTCCGTGACCTGGCACTCTACGAGGCTGGGTCCGTCTTCCTCCCTGGCGAGAAGCTCGGTACTGAATCCATCCCGCCACTGGGCATCAAGCCTTCCGATGAGGTCTTGGATGCACTGTACGACGGCGTCCCGCACCAGCCGCTGCACATCGCCGCTGTCTTGACTGGCCATGATTCTCCGGCGGCCGCGACGCACACGCCGCGTGCCTGGGACTGGGCCGATGCTTTGGATGTCGCCCGGCTTATCGCGGATGTTCTCGGCGTTGAACTTGTCGTCAGCCAGGGAAGCCACCAGGCGTTCCATCCCGGACGTGCCGCGCAGCTCTCGCTGCGGTCCGGCGACGTTGTGGGCTACGCCGGCGAACTGCACCCGAAGCTCCTTGCAGCCCACGACATGCCAGCACGCTCCGTGGCGGTTGAGGTCAACGTGGAGGCGCTCTTCGAAGCTGCCGCCGACGTCATTGTTGCCAAGCACATCTCCGGATTCCCAGTGGCCACCCAGGATGTGGCCCTGGTTGTTCCGCAGGACGTGCCGGCTGACCAGGTGCTTGCCGCGTTGCGTGAAGGTGCCGGCGAACTCCTCGAAGACGTCGCATTGTTCGACGTCTACGTTGGACCGGGCATTGAGGAAGGCAAGAAATCTTTGGCCTTTGGCCTTCGCTTCCGTGCCGCTGACCGGACGCTCACTGCGGACGAGGCCTCAGAGGCCCGCGCTGGCGCTGTGGCTGTTGCTGCAGAGCGCTTTGGAGCAGTCCAGCGCTAGGCCTCTCGCTGTGCGAAGAAATCCCCGGAACCTCCTGGTTCCGGGGATTTTTTAGTTGCCTCCCCACGCGG
This sequence comes from Paenarthrobacter sp. 10L412, assembly GCF_056395565.1. Lineage (NCBI taxonomy): Bacteria > Bacillati > Actinomycetota > Actinomycetes > Micrococcales > Micrococcaceae > Paenarthrobacter > Paenarthrobacter sp. 10L412. The sequence continues at coordinate 31,721 of NZ_JBFTJT010000002.1, read as the reverse complement.
CGATAGCTCGTTCCACGTAAGCCGAAACGTTGGCACGCATATCGATTTCCGGGTTGAGGAGCCATTGAAGACCGATGCCGTCCATCAGGGCGGTGAGTAGACGTACTTCAATTTCGATCCGCTGAGCGGGGAGTGGAGCGACGTCTCCGGCGTCGACGGCTTCTTGCAAGTGCGCTGAGAGGGTGCCCAGGTTGGCAGTGTAGCGCTTGGTGATGAACGCGCGGCCCGGGTGGGCCGGGTTGGAGGCCTCGGCCGCGATGGTCGTGAATAGCTCAAGCAGCCCCCGGTTGTCCTGGTGGGCGCCCATGACATCCGGGAGCCGCCGGAAGTAGTCCAGACCCTTGACCTCGGCGAGGCTGTTTTCTACGGTCAGCCGGTCCCATTCCTCCAGCACGGCCGTGAGTAAGCCTTCCTTGCTGCCGAAGTGCTGGATCAGGGTGGCGTGGTTGACTCCTGCCTGCTCGGCGATCGTGCGGAGCGAGCCTCCGGCGAAGCCGTGTTCGCCGAAGACGTCCATGGCGATGCCGATGAGTTGCTCGCGTCTGCGGATTCCTGTGCGATAGGGGCCTCGGGTTCTGCTTTGCGCGCTTTCTGGCATGCCCCTACTTTCTCATGACTCTTGCCGAAATATAACCAATTGGTTAGGGTTAAGCTCAACCACGGCTCGTAACCGTCAGGGACGTCCTCAACGAACGCTCCACGTCCCAGTCGGACCGAACTCGCAGATGGGAATCCTTAGGATGAAGTACTCCGTTCTCGGCCCGACCGGCGTGCGTGTCTCCCGCATCTGCGTGGGCACCGCGACCTTCGGTGTGGCACCGGGGGCACACGAAGCTGATCGCGTCGTCGAAGCAGCCCTGGACCTGGGCATCAACTTCTTCGACACCGCAGACGTTTACGGCTCCACGCCGACCTTCGACCGGCCTGGTGCCCCGCCTGCCTCGGAGCGGGCGTCCGCCGAGGAGATCCTAGGCCGCGCACTCGCTGGTCATCGGGATGAGGTGGTGCTGGCCACGAAGTCAGGGGAGCGGCGCTTCGACGCGGATGCCGGTCTCTCGCGCCGGTACATCATCCAGCAGGTCGAGCAGAGCCTGCGCCGGTTGCGCACAGACCGCATTGACCTCTATTACGCGCACTTCCCTGATCCGAACACGCCGCTGGAGCAGACACTTGCTGTCTACGACGACCTGATCCGTCAGGGAAAGCTGCGCTACGTCGCACTGTCCAACCACCCGGCCTGGCAGGTGACCGAGTCACTGTGGATCGCCGATGACCGTCGGCTGGTCTCCGCTCCCGTGGCTGCGCAGGTGATGTACAACCTCCTGGACCGAAGCGTCGAGCGGGAGCTTAGCGCCGCGTGCATCCGGTTCGGGGTGTCGATCGTCCCCTACGCGCCGCTGCACGGTGGCCTGCTCGCCGATCTGAAGGTTCTGGACCGCGAAATTGCCGGGGACAAGCGCTATGGTGGAGCCGGATATTCGGAGTCTGAGATCGCTGTTGCCCGCAAGCTCGACAGTTTTGCCAGAGAATGGGGGCTCGGAATGCAGCAGGTCTCACTGGCCTGGCTGCTCTCCCGCCCGGCCGTGGCCTCGGTGATTGTCGGGGCCGAGACCGTCGACGAGCTCCGCGCCAACGCCTCCGCAGTGGACCTTGAGCTCACCCAGGAGCAGCTTGATGCGGTCTCGGCGCTGACAGAGGGGTCCAGGTCCTGATCGGAAGGAACGACGATGGTGCAAAGCCCTATGCTTGAGCTGCAGCAGCTCGCCCACATTCCCATTGCCGACTCTGCCGTTCAGGAACTGGGTCGGGCAGCCCTGGAACGGGCACGACGATTCGCCAGCGCCCAGGATCGGGAAGAATTCATTGCTGGTCGGGTTGCCCTGCGACGCTTCGCGGCCTCGCTCCTTGAGGTGAGCCACAACCGGTTGAACCCCGATTATCACTGCCCTCAGTGCGGTCAAGGGCAGGACCACGGCCGTCCCGGTTTCATGCTCGACGGCGCCCCCGCGCCCCTGGCGTTGAGCGCATCCAAAGCGCAGGGCTGGTTGCTGCTGGCCGGCCTCGTGAATCCAGGGCTTGGGATCCGGCTGGGAGTGGACCTTGAAGCGACTGATCAAGCAGCGTTCGTGGGCTTTGACGATGTCGCCCTGTCAGCAGGGGAAAAGCACTTCCTCACGACAGTGCCGGATGATGAGCGGGCCGGGCAGCGCGCGCGGCTGTGGGCGCGCAAGGAGGCCTGGCTGAAGATGACAGGGGAAGGCCTTCGAAGGAACCCAGCGGAGGTGGATGTGCTCGAGCGTCCGGGCTTACGGGACCTGAACAGCAGCAGCGGTGGGGGCATTGATCTGCCGGAAGGTTTCGTCGCCGCCTTGGCCGTGGGCTAGAGAGGCGATGGCAGCGAAGGAAGTGCTGCCTCGTAGAGCCACGGCCCAAGGATGCCCGCGGCATCAAACCCGGGAATGAAAGAGTCGGCGGCGTCGATGAATGCCGCCGTGGAAATGGATCCGTGCCGGTTCCGCTCCGTCCAATGCTGCAGGAGCCCGAAGAACGCCTCGTCCCCGGCTGCCAGTCGGACGGCGTGGACAGCAAGGGCGCCTCGCTTGTACACGCGGTCATCGAACATCAGCTCCGGACCGGGGTCGCCAACCAGCAGGTCCTGCGTCCCGGCGTCGAGCTTTTTCCAAGCAGCCAAGGCACGGGCCGCAACTGGCATGGTTTCGGACTCCTCGGACCACAACCACTCGGCGTAGCAGGCGAATCCCTCGTGGAGCCAGATGTCCTTCCAATTGGTGACGGTCAGGGAGTTGCCAAACCACTGGTGAGACAATTCATGGGCGATCAGTCGTTGGGCCTCCCACGTGCCGCGCATGTGATTGCGGCCGAAAATGGAGACGGTCTGTGCCTCCAGCGGGATTTCCAACTCATCTTCGGTGACAACCGAGGTGTAATCGCTGAACGGGTAGGGGCCGAAGCAGTCCTCAAAGGTCTTCATCATGTCCGGCTGGCGTTGAAGCCCCTGCCGGGCGTCGTCAGCCATGTCCGCTGTGACCGCAGCGAACTGCGGGACCCGATGATGGGTGTCTGCCGGGTTGAGCGGGACCATGACATACCGGCCGATCTGCATCGTGGCGAGATATGTGGCCATGGGTTCGGAATGTTCGTAGACCCAGGTCCCACGGCTCGATTTTCGTGATCGGGACACCAGCTGGCCGTTGCACACCGGCCGGTAATTGTCATCCGTGGTCACTGAAATCCGGAACGAGGATTTGCTGCGGGGATGATCGTTGCAAGGAAACCACGACGCTGCGCCGTTGGGCTGGCCGGCCACCAGGACGCCGTCATTCAGTTCTTCCCAGCCAACCTCGCCCCACAAGCCACGGCGCGGTTGCGGATTGCCCTCATAGCGGATCTCGAGGACGAACGGCTGACCCGCCTTCAAGGGCGACGCAGTGGTGACCACGAGGTGTTCGGCCCGTTGGCTGAACCTTTGGACCTTCCTGCCATCCATCTGGATTTTGGACGCCCGAAGTCCCACCAGGTCCAGGATTATCTGGGAAGCCGGCTCCAGGGCAGTGCAGCGGAGGATCGCTTTTCCGATCAGCTTGTTACTGCCGAGCCTGACATCGAGATCCAATTCATACCGATCCACACGGTAGCTCGTGCTGCCGTGGTCCAGGGTATAGGGGTCAGCAGGGGTCACAAGTTTGGTGATCGGTTCCGTCATGATCTGCCCCAATCTACTTGAGCCGGGCGGCCAGTGCCGCAGGACCCTCCCAAGGGCTCACCGGATTTCCCATCCAGTATGTTCCGGCGGGCACGGTTTCGCCGCGCATGACCAACGACGCCGGCCCAACAGTTCCGCCGTTCCCGATGCTGGCCGCGGGGAGGATGACGCCGTGTGGTCCCATTGTGGCACCATTTCCCAACGTGACCGTATCCAGGCTCATGACCCTGTCGTGGAAAAGATGTGTTTGGACAACGCAGCCCCGGTTGACGGTTGAATTCTCTCCAAGTGTCACGAGGTCAGCCTCGGGCAGCCAGTAGCTTTCACACCACGTTCCCCGTCCGATTTTCGCTCCGAGGCCACGAAGCCACCACACCAGGGCCGGGGTGCCCGCGGCCGAACGGGCGAACCAGGGTGCACCCACCATCTCGATGAACGTGTCCACTACCTCGTTCCGCCAAATGAACGAACTCCAGAGTGGGTGCTCGCCGGCACGGATGGCACCCACCAGGACCCACTTGGCAATGATGGAACTGAACGCGGCCACGGCGCCTGCTGCCAAAACCACAACACCGCCCAGCAGGGCCGCCACCCAGTAACCCCAACCACGGGCGATCCAATCCAAAGCCAGCATCACGCCGGCTGCAATCGCCACCGTGAGGATGACAGGAACAAGCCGGCAGGCCTCCCACAGTGCTCTGGCTACTCTGAGTTTCAGGGGTGGCTGGAACGTGCGCGTCTGGTCGGCGTTGACGGCGGTGCGGCGCAGCCTCACAGGTGGGCTGCCTAGCCACGACGTCCCTGACTTTGCTTTTGCGGGCGTTGCTGACAGCACCGCCACCAGCGAATTCTTGGGTACATTCCGTCCAGCTGCCGTCATCCCCGAGTTGCCCAGGAATGAGCGCTTTCCGATCTTGGCAGGGGCGATCCTCATCCAACCGCCGCCGAGTTCATAGGACGCCACCATGGTGTCGTCCGCTAGGAAAGCCCCATCGCCGATGGTGGTCATCCTAGGCACCAACAGCACTGTTGATGCCTCTACGTTCTTGCCCACTTTTGCCCCCAACAGGCGTAGCCACAGTGGAGTGAACAGGCTCGCATAAATCGGGAAGAGCAGGTCCCTTGCCATGTCCAGCAACCGCTCGGTGGCCCAGACCTGCCAGCCAATGCGGCTTCGGACCCGGTAGTAGCCTTCCTTCAACCCCAGGCCAAGGAGCCGCGCCACGGCCAGGATGAGGATGAGGTTGCCGAAGAACCAGACGAGGGCTGCAAGAGGCAGTGCCAGGGCAACCCGAGGAACTGCAGTCTCCAGGGAGTCGTGGCCCCGGATGAAAGCAAGGACCACCATCGCGCCCGCGAAAGCCGAGACGTAGGGGATCAATGCCAGCAATGCAGACGCAGCTGCGAAGGCGGAGAACCAGAGCCGGTCCATCAGGGAACGCCGGCTGCCGGGCTCGGGCCACTCGTGTTTCGCTTTTCCGCGGCGTTTGGCCGGGGAGCCGGCTACGAGGTGCCCGGCCTTGACCTTGCCCAGCACGGCAGACCCGGCTTCAACGTGTGCGCCTGCGCCGATGGTGGCACCAGGCATGAGCGTACTTCGGGAGCCCACCACTGCTCCTGCTCCAACGTGGATTTGGCCGATGTGGACAGAATCACCGTCCACCCACCAGCCGGAGAGGTCCACTTCCGGCTCAATGTTGGCCCCTGTTCCCAAGGACAGCAGGCCGGTGACCGGCGGCAATGAATGCAGATGGACGTCTCTTCCGATCTTTGCCCCGAGGGCCCGTGCGTAGTAGGGCACGAAGGGTGCGCTGGCCAGACCAATGGCACCGGAGAGGTCCTGTATTTGCTCTGCCAGCCAAAGCCGCAGGTGCGTCTTGCCGGACCGCGGATATGTTCCTGGCTCAACCTTGCCCAACAGGATGCGGGCAGCTAACACCGAGATAACCATGCGTCCCAGTGGACTCACAAAAACCAGCCACGAAGCCCCGATCCACCACCAGGAAACAACGGGGGCTGCGGTGAATCCCGCGAAATCGGACAACAGCCTGTTGGCAGCCATGAGGTAGGTCAACCATCGCATGCCTACGAGGATGTGCAGGGGTACGCCCATGAGCACCTGGAAGATCTGCGACTTAACAGCTGTGGGCCGTACGGTGCGCTCCGCGGCGGGACCCGGCATGCCGCCGTCGGGAAGAGACTGCCGCGCAGTATCTATCAATGCGCCAACCCGGGGTGTCGCGTAGATGTCAGCGACCGTGATGATCGGGTAGCGAACGCGCAACGCGGAAACAAGCTGTGCGGCGGCCAATGAGCCGCCACCGTACGCGAAGAAGTCGGCGTCAAGGGAGCTCACAGGACTGCCGAGGACCGACTCCCACTGCTCCACAATCCATCGGGCGTCGTCCGGCAGATTCAGCGGTGCTTTGCCTGCCTCCTTTGCTCCGGCGCCAGCAAGAGGCCATGGAAGCGAATGACGGTCCACTTTACCGCTGGTCTTTGTCGGCAACGAATCAATAACCGTCAGCAGGGGGACCAACGCTGCCGGCAGGCTCTTGCCCAACTGTCTGCGTGCTTCGTCCAGGTCCAGTACGTAGCCCTCGGTGGGCGCCAGGTAACCGACAAGGATTTGGTTACCTGCCGCTGTCGTTTGCACCGCGGCGGCCGCACCTCCCACCCCAGGCAGCGACTGCAGTGCGGCATCGACTTCGCCCAGTTCGATCCGTCGGCCACCCAGTTTGACCTGTTCGTCTGCCCTCCCGATGAAGACCAGCCCCTCGGCTTCGAAGCGCACAAGGTCCCCGGACCGGTAGGCGCGTTCCCAGCCCAGGGTCGGCATGGCTGCGTACTTCTCAGCGTCCTTGCCGGGATCCAGGTATCGGGCCAGTCCGACTCCGCCGATGATTAATTCCCCAATTTCTCCTTCGGCCACCGTAACGCCGGCGGAGTCGACGACGGCGAGGTCCCAGCCGTCCAGCGGAAGTCCGATCCGAACCGGGCCGGGTCCGCCCAAGGGAGCCGCGCAGGCGACAACAGTGGCCTCGGTGGGCCCGTAGGTGTTCCAGACTTCACGGCCGTCGATGGCGAGCCGTTCGGCGAGTTCAGGCGGGCAGGCCTCGCCACCAAAGATGAGAAGACGCACATTCTCAAGGGCTTCGGCTGGCCACAAAGCAGCAAGGGTGGGCACCGTGGAAACAACGGTGATGCCATGGTTGATGAGCCATGGGCCCAGATCCATGCCGGTCCGTACAAGGGCGCGTGGAGCCGGTACCAGGCAGGCGCCATGCCGCCAGGCCAGCCACATCTCCTCACAGGAAGCATCGAACGCAACCGATAGGCCAGCCAGGACCCTGTCCTGCGGGCCGATCGGATCGGCCTGCAGGAAGAGACGGGCTTCGGCGTCCACAAAGGCGGCCGAGGAGCGGTGTTTGACGGCCACGCCCTTCGGTGTGCCAGTCGAACCGGAGGTGAAGATGATCCACGAGTCATCATCCAGCCCAGGTTTCTGCGCCTCCGGGACAGCCTCCCGTGCCTCGCCTGCCAGCTCAACGGCCAGGCCGGCACCAATGACAGCGGCCACCCTTGCTTCGCCAAAAACCAGCCGGGCGCGCTCCTCGGGGTCGTCCGCATCCACGGGGACGTAGGCTGCCCCGGCCATGAGGATTCCCAGGATGGCGACGTAGAGATCACTGGTGCCTGATGGGATGCGGACGCCGATCTTGTCCCCTCGGCCAAGACCGGCGGCGTTCAGGGCGCGCGCGAACGTGCGGACTGCTGCGAGCAGCTCGGTGTAGCTCAGTGATTTCCGGCCATCGTCCAGTGCCGAGGACTCCGGAAAAGCGGCTGCGGTCGCTTCGAGGATATCCACCAGAGTCCGCTGGGCCGGTGCTGCAGACGCCCCCGGAAACTGGGGGCGGTAGCTGGCCAAGTCATGCATGTTCCCGGCCACGGCAGATCGTTCTGTGCTCACGTAGTCAGCTTTGCCCAGAAAGGTGAACAAAAGGTGTCGGACGCTTCCTGCCTGTCACCGTTTGTTGCACCGATGTTCGCTTTGCCGTCACAGCCGGCCGGCCCACTAGAGGTTCTTCCGTTAATCGGGGCGATCAGGGAAGCAGGAGGACCTTCCCCGTGGTGAGGCGCCCTTCAAGGTCTCGGTGCGCCTGCGCCGCTTCGGCCAAGGGGTAGGTAGCGCCGACGCGAACCGCCAGCGTACCGTTCGCTGCGGCCTCGAAGATCTCAGCTGAACGCCAACGCCGTTCGTGGGTGTTCTGGACGAAATGGCCCATCGTGGGGCGGGTCAATGACAGGGAGCCGCCGGAGTTCAGGCGTTGGGGATCGAACGGGGGGACGGGCCCTGAAGCGGCGCCGAAGAGCACCATGGCACCCCTGATGCGCAGGCTTCGCAGGGAGTCGTCAAACGTATCCTTGCCCACGCCGTCGTACACCACGTTGACGCCCTCGCCGTCGGTGAGTTCGCGGACCTTGTCCGCGAAGCCTTCATAGCGCAGGACTTCGTCGGCGCCGGCGAGCTTGGAGAGGTCGGCTTTTTCGTCGGAAGAAACCGTGGTGATGACCCTTGCGCCACGTGCCTTCAACAGTTGGGTCAGGAGCAGTCCCACACCACCGGCTCCCGCGTGCAGCAGCACCGTGTGCCCGGGTTCCACACGGAAGGAGGAGTTCATCAGGTAGTGGGCGGTGATTCCCTGCAGCGGCAGGGCAGCGGCAGTGTGATCGTCGACGCCGGCCGGCACGGGGAGTGCCTTTGAAGCGTCCACAAGTGCGTAGTCAGCGTAGGTCCTGGAGCCTTCGGCGGTGGCAATCCTGTCACCTACCGAGAAGTCCTCGACGCCCTCACCGATTGCTTCGATCGTTCCGGCGGCTTCCGCGCCGGGGGTGAAGGGGTAGGCAACCTTGTAGGTGCCGCGGCGCTGGTAGGTTTCGATGAAATTGACCCCGGCAGCTGCGACTTTGATCAGCAGCTGCCCGGGACCTGGTACGGGTGGCTCCACGGAGGCGTATTCGAGGACTTCAGGTCCTCCGGGCTCCTTGGCAACAATGGCGTGCGTCATGGTGGCTCCTTACTCCGGGACGGTCCTTCCGGTGCCCGGTTCCAGAACCCATCCTATGAAGGATGCCGCCTTTGGTTGTGGAGGCCTAGAAGCGTCCGTGCGTCGAAGCCACGGGGCAGTCGAAGCCACGTCCAGCTGCCAGGCCTACCTCGTTGAGGTAGTTGACTACTATCCCATAGGACTGAATCAGCGTGGTTTCCGTGTATGGGATGGAGTGCTTCGTGCAGAACTCGCGGACGATCCCTGCGGCCTTGTGAAGCTGGGGCCGGGCCATGTCAGGGAACAAGTGGTGTTCCACCTGACGGTTCAGCCCGCCCAACAGGAAGTCCATGAACCGTCCGCCTGAGATGTTGCGGGAGGTAAGGATCTGGCGGTTGAGGAAGTCGACGCGGCTGTCCTTGGGAAGGACCGGCATGCCCTTGTGGTTGGGGGCAAACGAAGCACCCATATAGAAGCCGTAGACCATGATTTGGACACCGAGGAACGCAAACGCCATACCGATGGGCAGGAAGGTGAAGGCGAGGACCGGAAGTGCGGTAAGACGGGCAACCAGGATAGGCGTCTCCACCCAGCGGTGGCGTACCTTCTGCTTGCCGAAGACAAAGCGAAGAGAGTCGAACTGCAGGCTCAGGCCAAGGAGTGTGAGGAGCGGGAAAAAGAACCAGCCCTGTTTCTTGGTCAGGAAGGCAAGGCGTCCCTTGCGTTCGGCGGCTGCATCTTCATAGAAGACCAGCGCGTTGTTCCGGATGTCAGGGTCCTTGGAAATGACATTGGGATGGTTGTGGTGGGCACCGTGCTTTTGCTCCCACCAGGAGTAGCTGATGCCGGCGATTCCTGTTGCCAGGAGGCGGGCTGACCAATCGTTGGCACGACGCGAAGCGAAGATCTGCTTGTGTCCGGCCTCGTGGGCCAGGAAGCTCAACTGTGTACAGAAGATACCCACGGCGGCAGCGATCAGGAGCTGGAACCAGGAATCACCCAAGAGGGCGAAGCCTGTCCAGGTGGCGGCCATGAGGATCATGAGGGCTACGAAGAGCCAGATGTAGAACCCGCTGCGCCGTTCGAGGAGACCGGCAGCTTTCACGCTCTTAAGGAGCTCCGAATAGCTTTGAACAACGGGGTTTGGCTGAATTGCGCGTGTCTTGGGGCGCTCAGCGGTGGACGTGGGTGCCATATATGTGCCCCGTATCGCTAACGGGCAACGCTGCAGCCGACGTTCGGACTGCACGGTCTGGATCACCCTCCACTAAGCATACGCCGTCGGCACTAACCTATGTGACGCCGTGCACTTGCCAGAAGACGGCATGCATAAATATCGGCAACCATGAATAGTTTTGCTGTACAGTGGAGCTATGACTATTTCTGTTGCCGTCTCCGGTGCCAGCGGCTACGCCGGGGGAGAAGTGCTGCGCCTGCTGGCAGGCCATCCGAACGTCACTATCGGTGCGATCACTGCGCACAGCAACGCCGGTTCCAGACTAGGGGAGTTGCAGCCGCATCTCCACGGTTTGGCCAGCCGGATTCTCGAAGACACTACTGTGGAGAACCTGTCCGGGCATGATGTCGTCTTCCTGGCCCTCCCGCACGGCGCTTCTGGGGAGATCGCTGCCCAATTGCCGGAAGGCACAGTAGTCATCGACGCCGGGGCGGACCACCGCCTGCAGGATGCGGCTGCATGGGAAAAGTTTTACGGCTCGGCCCATGCCGGCACCTGGCCGTATGGGCTCCCTGAACTGCCGGGACAGCGCGACGCCCTCAAGGGTGCCAAGCGCATCGCCGTTCCTGGGTGCTACCCGACGTCGGCCCTGCTCGCCTTGACGCCCGGGTTCGCCAACAATCTCCTCCTGACGGACGACGTCGTCATTGTCGCGGCCTCCGGTACTTCCGGTGCCGGCAAGGCCGCAAAGGTCAACCTGATTGGCTCCGAAGTCATGGGTTCCATGAGTCCTTACGGTGTTGGCGGCGGCCACCGGCACACTCCGGAAATCGAGCAGGGACTGTCCAATGCCGCCGGCGAGCCAGTGACAGTGTCCTTCACTCCCACCCTGGCGCCGATGAGCCGTGGCATCCTCACCACGGCCACGGCAAAAGTTGGCCACGGCGTTACCTACGCGGAGCTGCGCCAAGCCTGGGCGGACTCCTACGACGACGAACCGTTCGTCCACCTCCTGCCTGAAGGCCAATGGCCCACTACCAAGTCGGTGCAGGGTTCCAACCACGCCGTCATGCAGGTGGCTTTTGATCAGCACGCTGGCCGTGTGATCGTGACGTGCGCCATCGACAACCTCACCAAGGGAACTGCCGGCGGAGCCGTGCAGTCCATGAATATTGCCCTCGGCCTGGACGAAACCGCCGGCCTGAACCTGCAGGGAGTTGCACCGTGACCATTACCGCACCCAAGGGATTCCGGGCTTCCGGCATCAAAGCCGGCATCAAAGCATCCGGCAACCCGGACCTTGCCCTTGTCGTCAACGACGGTCCGCAAAAGTCGGCTGCTGCAGTCTTCACCTCAAACCGCGTAGCCGCTGCTCCTGTTCAGTGGTCACGACAGGTGGTCAGCGATGGACGCGTGGACGCCGTGATCCTGAACTCAGGGGGAGCCAACGCCTGCACCGGTCCGCAGGGATTCCAGAACACGCACGCCACTGCCGAGAAAGTGGCGGAAGTGTTGGGAGTCTCAGCTTCCGACGTCGTTGTTTGCTCCACTGGCCTGATCGGCGAGCAATTGCCCATGGACAAGATCCTTCCGGGCGTTGAAGCCGCATTCGGCGAGCTGTCCGCAGACGGCGGTTCGGCTGCTGCAACAGCCATCATGACTACGGACAGCGTGTCCAAGGAAGCCGTGTTCTCAGGGACTGATGCTGAGGGCAATCAATTCACCGTTGGCGGCACCGCCAAGGGTGCCGGCATGCTGGCCCCCGGCCTGGCAACGATGCTGGTTGTCCTCACCACCGACGCCGAGGTACCGGCGGACGAGCTCGACGTCGTCCTCCGCGACGCCACGCGTGTCACCTTTGACCGCGCCGACTCCGACGGCTGTATGTCCACCAACGACACCGTGGTGCTGCTGGCATCAGGTGCCTCGGAAGCTTTGCCTTCAGCGGAGCAGCTGAGCGAGGCCATCACGAAGGTCTGCGCCGAGTTGGCCCGTAAGCTCATCGGCGACGCCGAAGGTGCAAGCCACGACATCGCCATACGTACCTTCAATGCAGCAAGCGAACGCGACGCCGAGATCGTGAGCCGCGCCGTTGCACGCTCCAACCTCTTCAAAGCTGCCATCTTCGGCAAGGACCCCAACTGGGGACGGGTGCTCTCCGCCGTGGGAACCACGGATGCTGTGTTCGAGCCGGACCAGCTCAACGTGTCCATGAACGGTGTGCAGATCTGCCGCAACGGCAGCATCGGCGAGGACCGTAACCTTGTTGACCTGGAACCGCGTGAAGTCCTCGTCGAGATCGACCTTCAGGCCGGCGACGCCGAGGCAACCATCTGGACCAATGACCTCACGCACGACTACGTGCATGAGAACAGCGCATACTCGAGCTGAGCGGATGACTATGACTGCGCACACCCGGGAAACCACCTCTACCAGCCACGTCTCGGCGGAAGCAGCCCAGGACAAAGCGGGCACGCTGATCGAGGCACTGCCGTGGATCCAGCGTTTCGCCGGCACCACCATGGTGATCAAGTACGGCGGCAACGCCATGGTCAACGATGACCTTCGCCGGGCCTTCGCCGAGGACATCGTGTTCCTCCACCACGTGGGCATCCACCCTGTGGTGGTCCACGGCGGCGGCCCCCAGATCAACTCCATGCTGGGCAGGCTTGGCATCGAGTCCGAGTTCAAGGGTGGACTGCGCGTCACCACTCCGGAAGCCATGGACGTGGTGCGCATGGTCCTCACCGGTCAGGTGGGACGCGAACTGGTGGGCTTGATCAATTCCCATGGTCCGTACGCTGTTGGAATGTCCGGCGAGGATGGCGGCCTGTTGCGCGCAGTCCGAACCGGCACCGTGGTGGACGGCGAGGAAGTTGACCTCGGCCTGGTGGGCGAAGTCGTTGGCGTGGACCCCGCCGGTATCAAGGACATCCTCGACGCCGGTCGCATCCCGGTGATCTCGACGGTCGCCCCGGAAATCCTCGACGACGGTAACGGTTCCGGTCCCACTACCGGCCAGGTCCTGAACGTCAACGCAGACACGGCGGCCGCAGCTGTTGCTTCGGCGTTGGGCGCCACGAAGCTCGTCATCCTGACCGACGTCGAGGGCCTCTACGCGAACTGGCCGGACAAATCATCGCTGATCTCATCGCTGACCGCATCGGAACTCCGCGAGATGCTGCCCAGGCTCGAGTCCGGAATGATCCCGAAGATGGCAGCCTGCCTCAAAGCCATCGACGAAGGTGTGGAACAAGCACACATCGTTGACGGCCGTCTGGCGCACTCGATGCTGCTGGAAACCTTTACCACTGCGGGTATCGGCACGCAGGTAGTACCCGACGAGGAAGTGACCGCATGAGCGAAACTGTTGGCCTCAGCCCGACCGGCGATGGGACCCCCGCCCGCTTCGCGGTGCCCGACCACACCCGGGGCCCCATCGCCGGATCGGATGCCAAAGCTTCTGTCATAACTGGGGTTAGTAATGGAGCCGACTGGCTTGCCCGTTACTCGTCGTCCCTCATGGGTGTCTTCGGCACACCTCAGCGGGTCCTGGTCCGCGGTGCAGGCTGCCTCGTGTGGGACGCCGACGGCAAGGAATACCTGGACCTCCTGGGCGGTATTGCCGTGAACGCCCTGGGCCACGCCCACCCGTTCGTCACCTCGGTCATTTCCAGCCAGCTCGCCACGCTTGGACATGTGTCCAACTTCTTTACGAGCCCCACGCAGATTGCCCTGGCTGAAAAGCTCCTGGCCATCACTAACGCTCCCGCCGGTTCCAAGGTTTTCTTTGCCAACTCCGGCACGGAAGCCAACGAGGCAGCGTTCAAGCTGGCCCGCCGGAACAGCGACGCCAAACGCACCAGGATCATCGCCCTTGAAGGCGCCTTCCATGGCCGCACCATGGGTGCCCTCGCACTCACGGCCAAAGAGGCTTACCGGGCACCGTTCGAGCCCCTGCCCGGCGGTGTGGTCCACATCCCGTTCGGTGACATCGAAGCCCTGCGCTCCGCCGTCGACGAATCCACAGCAGCCGTCTTCCTGGAACCAATCCAAGGCGAAGCGGGTGTCCGGCCGCTGAGCGCCGAATACCTGCAGGCAGCCCGCGAAGCCACGACGGCAGCAGGTGCCTTGTTGATTTTGGACGAGGTCCAGACCGGCATCGGCCGGACGGGCAAATGGCTGGCCAGCGAAGATGCCGGCATCGTGCCCGACGCCATCACGCTTGCCAAGGGCCTTGGTGGCGGGTTCCCGGTCGGCGCGCTGATTACTTTCGGAAGCACGACGTCGGCCCTGCTCACCGCCGGACAGCACGGAACCACTTTCGGTGGAAACCCTGTGGCCACGGCGGCCGCTCTTGCCACGCTGCACGCGATCGAGAGCCAGGGTGTCCTCCAGAATGTCCTGAGTGTTGGGGCACACCTACGCGAGGGCCTTGCCCGAGTGGACGCCGTGACCGAGGTCCGCGGTGAAGGCCTGTTGATCGGGTTCGACGTGGACGCACCCGTGGCGCAGGCAATGGTGATCGCAGCACTGGACGCTGGATTCATCATCAACAGCCCGGGGCCCAAGACCATCCGGCTGGCACCTCCGCTGATCCTCACGATCGAACAGGCGGACCGATTCCTGGCGGCGCTGCCTGAGCTGATTGCCACGGCTACCGCCCAAACTGCTAAGGACGCACAGTGACTACATCTACCACCACCCGTCACTTCCTGAAGGACACGGACCTGAGCCCGGCTGAGCAAGCCGAGGTTCTTGAGCTCGCTGCCCGGATGAAAGCGGCGCCGTACAGCGTCCAGCCATACGCGGCCGATGGCAATGGCCGCAAGACCGTGGCTGTCATCTTCGACAAGACCTCCACCCGTACCCGTGTTTCCTTCGCCACCGGCATTGCGGACATGGGCGGCAACGCCCTCATCATCAATCCCGGTGAAGCGCAGATCGGCCACAAGGAATCCGTGGAGGACACCGCCAAGGTCCTGGAGCGCATGGTCTCCACCATCGTGTGGCGTACAGGGGCCCACTCCGGCCTGGTGGCCATGGCGGAAAACTCCAAGGTCCCCGTCATCAACGCCCTGTGCGACGATTACCACCCCTGCCAGCTCCTCGCGGACCTTCTGGCGGTCAAGGAGCACAAAGGTGAACTGAAAGGCCTGAGCATGGCCTACCTCGGTGATGCGGCCAACAACATGGCCAATTCCTACCTTCTGGCTGGGGTCACCGCTGGCATGCACGTTCGCATTTCAGGACCCGAAGGCTACCTGCCCGCAGCCGAAATCGTTGCTGCAGCAGAAGAGCGTGCTGCCGAGACCGGTGGCTCTGTGCTCATCACGAGCGATGCCGCAGAGGCCCTCAAGGGCGCCGACGTCGTGGCCACGGATACATGGGTGTCAATGGGACAGGAAGCGGAGAAGGAAGCCCGGATGCAGTTGTTCCGCGACTACTCCGTCGATGAGGCAGCCATGGCACAGGCCGCACCCGACGCCGTCGTTCTTCACTGCCTTCCCGCTTACCGTGGTTATGAAATTTCCGCCGGCGTCATCGACGGCCCGCAGTCCATCGTCTGGGACGAGGCGGAGAACCGCCTCCACGCCCAGAAGGCACTCATGGCATGGCTGATGCACCGTTCCGGACTCGCGTTCGTGGACGGGCTGTCTCCCATTGAAGGCACTGGGGAGAGCACGTTCTAGTGTCCACGAACCCGTCGGCTCCGGGCGCCAGCCCGGCCACCAAGACTGCCCGTCAGGCGCGTATCACCGCGATTCTGACGGGTGAGTCCGTGCGTTCCCAGGCAGAGCTTGCAGCCCTGCTGGCGGACGACGGCGTTCAGGTCACCCAAGCCACGCTGTCCCGCGACCTTGTGGAACTTGGCGCGGTGAGGGTTCGGGGCAAGGAAGGCGCCCTGGTCTATGCCGTTCCGGGGGAGGGCGGGGACCGCAATGCCAAGAGCGGCGTCACGCAGGAGATCCTGGACGCACGGCTTTCCCGGCTATGCGGTGAGCTGCTGGTTACTGCCGAGGCCTCGGGCAACATTGTGGTCCTGCGAACACCTCCGGGGGCCGCGAACTTCCTGGCACTGGCCATCGATCACTCCGTAATGCCGTCGGTATTGGGTACGATCGCAGGCGACGACACTCTGCTGTTGGTTGCCAGGGATCCCGACGGCGGGGCGGAACTCGCGGCTCGCTTCCTCCAGCTGGCCGAGGAAGCCGGACCCGGAAACTAACCGCCGTGCACGCGGCCCATGACTTTCACAGCATTGATTCACACAGCATTGATTTCAAATGAACCAAGCAACAACAAAGGAGCACTCTCGTGACTGAGCGCATTGTTCTGGCCTACTCCGGTGGCCTTGATACGTCCGTAGCCATTGGCTGGATCGGTGAAGCCACCGGCGCCGAGGTCATCGCTGTGGCCGTCGACGTCGGACAGGGCGGCGAGTCCCTGGAGACCATCCGCCAGCGCGCCCTCGGTTGCGGCGCCGTCGAGGCTTACGTGGCCGACGCCCGCGACGAGTTCGCCAACGAGTACGCCATGCCCACGCTGAAGGCCAACGCCCTCTACCAGGGCCACTACCCGCTGGTCTCGGCTATCTCGCGTCCGGTTATCGTGAAGCACCTCGTGAAGGCTGCCCGCGAATTTGGTGCCACCACCGTCGCTCACGGCTGCACGGGCAAGGGCAATGACCAGGTTCGCTTCGAAGTTGGCATCCAGACCCTCGGCCCGGACCTGAAATGCATTGCACCGGTCCGCGACCTCGCCCTGACCCGCGACAAGGCCATCGCCTTCGCCGAGGAAAAGGGTCTGCCGATCGAGACCACCAAGAAGAATCCGTACTCGATCGACCAGAACGTCTGGGGACGCGCCGTCGAGACCGGCTACCTCGAGGACATCTGGAACGCACCTACCAAGGACATCTACGACTACACCGCCACCCCGGAGTTCCCGCCGGCACCGGATGAGGTCACCATCTCCTTCCAGGCCGGCGTGCCGGTAGCCATCGACGGAGTCAAGGTCACCCCGCTGCAGGCCATCCAGGAACTGAACCGTCGTGCAGGCGCGCAGGGCGTTGGCCGCATCGACGTCGTCGAGGACCGTCTGGTGGGCATCAAGTCCCGCGAAATCTATGAAGCACCGGGTGCCATGGCGCTGATCACCGCGCACAAGCACCTCGAGGACATCACCATTGAGCGCGAGCAGGCCCGCTTCAAGGCCACGGTCGGCCAGCGCTGGGCAGAGCTGGTTTACGACGGACAGTGGTTCTCCCCGCTGAAGCGCTCCCTGGACGCCTTCATCGAGGACACCCAGCAGTACGTTTCCGGTGACATCCGCATGGTCCTCCACGGTGGCCAGGCAATCGTCAACGGTCGTCGCTCCGAGACCTCGCTGTACGACTTCGACCTCGCCACCTACGACACCGGAGACACCTTCGACCAGTCCATGGCACGCGGCTTCATCGAGCTGTGGGGCATGTCCTCCAAGGTTGCCTCGGGCCGCGACCTGCGCGTCGCAGGCGAGTAATGACGTCGGCAACAAACGAAGGTGCACTGTGGGGCGGCCGGTTCGCCGGCGGCCCCGCGGATGCGCTGGCAGCATTGAGCAAGTCCACGCACTTTGACTGGCGGCTGGCCCGCTATGACATCGCCGGCTCCAAGGCGCACGCCCGCGTGCTGGCCAAGGCCGGTCTGCTGGACGACGCCGAACTTGAAGGCATGCTCGCAGCCCTCACCCAGCTGGACGAGGACGTCGCAAGCGGCGCCTACCTGCCGGCCGAGAGTGATGAGGACGTTCACGGTTCGCTGGAACGTGGCCTGATCGAGCGTGCCGGAACACAGTTGGGCGGCAAGCTCCGTGCCGGCCGTTCCCGCAACGATCAAGTGGCCACGCTCGGCCGCATGTTCCTGCGCGATCACGCAAGGATCATTGCCAGTGGGGTCCTTGCCACGATTGATGCCCTGATTGACCAGGCCCAGGCCCACCAAGGTGTGGCCATGCCTGGCCGGACGCACCTGCAGCACGCCCAGCCGGTATTGCTGAGCCATCACCTCCTTGCCCACGCGTGGGCATTGCTGCGCGATGTGCAGCGCCTCCAGGACTGGGACAAGCGTGCTGGCGTTTCGCCATACGGTTCGGGTGCCCTGGCAGGTTCGTCGTTGGGACTGGACCCAGAGGCCGTTGCAGCTGATCTTGGCTTCTTCTCGGCTGTCCATAACTCGATCGATGGCACCGCCTCCCGCGATGTCTTCGCCGAGTTCGCCTGGGTCTGCTCCATGATTGGCGTTGATCTGTCCCGGATCTCCGAGGAAGTCATCTTCTGGGCAACCAAGGAATTCTCCTTCGTGACCCTGCATGACTCGTACTCCACGGGGTCCTCGATCATGCCGCAGAAGAAGAACCCGGACGTTGCCGAGCTCGCGCGCGGCAAGGCAGGACGCCTCATTGGCAACCTGACCGGGCTGCTGGCAACGCTCAAGGGCCTGCCGCTCGCATACAACCGCGATCTGCAGGAGGACAAGGAACCGGTCTTCGACGCCGCCGACACCCTGGAGCTGTTGCTTCCGGCCGTGTCTGGCATGATCGCGACCCTCAAGTTCAACACCGAGCGCATGGAGTCCCTGGCTCCCCAGGGCTTTGCGCTGGCCACGGACATTGCAGAATGGCTCGTCCGCCAGGGCGTTCCCTTCCGTGAAGCACACGAGCTTTCCGGTGCTGCGGTCAAGCAGGCCGAAGGCCGTGGCGTGGAGCTGTGGGACCTGACGGATGAGGAATACGCAGCAATCTCGGAGCACCTCACTCCAGAGGTCCGCAGCGTGCTCAGCACTGAAGGTTCGCTCAACAGCCGCAACTCGCAGGGCGGAACTGCACCGGCCGCCGTCGAACGCCAATTGGTGGCGCTCAAGGCAGAACTGGACGCAGCGCGCAGTTACGCCAGCTGAACCGTTTCGCCAATGAACCAGGACGGGACGACACCCCGCAGGCAGGCTTCCAGGCCTATCTGCCACGGGGTGCCGTCCCGCTGTGCGTTAACATGGCGCTATGACCGCAATCACAGCTGAGACGCTGCCCGCAGAGCTTCACAAAGCCGCTGACGTCGTCACCCGCATCCTTGCCAAACTCGATGACGCTTCGATCCCGGAACCGTCCGAGCTCCCGGACTGGACCCGCGGCCATGTTCTGGCCCACCTCGCCGGAATTGCGAACGCCATGGCCAGGCAACTGGAGTTCGCCCGGCGTGGCGAAACCATCGAACTGTATGACGGTGGAGTTCAAGGCCGCACGAAAGCGATCGAACTTGCCGCCGGGCACAGCCTTCAGGAACACAAGCAGTCCGTGGAAACCGCCTTGGCGCGGGCGCTCTCAGCGTTCGACGCCTTGGGACCCGACGACTGGGCTGCACGCATCAGTTACCGGAACGGAACAGTCCTCGACGGCGGTCTGGCGCTGTGGCGCGAACTCGTCATCCACGCTTCGGACGTGGGTTTGGGCTACGGCCCGGAAACCTGGAGCCGCCCCTTCTGCGAGCACCTGTTCACGTTCCTCGAAGCACGCGTTCCGGAGACGTACAAATTTGTCTTGCAGCCCACAGGACTGCCGCAGCGGGTCATCGGCCACGGGGGCACATCGATTGCCATTACGGGCATGCTCACGGACATTGCTGCATGGCTCGCCGGCCGCGAACCGAGCCTGGGAAGCCTGCGAGCTACCGCGGCTGCCGACGGCGTCGACTTGCCGGACCTGCTCCCATGGCCCACTGCACTTCCCGCAGCCCGCTAGGCCGATCTTCTCTCACGTCCTGACGCTTTTGGGCCGATCTTCTCTCACATCCTGACGGGTTTCAGGCGATGCGTCGTTGGGCTTTGCTGCCGCCCGCCACAAGTGCATGGTTGCGTAGGACCGCCAGGGGCTCACTTCCCGGAAGTCAGAGCTGAGGCCCGGGCCAGGCGGGAGGACTTTCAACCCGTTTCGAACTGCCGCGTCATTGCCCAGGAAAATGTCCGGCGCTCCGAGCACCCGCATGGCGACGTACCCTACAGTCCACGGCCCAACTCCTGGCAACGGCAGCAGCTTGCGCTCCAGCGCTGCAACGTCGTCGCCGTAGCCAAACTCAAGGGCCCCTGTGGCCATAGCTTCGGCCGCAGCAATGACGGACTCGATGCGACGCCGGGGTCCCCGCAGCAGTTCGCGTCCGTGTCCGGCGATTTCAGTCGGCGTCGGAAACAGCCGCTCCAGCCCGGGGGTGGGGGTCTCGGCGAGGGAGCCAACAGCGGACAACTGTGTCAGTGCTGTTCGAGCAGCAGCAACTGTGACCTGCTGACCAATCATTGCCCTGACAAGCAATTCCTGGGGGTCCACTGCTCCCGGCACGCGAATTCCGGGAATCGCCGTGATGCTCCCCGTGAGCCGCGGGTCTGTTCCCAGTGCTTCGTCGATTGCCTGTGGGTCCGCGTCCAGGTCGAACAACCTCCGGACGCGGCTCAACAACGCAGGAAGATCGTGCAGGTCCACAGCCGTGGCCGTCAACTGCAACGATTTGCCCGACGTCGAGGGGCTGTAAACCACGGAGAAAGAGGCCGTGCTTCGGGGGAGGCGGAGCGTGCGGCCATAGCTCCTGGTTCCGTCGGCTTCGGTACGTGCCACTTCAATTCCGGGCACCGCACGGACGGCCAGGAAGTCGAAGATGCCTGGATCAAATGGTTCCCGGTAAGGCAGGTTAAGCGTCAGGGCAGTCGGCGCGGCAGCACCCCGGCGAGCGCCGGACTTTGCGCCTGTGGCACGCAACGCCGTCGGGGTCATCGCAAAAACCTCGCCGATGGTGTCGTTGAATTGCCGCACGCTATTGAACCCCGAGGCGAAGGCGACATCGGCGAGGAGCATGTTCGTTGAGACCAACAGCGTCCTGGCCGTCTGCGCCCTGCTGGCCCGTGCCAGTGAGAGCGGGCCGGCGCCCAGCTCATGGCTAAGGATCCGGTTGAGCTGGCGCGCTGAATAACCCAGACGGTGGGCCAGACCGTCGACGCCCTCGCGGGTGATCACGCCGTCGTTGATCAAACGCATTGCACGGCCGGCAACGTCAGATCGGATGTTCCAGGCCGGTGTTCCGGGGACAGCTTCAGGGAGGCATCGCTTGCAAGCGCGATACCCGGCTTCGTGGGCAGCGGCCGAGGTTTCGTAGAACGTGACGTTCTCGGCCTTCGGCGTCCGGGCGGGGCAGGACGGCCGGCAGTAGATACCAGTCGAGCTGACGGCTGTGAAGAATTGCCCGTCGAAGCGGGTGTCGCGGGCGTCAATTGCCCTGTAGCGCTGCCAGAAGTCCATTCCCTCATCCTGTCAGGAGTCCACGTCCGCTGCTAGCGGAAATCGGACATGGCCGTTGCACGATTTTTGCTAGGGTCTGGGCATGAGCTCGTCCATGGAGAAGGGAGTCAGCGATCCCGAAAAAGTGCGTAAGTTCCTTGAGGGCGACCCCCGTGCCATCGCTCCACTGATCCTCGGCGCAGTGCTCACCCACTACTCCGAAGCCGGTCCGGTCGCGGTGAGGCTTACTGAAGTGGAGGCGTATATGGGCCCACGCGATTCCGAACACCCCGATCCCGGATCGCACACTTTCGGCGGTCCCACGGCCCGTAACGCGCCCATGTTCGGACCGCCAGGATTCCTGTACGTCTACTTCACCTATGGCATGCACTACTGCGCCAACATCGTCTGCGGTCCCAAGGGTTCACCGTCTGCGCTGCTCTTGCGGGCCGGCGAGATTGTTGAAGGGGAGGGGCTTGCCACTGTCCGAAGGCCTGCCTCCAAAACGCACAAGGACTTGGCCAGTGGACCGGCGCGCCTAGCCTCCGCTTTAGGACTTACGACGGCGGACACGGGCCGTGACGCGCTTGCGTCACCGTTCAGCTTTTGGTTGCCTAAGACGCCGGCAGCGGCGGTGGCCAGCGGACCGCGGGTTGGGGTGGCTGGCCCCGGTGGAAGTACGGACTATCCCTGGCGTTTCTGGATCGAAGATGATCCAACGGTGTCACGGTACAAAGCGGCGCGGCCACGCAACAGGGCGTGAACTTTGGCCGCTGGTCCGCCATATGACCTGGACCCCACGCGTTTACCAAAATCGCTGTAGAATGGACGGTCTGTCTTTTGCGATAGGGGTTACGGTTCGATGCACGACGCTGATTTGGTCCACGAGCAGGAATACGTTGCTGGGCTATATGCCCGGCTCGATGAGCTGCGCGAAGAAAAGCGCGCCCAGCTGGCCCAGGTGCGCAAGGCTGGTGCAGTGGGAACCATGCAAAACGTCTCCGAACGTGACGCGTTCGCCGCGCTGTATGAGGACCGCCTTGCCCAGCTCGACGCCGTCGATGACCGTCTGGTTTTCGGCCGCCTGGATCTGGACTCGGGTGAGGCTCAGTACATTGGCCGCATCGGGTTGTCTACGGCCGATCTGCAGCGGCTCATGGTTGACTGGCGCGCGCCCGAAGCCGGCCACTTCTACCAGGCCACCGCATTCGACCGCCAAGGTGTGCGCCGCCGTCGACACCTGATACTGCAAGGCCGCGACGTGAAGGCGATCGAGGACGATGTCCTGGATGCCGGGATGCTCGCGGACAACGATTCCCTGCAGGGCGAGGGCGCGCTCCTTGCGGCACTGAATTCCAAGCGCACGGGCCGTATGTCCGACATCGTGGGAACCATCCAGTCGGAGCAAGACAGGATCATCCGTTCCTCGATCTCGGGGGCGCTCGTCGTACAAGGTGGTCCGGGAACGGGTAAGACCGCAGTGGCACTGCACCGCGCCGCCTACCTCCTGTACACGCACCGTGATCGCCTTAAGAGTGCCGGCGTGCTGCTGGTGGGACCGTCGTCGTCCTTTATGCACTACATCGAGCGTGTGCTGCCGTCGCTGGGCGAGACCGGCGTCGTCATGGCCAGTCTTGGCCGGCTCATGCCCGGAATCCACGCTGTTCCCGAGGAAGATCCCGACGTCGCGGCCCTCAAAGGCAAGCTCGACATGGCCACGGTGGTGGCCAACGCTGTAGCGAACCGGCAGCGCACGCCTGCAGAAGACCGCATTCTCGAAGTGGATTCCCGCAAGCTGACGCTGACCGTCCGTCAGGTCCGCCGGGCACGGGAAAAGGCCCGGGCCACCGGCAAACCCCACAACGAAGCCCGGCTGACGTTCGTCAAGATCCTGCTCCGTGAGCTCACGGAGCAACTGACGGACCTCGTCGAGGAATCGAACATCGGCAATAACGCCGATCGCGCCTACCTCGCCGAAGACGTCCGGTCTGCCCGGGACGTCCGTATCGCATTGAACCTGTGCTGGATGCCGATGACACCGGAGAAGCTGATCTCCGAGCTCTTCAGCAAGCCTGCCATCCTGGAAGCCTGCACGCCGCACCTCACACCGGAACAGCGATCCCTCCTGCAGAGGCCCGTCGATGCTCCCTGGACCGAGGCGGACGTGCCGCTCCTGGACGAAGCTGCCGAGCTGCTCGGTGAGCTGGACCCTGCCGCGGGCAGGGGACTGGCCCAGCAGGAAGCCGACCGCGCCCGTGATCTCGCCAATGCCAAGCAGACCCTGGCCAACATGGAAGCCATGGGCGTGGATGTCCTGGTGAGCGCCGAAGAACTGGCAGACCAGAACCAGGAACGCGAGAACCGGCTCACCGCAGCCGAGCGCGCCACGAGTGACCGTTCCTGGGCTTTCGGCCACATCGTGGTTGATGAGGCACAGGAGCTTTCGGCCATGCAGTGGCGGCTCCTCGTGCGTCGCTGCCCGTTGAAGTCCTTCACGATCGTGGGGGATATCGCCCAAACGAGTGCCGCGGCCGGCGCCAATTCGTGGCAAAGCGCGCTGGCGCCGTCGTTCGGTGACCGCTGGCAGCTCGAAGAGCTCACCGTCAACTACCGCACGCCGTCCCAGATCGCGGAAGCCGCTGTCCGGATGGCCAACCGCGCAGGCCTTGTGGTCTCAGCTCCGAAGGCCGTGCGCGAAGGCAAATGGTCGCCCATTGTGGACCGCGTCGAAGCGGACGGAATTGTCTCCCGCCTGATCGAGGTCCTGCCCGAGGAAGTGGAAGCAATCGACGGCGGCCTGCTGGCTGTGATCGCCGATGGCCCACTGCTGCCGCAGGCGGCTGCGGCGCTGCGTGAGATCTACGGCCGGCGCATCGGCTCAGGAGCCGGAAGCTACGAGCAGGACATCGTGGTCATCAGCCCCAAGGAAGCGAAGGGCCTGGAATTTGATGGCGTCATCGTCCTGGAACCAGCCGCCATGCTCAATCACGAGCACGGCAAGGTGGGCGACCTCTACGTCGCCATGACCCGACCCACGCAACGGCTCAGGCTCATCGCTGCGGCACCGCTGCCTGCCGGCATTGAACGCTAGGAAAAGCAGGCTCAACAATCCTGCTAACTTAGAACTCGTGTCACACGTAAACAACATCGAGTCCCAGCACAACGATCCCGCCTTTGCCAACATCTGGCAGGAGCTCAAATGGCGCGGCCTTGTCCACGTTTCCACCGATGAAACGGAACTGGAAAAGCTGCTCGCCGGGGACCCGATCACGTATTACTGTGGCTTCGACCCCACCGCCCCGTCCCTTCACCTGGGTAACCTGGTGCAGCTCCTCCTGATGCGTCGATTGCAGCTGGCCGGCCACAAGCCGCTCGGCCTGGTTGGCGGGTCCACGGGCCTGATCGGCGATCCACGTCCGACGGCGGAACGCACCTTGAACACCAAGGACACGGTTGCGGAGTGGGTCGGCTACCTCCAGGGCCAGGTGCGCCGTTTCCTCAGTTTTGAGGGCGACAACGCCGCGCGCATGGTCAACAACCTGGACTGGACGGCGCCGTTGAGCGCCATCGACTTCCTGCGTGAAATCGGCAAGCACTTCCGCGTGGGCACCATGCTGCGCAAGGATGCTGTCGCCTCGCGGTTGAGCTCCGACGAGGGCATCAGCTACACCGAGTTCAGCTACCAGATCCTGCAGGGCATGGATTACCTCCAACTGTTCCGCGACTACGGCTGTACACTGCAGACGGGTGGCTCGGACCAATGGGGCAACCTCACCAGCGGCACCGAACTCATCCGCAAGGTGGAGGGCAAGAGCGTCCACGCCCTGGGTACGCCGCTCATCACCAACTCGGACGGCACCAAGTTCGGCAAGAGCGAGGGCAACGCCATTTGGCTGGACCCCGAAATGTGCAGCCCGTACGCGTTCTACCAGTTCTGGCTGAACACGGCCGATGCCGATGTTGTCGATCGGCTGAAGGTCTTCACTTTCCTTTCACGTGCGGAAATTGATGAGCTTGGCCAGTCTGTTGCTGAGCGCCCCTTTGCCCGCGAAGGCCAGAAGAAGCTTGCGTTCGAAGTCACCTCGTTGGTGCACGGGATCGATGCGACCGAAAAGGTCATCGCGGCTTCCGCAGCCCTATTTGGCAACGGCGACCTCACCGTCCTGGACGAGCACACGCTGGAATCAGCGACGGCGGAACTTCCGTCCGCGAAGATCAGTGCCGACGGTCTGGGCATCATTGACTTGCTCGTGGCCTCCGGTTTGTCCGACAGCAAGTCGGCCGCCCGTCGGACCGTGGGGGAGGGCGGCGCCTACGTGAACAATACGAAGGTGTCCGATCCCGACGCCGTCATCGCCCAGGACGAGCTCCTGCATGGCCGGTACCTGCTTCTTCGCCGGGGCAAGAAGAACCTGGCGACCATTGAGCGGGGGTCATCCTCTGCGCGCTCGCTCGTGCCTCGCTTGGACGCGCGCTGCCGGATGACCCCGCCCCCGGTTGTTCTCTCACATCGTCGGTGTTTTCGAGCATCCTTCTCTCACATCCGGATGTGTTTGGACCGTTCTTCTCTCACATCGGGGCATGTTTGGGGGTCGTTCTC
This sequence comes from Paenarthrobacter sp. 10L412, assembly GCF_056395565.1. NCBI lineage: Bacteria > Bacillati > Actinomycetota > Actinomycetes > Micrococcales > Micrococcaceae > Paenarthrobacter > Paenarthrobacter sp. 10L412. The sequence continues at coordinate 5,874 of NZ_JBFTJT010000002.1, read as the reverse complement.
TCATGTCCTGTCCTGTCGGTTCTTGGTGTGGGGTTGGGAACGTTCGACGGCGGTGGCTGGTTTTGGTGTTGGGCGGCCGGGTGGTGGGGTGTTGGCTGGTGTGACGGGCTTCACGGGTGGTTGTTTTGGTGGTTTTGGGGTGGTTTTGGGTTTGGGTGGCCCTGTTTGGCTTGTGTTTTGCGGGGTTTTTGGTTGGTGTGGGGGGTGGATTTGTGTCGGGGCTGGTGGGCGTGTAATGTCTTCTGAGTCGCCGCTGCGCACCCCCGTGTGTGGTGGTCTGGTTTTCAGCTGGTTTCGAATTTTGTGCAGCCGCGTCTTGCCGTTATTTCCGGTGGGTGTGGTTGTGTCTGTTATTTTTCAACGGAGAGTTTGATCCTGGCTCAGGATGAACGCTGGCGGCGTGCTTAACACATGCAAGTCGAACGATGATCCCAGCTTGCTGGGGGATTAGTGGCGAACGGGTGAGTAACACGTGAGTAACCTGCCCTTGACTCTGGGATAAGCCTGGGAAACTGGGTCTAATACCGGATACGACCATCTGGCGCATGTCATGGTGGTGGAAAGCTTTTGTGGTTTTGGATGGACTCGCGGCCTATCAGCTTGTTGGTGGGGTAATGGCCTACCAAGGCGACGACGGGTAGCCGGCCTGAGAGGGTGACCGGCCACACTGGGACTGAGACACGGCCCAGACTCCTACGGGAGGCAGCAGTGGGGAATATTGCACAATGGGCGAAAGCCTGATGCAGCGACGCCGCGTGAGGGATGACGGCCTTCGGGTTGTAAACCTCTTTCAGTAGGGAAGAAGCGAAAGTGACGGTACCTGCAGAAGAAGCGCCGGCTAACTACGTGCCAGCAGCCGCGGTAATACGTAGGGCGCAAGCGTTATCCGGAATTATTGGGCGTAAAGAGCTCGTAGGCGGTTTGTCGCGTCTGCTGTGAAAGACCGGGGCTCAACTCCGGTTCTGCAGTGGGTACGGGCAGACTAGAGTGCAGTAGGGGAGACTGGAATTCCTGGTGTAGCGGTGAAATGCGCAGATATCAGGAGGAACACCGATGGCGAAGGCAGGTCTCTGGGCTGTAACTGACGCTGAGGAGCGAAAGCATGGGGAGCGAACAGGATTAGATACCCTGGTAGTCCATGCCGTAAACGTTGGGCACTAGGTGTGGGGGACATTCCACGTTTTCCGCGCCGTAGCTAACGCATTAAGTGCCCCGCCTGGGGAGTACGGCCGCAAGGCTAAAACTCAAAGGAATTGACGGGGGCCCGCACAAGCGGCGGAGCATGCGGATTAATTCGATGCAACGCGAAGAACCTTACCAAGGCTTGACATGAACCGGAAAGACCTGGAAACAGGTGCCCCGCTTGCGGTCGGTTTACAGGTGGTGCATGGTTGTCGTCAGCTCGTGTCGTGAGATGTTGGGTTAAGTCCCGCAACGAGCGCAACCCTCGTTCTATGTTGCCAGCGCGTTATGGCGGGGACTCATAGGAGACTGCCGGGGTCAACTCGGAGGAAGGTGGGGACGACGTCAAATCATCATGCCCCTTATGTCTTGGGCTTCACGCATGCTACAATGGCCGGTACAAAGGGTTGCGATACTGTGAGGTGGAGCTAATCCCAAAAAGCCGGTCTCAGTTCGGATTGGGGTCTGCAACTCGACCCCATGAAGTCGGAGTCGCTAGTAATCGCAGATCAGCAACGCTGCGGTGAATACGTTCCCGGGCCTTGTACACACCGCCCGTCAAGTCACGAAAGTTGGTAACACCCGAAGCCGGTGGCCTAACCCTTGTGGGGGGAGCCGTCGAAGGTGGGACCGGCGATTGGGACTAAGTCGTAACAAGGTAGCCGTACCGGAAGGTGCGGCTGGATCACCTCCTTTCTAAGGAGCTGCTAACAGCTGTGTTGTTYGCCTGCATGGGTGGATGACGGGTTGTCAGTGTTGCCCATTGCGCAGGCGYATGTTCTGCGGTGGGTGCTCATGGGTGGAAACATCAACGAATCAATTTTTTGGCATGGCCTTWCCGGTTGTGTCCTGGTGTTAGTACGGCGGTGCCGCGTCTCCTTGKGGGGTGTGGTGGTTGCCTGGAACGCGCCGGGGCGTGGTTTGTGTGGGTTGTGTTTGGCGCACTGTTGGGTCCTGAGGCAACAGGACCTTTTTGCAGCAATGCATGGGGGCATCTTCTGGTGTTTCTTTTGTTCCTGCTTCCGGTATTGCCGGTCACTGTTTAGCGGCTCCGCTCCTTTTGTGGGTGTGTGGGTTGTGGTGTCCGGGGGTCTGGTTGATGGGGTTGTTGTTTGAGAACTACATAGTGGACGCGAGCATCTGGAACACACACGTGTGTGTGTTCCTACAGCAATTTCTTATGAATGAACCTGGCCCTTAGYGGTCATGGTTCTCTCGAGTAAGTTTTTGATCTTTGTGTGGTCAAGTTTTTAAGGGCACACGGTGGATGCCTTGGCATTAGGAGCCGAAGAAGGACGTAGGAATCTGCGATAAGCCTGGGGGAGTTGATAACCGAGCGTTGATCCCAGGATGTCCGAATGGGGAAACCCCGCACAACGCTGCAWGGTGATTGTGTGACCCGCATCTGAACACATAGGGTGCGTGGGGGGAACGCGGGGAAGTGAAACATCTCAGTACCCGCAGGAAGAGAAAACAATAGTGATTCCGTTAGTAGTGGCGAGCGAACGCGGATCAGGCTAAACCGTTTCCATGTGTGATAGCCGGCGGGCGTTGCATGGGCGGGGTTGTGGGACTTTCCGTACTGGTTCTGCCGGACTGGTGGGGTGTGTAGTGCAGGCATAGGTGAACGGTCTTGAAAGGCCGGCCAGAGAGGGTGTGAGCCCCGTAACCGTAATGTTGTGTACCGCCTGGAGAGGATCCCAAGTAGCACGGGGCCCGAGAAATCCCGTGCGAATCTGTCAGGACCACCTGATAAGCCTAAATACTTCCTAATGACCGATAGCGGACCAGTACCGTGAGGGAAAGGTGAAAAGTACCCCGGGAGGGGAGTGAAACAGTACCTGAAACCGTGTGCTTACAATCCGTCGGAGCCAGTCTGATTCTGGTGACGGCGTGCCTTTTGAAGAATGAGCCTGCGAGTTAGTGTTACGTCGCGAGGTTAACCCGTGTGGGGTAGCCGTAGCGAAAGCGAGTCTGAACAGGGCGAGTGTAGTGGCGTGATCTAGACCCGAAGCGGAGTGATCTACCCATGGCCAGGTTGAAGCGACGGTAAGACGTCGTGGAGGACCGAACCCACTTCAGTTGAAAATGGAGGGGATGAGCTGTGGGTAGGGGTGAAAGGCCAATCAAACTCCGTGATAGCTGGTTCTCCCCGAAATGCATTTAGGTGCAGCGTTGCGTGTTTCTTGCCGGAGGTAGAGCTACTGGATGGCCGATGGGCCCTACAAGGTTACTGACGTCAGCCAAACTCCGAATGCCGGTAAGTGAGAGCGCAGCAGTGAGACTGTGGGGGATAAGCTTCATAGTCGAGAGGGAAACAGCCCAGACCACCAACTAAGGCCCCTAAGCGTGTGCTAAGTGGGAAAGGATGTGGAGTTGCGAAGACAACCAGGAGGTTGGCTTAGAAGCAGCCATCCTTGAAAGAGTGCGTAATAGCTCACTGGTCAAGTGATTCCGCGCCGACAATGTAGCGGGGCTCAAGTACACCGCCGAAGTTGTGGATTTCACACAGTACCCTAGCCTTCGTGGTTCAGGGGTGTGGAGTGGTAGGGGAGCGTCGTGTGGGCAGTGAAGTCGCGGTGGAAACCAGCGGTGGAGCCTACACGAGTGAGAATGCAGGCATGAGTAGCGAAAGACGGGTGAGAAACCCGTCCGCCGAATGATCAAGGGTTCCAGGGTCAAGCTAATCTGCCCTGGGTAAGTCGGGACCTAAGGCGAGGCCGACAGGCGTAGTCGATGGACAACGGGTTGATATTCCCGTACCGGCGAAAAACCGCCCATGCCAAGCGGGGGATACTAACCGCCCGGAGCCTGCCCTATCACCCTTGTGGTGTGTGGGTTTTGGCCGAGCGCGGGACCTGATCCCGGGAGGTAAGCGTATTAACAGGTGTGACGCAGGAAGGTAGCCGGGCCGGGCGATGGTTGCCCCGGTCCAAGGATGTAGGGTCAGGGATAGGCAAATCCGTTCCTGTGTGTTTCGAGCACGATCCTGAGATCTGATGGGACCCCCGTWCGGGGGGATCCGGTGATCCTATGCTGCCTAGAAAAGCATCGACGCGAGGTTTTAGCCGCCCGTACCCCAAACCGACACAGGTGATCAGGTAGAGAATACCAAGGCGATCGAGAGAATTATGGTTAAGGAACTCGGCAAAATGCCCCCGTAACTTCGGGAGAAGGGGGGCCTGCCCCGTGATACAGACTTGCTCTGTGGAGCGGGTGTGGGCCGCAGAGACCAGGGGGAAGCGACTGTTTACTAAAAACACAGGTCCGTGCGAAGTCGCAAGACGATGTATACGGACTGACTCCTGCCCGGTGCTGGAAGGTTAAGAGGACCGGTTAGCCCCTTGCGGGCGAAGCTGAGAATTTAAGCCCCAGTAAACGGCGGTGGTAACTATAACCATCCTAAGGTAGCGAAATTCCTTGTCGGGTAAGTTCCGACCTGCACGAATGGAGTAACGACTTCCCCGCTGTCTCAACCATAAACTCGGCGAAATTGCAGTACGAGTAAAGATGCTCGTTACGCGCAGCAGGACGGAAAGACCCCGAGACCTTTACTATAGTTTGGTATTGGTGTTCGGAGTGGCTTGTGTAGGATAGGTGGGAGACGTTGAAACCCGGACGCCAGTTCGGGTGGAGTCATCGTTGAAATACCACTCTGGTCACTTTGGACATCTAACTTCGGCCCGTGATCCGGGTCAGGGACAGTGCCTGATGGGTAGTTTAACTGGGGCGGTTGCCTCCTAAAAAGTAACGGAGGCGCCCAAAGGTTCCCTCAGCCTGGTTGGCAATCAGGTGTCGAGTGTAAGTGCACAAGGGAGCTTGACTGTGAGAGAGACATCTCAAGCAGGGACGAAAGTCGGGACTAGTGATCCGGCGGTACATTGTGGAATGGCCGTCGCTCAACGGATAAAAGGTACCTCGGGGATAACAGGCTGATCTTGCCCAAGAGTCCATATCGACGGCATGGTTTGGCACCTCGATGTCGGCTCGTCGCATCCTGGGGCTGGAGTAGGTCCCAAGGGTTGGGCTGTTCGCCCATTAAAGCGGTACGCGAGCTGGGTTTAGAACGTCGTGAGACAGTTCGGTCCCTATCCGCTGCGCGCGCAGGAAATTTGAGAAGGGCTGTCCTTAGTACGAGAGGACCGGGACGGACGAACCTCTGGTGTGTCAGTTGTACTGCCAAGTGCACCGCTGATTAGCTACGTTCGGATGGGATAACCGCTGAAAGCATCTAAGCGGGAAGCTCGCTTCAAGATGAGATTTCCATACACAATTTGTGTGAGAGGCCCCCAGCCAGACCACTGGGTTGATAGGCCGGATGTGGAAGCGAGGACCAAAGACTCGTGAAGCTGACCGGTACTAATAGGCCAACAACTTACACCACACACAAACACTGCACGCGTCCACTATGTGGTTCCCGAACAACAACCCGTTGCTCACAGGAACAAAAACCACAACTAAATACACAACACCACAGGACCCTCAACACCGAGGGAACACACATGTTGTAACCACACAGTCTTCCCACCCCACCACCCAAACCGGTGCGGGGAACGGGTAACAAGGTTACGGCGGTCATAGCGTGGGGGAAACGCCCGGTCCCATTCCGAACCCGGAAGCTAAGACCCACAGCGCCGATGGTACTGCACCCGGGAGGGTGTGGGAGAGTAGGACACCGCCGGACACACATTA